>JBPCIO010000114.1:0-2681 GCA_051006215.1 Chloroflexota bacterium
CGCCAGGCTCTGAGCTCCGCATCGGCGACTATGTCAGATTGCTCTGCGTAGCGTAGGGTGGTTTGCAAGTTGCGATGGCCCAGCCGTTTACGGATGGTGGCGAGGCTGATGCCAGCGTTGACGAGCTCCGTCGCGTGGGTATGGCGCAGCTGGTGCAGAGTGGCGTCGACGCCGGCGGCAGCACAGTATCTGGCCCAGTGCTCCTGAGCCGACTGATAGCGCAACGAACCACCGCGGCCGTTCTTCTCGGCACGGAACAGCGGGCCGTGTCGGTAGCCGGTGGAGCGGAGGTAGGCGCCTAGCTGGACGACCAGGCCGTCGCCATCGATCAGCACCGTGCGTCGCCGGCCGCCCTTGCCGAGCACCGACAGGTGCTCATCGTCGCGGGTGAGGTCAACGTCTTCAACCTGGAGCGTGAGCGCCTCGCCGACGCGGAGACCGAGTTCGGCAATGAGGCGGAACAGCAGCCGGTCACGGCGACGATGGGCGGGGATGGCAGCCAGGATGGTGGCCACCTCCCCCGTGCGCAGACCGCGTGGTACGGGTGGATCGAGACGGACGCGGTCGACCCGCCCCATCGGGTCAGCGGGAATGAGATCGTGACGATACGCCCAGGCCAGGAAGCTCGCGATCGCCGCCTCCTTGCGCGCGCGCGACGCGGGCGCCAGGTGTGCGATGGTGGCGAAGAAACTCCGCAGGGTCTCGGGCGTGATCGACGAGGCGGGGCCGCGGTGGAAGCGAAGGAGGCTGCCGAGGTCGGAGGCGTACGCGCGCCGGGTATGCACCGATCGGTTGGCGTGGGCCATGTCGGTGAGGAAGTCAGCGATGAGGGTGCCGAGGAGGGGGTCCTGTGATAACGATACGCGGGCGCTCACTTGAGGCGCCCGCGGCTGAACTGAAGAGGGACGGCGAGTTGGTCGAAATGCTGTGATAACGCGTATTACAGCAGGATTGAAGCCGGCGCGCTGGCCCGCTCGCGTAGCGGCCGATAGCCGGACGGGTCGAGCTTGGCCAGCTCGTGTTCGACGTCGACGGTGATCGAGCCGAAGAAGTTGACGTTCTCACTGTGCGCTGGAGAGATGTGGGCCAGGATCTCGTCCTCGACCTGGCGGCCCTGGGCGCGCATCTCCGCGACCGCCAGCCCGTAGTACTCGGTGGTCCACGTCACGACCGCGTTGGTCACCAGCGTCAGGCACCAGGCCTGCTCGGTCTGCTGCTCCAGGCGGTGACGACGGATCGCGCCCTCGTGGGCGTACAACAGGTCACGGCGCAGGGCATGCAGACTCTCGCCCTTGTTGAGCTGCCGGGCGATCTTGCGTCGGTAGGTCTCGTCGGCCAGGTAGCGGGCGGCGTAGATCGTGCGGCACAGCGCGCCCCACTCCTTGAGCGCCGCCGCGAAGGCGTTCTGTTGGCGGTCGGAGCGGGACAGCTTGCCGACGATCAGAGATGCCGTGGCGTGACCGAATTTGAGCGAGCCAGCCAGGCGCAGCAGGTCGTCCCAGTGCTCGGCGATCAGCTCTGTGTCCAGGCGCCGGGTCAACAGTGACCCAGCGTACGAGTAGGTACGCACGAACTCGGCATTCGGTCCAGTCCGGTACAGGGTGATCTTGCCGAGGTCGCGGATGCGCGGCGACAGCTGCAGCCCGACCAGGTCGAAGAGCGCAAAGTTGATGAGGGTCGCGCCGTGGGTATCGGTCGCGTGCTCGGTGATCGGCTGGTCGGTGGCGTTGCCGAGAATTTCGTCCAACACATAGTGCGCCTCACGGTCGGTGGCCACGATGACCTTCGTGCCGAACGTGGCGTGCTGGTCGTTTACGTGGGTGTAGGCGCTGAGCCCCTCGTCGGCGAAGTAGCGCGACATAGCGCGCGCCGTCAGCGACTTGCCCTTGGTGGGAAAGCGTTGACCGTCCGAGCTCGACAGCGTGCCCCCGCCGAACACCTGCGTGAGCGGCAGCCGCTGGTGATAGCTCACGATCGCTAGATTCGCCGCGCGCAGCGTCTCCTCGCGCACGTACCACTCGGCAGTCCAGGCGAGCACGTCGTTGGAAATACCGCAGGCCTCTGCCATGCGCACCAGGCCGAGGTTGGTGGCATTGGCGATGAGAACGGCGAGCAGGTTGCGCTTGAGCTCCGGGGTTCGGGCCTGCTTACCTCCGGCATGGGTGAAGCACTCCAGGAATCCGGTGCGGCGGTCCAGCTCGATGAGCAGGGAGACGATCGGGGCGAAGGGCAGCAGCTCCGTCAACTCCGTCTTCAGCGTCTCAGCCTCGGCTGGGATGTCCTCGGCCGGCAGCGGCGGGATAATCAGCTCCCCGTCTTCGCCCAGGCGAACCGGTCCCCCATCCGAGGCCAGCACTCGCTCGAGGTCGGTCAGCGCGGTGTGCAACTCGCCTTCGGCCTTTTCCAGCGCAGTTCCGGCATCGGTGGACTTGCCGACCAGCTGGCAGAACTCAAGCCGCAGGCCCGCCCATGCGTGCGGAGTGAGCAGGTAGGCAGCCGGATTGGCGTACCGCCGGGAACCGGGCACGAACACGTCTCCCGAACGAAGCCCATCACGCAGCGCCAGAAGCACCGTCAGCTCCCAGTAGTGCCGGTAGTCGACGGCGTTGCCAGCTTTGACTGCTTGCTCCAGTTAGCCGCGCCAGCGTGCCGGGACGAACTCTGTTGGGGCACCCTTGGGA
>JBPCIO010000115.1:0-18591 GCA_051006215.1 Chloroflexota bacterium
AAATCCCTCGAGGCCGAGGTTTGGGTCCGCCGCGTTCACGGCGGCGCGCTGTTGGTCCCCAGCCGCGCCTACGAACCCACCTTTGGTGAGAAGTTGGTCCAATTTATCGAGGAAAAGCGGCGCATCGGCGCCGCGGCCGCTGCCCTCGTGCAGTCGGGCGACACCGTCATCTTGAGCCCGGGCACGACCACTATGGAAGTCGCCAGACACCTGAGTGGCGTGCGCAATTTGACGGTTGTGACCAGTGCCGTCAACATCGCCGCCGAGCTGGCGCCGGATCCTGACATCGAGGTGGTGGTCACCGGTGGCAACCTGCGAGGCACCACGTATGCCCTGGTCGGCTCGCTGGCTGAAGAGACCCTGCGGAGCCTGCACGTCGACAAGCTCTTTTTGGGCGGAAACGGCCTGACGGTCGTGAATGGACTGACGACGCCGGACCTCTCGGTCGCCACCACCGACCGCGCCTTGCTGCGCGCTGCCGAGCGAGTGATCGTGACCGCTGACCACAGCAAGATCGGTCGCACCACGCTGTGCCAGACGGCAGCCATCGAGAGCATCCACGTGCTGGTCACCGACACCGGTATCCTGAGCGAACAGCGTCGGGCATTCGAACGCGCGGGCCTCGAAGTTCTTACTGCATGAGTGCGCGGCCGCCACCACTTCGAGCGTGCGATTGCGCACACCACACCCCTCTATCGTTCAATCACCTTCACTTCCTGAATAGGGGACCCTCAATGGCTCAACTGAAGACTCGACGCGATTTCCTTCGCCGCGGGATGTTTGCGGCAGGCGTGTTGATTGGCCCGTCGCTGCTGGCCGCGTGTGCGCCCGCCCCCGCGGCCGCTCCGACCAGCCCGCCCGCGCCTGCGCCGACGACGTCGCCAGCGCCGGCCGCCAAACCCACGACCGCCCCAGCCGCCTCTCCCAGCACCGCTCCAGCCCCAGCGCCGTCCGCCAGTGCGGCGCCTAGCGCCGCCCCAAGCGCCGCGCCGAGCGCTGCCGCGGTCGCCAGCCCGTCGGCCGCCCCAGCCGTCGCGGTCAGCGGCAATGCCGTGACGTTTGGATCGAATTATTCGGACGCCGTGCCGAAGAAGGCGATGCAGGACGTTCTGGACGCCTTCACCAAGAAAACTGGAATTCCGGTCACCGTCAACACTGTCGAGCACAACGCTTTTCAGGAACAGATCAACAACTATCTCCAAGGCAAGCCAGACGATGTTTACACATGGTTTGCTGGCTACCGAATGCAGTTCTTCGCCGCTCAGGGACTCGCCGGTCAGATAGACGACGTGTGGGGCAAGATCGGCAGCAACTTCTCGGACGCGATGAAAAAGGCCTCAACCGGCTCAGACAACCACCAGTACTTTGTGCCTATGTATAACTATCCGTGGGCAGTCTTCTACCGCAAGAGCCTCTTCACAGACAAGGGCTACCAGGTGCCCAAGACTCTCGACGATTTGAAGGGCCTCGCTGCCAAGATGAAGACGGACAATATTGTTCCGTTTGCTTTTGCCGACAAGCAGGGCTGGCCCGCCATGGGCACCTTCGACATCTTGAACATGCGGACCAACGGCTACGATTTTCACGTTTCATTGATGTCCGGTAAAGAATCGTGGACTGACCCCAAAGTAAAGAACGTCTTCACTACCTGGGCAGATCTGCTTCCGGCTCACCAGGAGGGCGCGCTCGGGCGAGACTGGCAGGACGCAGCCCAGGCGCTCATCGGTAAGCAGGCGGGCATGATGCTCCTGGGCACCTTCATTGGTGAGCAGGCGACCGTCCAGGCCGACCACGACGATCTCGACTTCTTTGCTTTCCCACAGGTGAATGCGCAGTACGGACAGGACGCAATCGACGCGCCCATTGACGGCTTCATGATGGCCAAGTCACCCAGGAACCCGGAAGGTGCCAAGCAACTCCTGCAGTACCTGGGTACAGGGGAGGCAGCCACCATTTTCCTGACGTCGAGCCCAAACAACGTGGCTGCCCCAAAGGATGCCGATACATCCAAGTACAGCCCGTTCCAGAAGAAAGCCGCTGAACTGATCGGATCGTCGAAGAGCATCGCGCAGTTCCTCGACCGCGACACGCGGCCTGACTTCGCCTCGACAGTCATGATTCCTTCGCTCCAGCAGTTCATTGGCAAGCCCGATGACGTGGACAATCTGCTCAAGTCGATCGAAGACCAGAAAAAGGCCATCTTTATCGGCTAGAGCTCGAGGTGCAGCTGTGTTGTCGGGTCTCCGGGGCCGAGCCGTACCATGCGGCGCCTGGTATCGGCTCGTCGCACAGCGGCGCTGGATGCTGATGTCTGATGTCTGAGATCGCATCTCCGGTCACCTCCGCGGCCGCGCTGCCAGCAGTGCGCACCCGGCTGAGCTTGCTGACGCGCCAGGACAAACTGGTCCTGGCGCTGATGCTCGGCGTGCCCACCGCCATCCACGTGTTCCTGGTGTGGTTCCCTGCGCTCAGCTCAGTCGTGCTGTCGTTCACTCGCTGGAACGGCGTGGGCGGCTTCGCCACGATCGAGCCGATCGGGCTCAAGAATTACTCCGACATCGTCTCGATCTACCCGCCGTTCTGGCCAGCCCTGCTCCACAACCTGATCTGGTTGGGCGTCTTGATGTTCATCGCCACCCCCTTCGGAATGTTTCTGGCGGTGCTGCTGGATCGCGACATTCGCGGGTTGAGCTTCTACCAGAGTGTGTTCTTCCTGCCTGTGGTGCTGTCCCTGGCCATCACTGGCTTCATCGTGGACCTGTTCTTTGCGCCCGAGCAGGGCCTGGTCAACAACGTGCTCGGGACAACCAAACCGCCCAATCTGATCGACTGGTTGGGCACGCCCAACGTCAACCTGTTCGCGGTGATGTTGTTCGCCAGTTGGCGGCACGCCGGCTACATCATGGTGCTGTACCTGGCCGGCCTCAAGTCGGTCGACCCGTCACTGCGCGAGGCGGCGGCAATCGACGGCGCCAGTCCGCGTCAGACCTTCTTCCGTGTGGTTTTTCCAGCAATGCAGCCGATCAACGTTGTGGTTTTGGTCATCACGATTATCGAAGCCCTGCGCGCGTTTGACCTCGTCTACGTCGTCAACAAAGGCCGCAACGGGCTGGAGCTGATCTCGGTGCTGGTCACCAACAACATCATCGGGGAGGCTAGCCGCATCGGCTTTGGGTCAGCGCTGGCGGTCATCCTGTTGGCGATCTCGCTTGGCGTCATCGTGCCCTATCTGTGGCGTATCTTCCACGCCGACGCGGCAACCGCATGAGCGCCAAAGTCGAGGTCGGTTCCCGCCCCGCGGCACTCACGCGGTCGGGCGCCGCGCGCCGTCGGACGGGGCCGAGCTTCCTCCTGCAAGCGTTTCTGCTGCTCACCGCTGGAGTGTGGCTGCTGCCGGTGCTGTGGGCCGTGTACACCTCGCTGCGCCCGTACGCCGACACGGCGGAGCGGGGCTACGTGTCGGTCGCCGGCGTCTTGAATTTCCAGAATTACAGCAATGCTTGGAATCAGGCGGATTTGCCGCACTACTACCTGAACACCCTGATCGTCGTCGGTCCGGCACTAGTGCTGACGCTGTTGTTGTCGTCGTTCTCGGCATTCGTGCTTGCGCGCTTTCCCTTCCGATTCAATCTCTCCCTGTTGATGCTGTTCACGGCCGGTAATCTCCTGCCGCAGCAGACGATCATCACGCCGCCGTACCGGCTGTATCTGGCGCTCCCTTTACCCGAGTGGCTCAGCGACAGCGGTCTCTTTTTTGACAGCTACGTCGGTATTATTGCCATTCACGTCGCCTTCCAAATGGGCTTCTGTACCTTTGTGCTGAGCAACTATATGAAGACCATCCCGAAGGAGCTCACCGAAGCCGCGCTCGTGGATGGGGCGTCGGTGTGGCGCACGTTCTGGAGTGTGATCGTGCCGCTGACGCGTCCGGCTGTGGCGGCGCTGGCGACCCTGGAGTTCACCTTCATCTATAACGACTACTTCTGGGCTCTGGTGCTCGTGCAAACCGGCTCCAAGCGGCCGATCACGTCCGCGCTCTCGAATTTGCAGGGCCTGTTCTTCACTGACAACAACCTGATCGCAGCCGGCGCGGTCCTGGTCGCCATGCCGACGATCATCTGTTACCTGCTGCTGCAGCGCCACTTCGTCCGGGTTCTCACTCTGGGCGCCACAAAGGGCTGAGCGCACTGCGCGGCTAGTGCTACCCAGACTGCGTCGCGGCCAGTCCAAGGACTCCATACACCAGCCCCAGGCTGAGGAGTGGGCCGAAGGCGATCCGCTGGCGAGCGCGGACGAAGTAGCGTTCGGCCACGGCGAGAGTGGTAGCGCCTGCCATTGCTGCCAACGTGTGGCCGGCGAGAACGCACGCTACCATCAACGCCCAACAGCTGATCAGACACTGGCAGCCAGTCGACCAGCCGAAGTGAAGGCAATCGCGATCTGCCCGCCAGCCGTCAGGAGCAAGTGGGGCGGTTCGATGACAGCCGCGCACGGCGCGCTGTCTGGCCGGCGCCAGGTGCCAAGCCGCGGCTACCCCGAAGCCGGCTCCGGCGAGCCACGGCAACCCGTGCAGCCAACGCTCCAGCCCGATCTCCACCGCAACTCCGGCGAGACCGGCGCCCATGACCACCCACGGGCCAATGTACCCGATGAGAAACCCCCCGATTGCGCGATGGCGTCGCCGCCACAGGCTCCGCGCGGCGCTCACGCGGATCGAGAACACGACCACTGGCAGCATCATGGCGGCGACCATGAGCAGCCAGTCAGCGGTGTTCTGCATCCACGCCGATAGCAGAACGGATGTACCTGGATCCACCGGATGGTGCCCGGAGATACCTCCGAACTCTCGGCCCGTGAGTACCGCCCATGCCGTCGCGCAGATAGCCAGCGTCCACCACTCCGGCCGGGAAGCCAGGAAGAATCGTATCCGGGCTGCCTGGCGAACGCTGCCGCCACGAATTGCGGCCACGCCCTTGTCCAGTGCTGCGATGCAAGCACGACCTGAGTCGTCGCGTCGAGTGCCCTGATTCACGCTTCTGGCGGCACGTCTGACCGCAGCTTCAGACGTAATACAGGCTCACCCTCCCCACGCGTATTGATGCTGGTCCCACGAGCGATGCGCCGCCCGGCTCCGGCTCATCTGGGGCCACTTCTTCAGGCACGAACGTCACGCGGAGTTTGCTCGGGTCCCAGTCAGACCGTGCTTCGAGCGTACGGATGATGTCGCCGATTTCGAGCGCATAGTGCAGCCCACTCCCGTTATGTGTCTGGTCGGTTCGGGATGCCTCAGTCAGCCCGAACATGGGCAGCAACCCGGCGTACAACTCCTGGTGCTGCTGCGGCCTATCGCCCTGGGGCACATTGACGTACACCGCGTAGCTCGTGGGAGCTCCGCTGCCGGTGATGTTTTCGATGTTCAGGTACACGCGCCGTTCTGGAGCCGCCAGCAACGAGGCGCGCGCTGGTCCACTTGGCTGAGCGACGGCCAGCTCGGTGGTCGTGGGCTGCCCTTCCAGCGCGACTTCGCGGTTGGTGGCGCCGACCATCTCAGGAATCGGAGGTGTGGGCGGAAGCTGCATGGCTACACTCGTTGGGACGGCCGGTGCACCGCCTGGGGCGGCCGGCAGCGGGTCGGATACGTCGGCGTACTGGTAACTCAGGGGCGCCGTGGTGGTGTCGACGACCTGAGATGGGCTCAGCGAAAGAGTGGCTCCCGTTATGGCATGGAGTTTGAAAGAGAGCGCCGTCTGCCACTTCGCGTCGGTTGGATCAAGATGTTGGGCGTTGCGCCGTCGCCACACCACCCATAGTCTGTCCAGGTTGCAGTGGTGCAGCCAAAAGATGGGGTCCAATGCAGCCGTGTTGAAGCTGCCCATGAACCCGCCGACCGCGACATGGATGCTCCCGTGGGGAGTGACTTCGAGCATCCCGGCTGGACCCGCGTTGTGATGAAAAAGGGTGGCTGGCCCGCCGAAGCCCGGGTCCCCGCCCATCGCCTGCGCGGTAAACCACTGATCCTTCAGACAGCCCAAGCTGGTAGCCGCAGGGGTTGCCACATCCTTGCCGCTGTTGCCCCTCAACCGCATCCCGACGCGGAGTGGATTGGGTTTCCCATCTGGCGTGCTGGTGGCGCGGAACGCAGGTGGCAGTTGCCGCGCATGCGGATTTGCTGCGTCGCTATAGTTCCAGTACGGCAACGCCCAGTCGGCCGGGCCGCCCAGCTGCTGGACCGTGGTCGCGACGATCTGCTCGAAACACGCAAGGTACATGCGGTGCCAGGGCAGGAAATACCAGCTGCTGTGCTGACATTGTGCCCAGAAGGTGTTCTGATCGCTGGTTGACGGTAGCGTCTCACCTGGCGTCGCGTTGGGGTCAGATCCCGGACTGTAGTCATGGACAGCAGCTTGATAGCGCCAACTGGTCGGATCGCTGATCGGCCGCGTCTGCATCTCAGCTATGGCCGCCGCGTACCACACGATAGTCGGATCCCAATCACCGCCAGGCAATTTCGCGACGTTCCTTCGGAGCCTTACCGTACTCGCCATGGGCTTCACCTTGATTTTCCGCGTTTGCTGAACGCCGAAATACGTTACCCTCCCGCGCAAGCTAGAGCGCTTGAGGCAGGTCAGCCACTGCCTTGCTTGTCCTGCCGAGCGCCGCGAGCGAGCGAGCCCGAGTGCCGCGTGTAGTTCATCTCGTACCATTGGCCTGGCACCCATGGCAGAGGCAACCATTACCAGCGTCGACGAACTGAAACGGTACGTCGGCAAACAAATCCGTGTCGGAGACTGGCACACGGTGACCCAGGAGGAGATCAACCAGTTCGCCGACGCGACCGGTGATCACCAGTGGATCCACGTCGACACCGAGCGCGCCAAGGCCGGCCACTTTGGCGGAACCATCGCGCATGGGTACTGGACCCTGTCGTCGGCGCCGTTCATCATGCGCGGCGGCGAAGGCATCCAGATCCGCCTGCGCAGCCGGATGGCGGTGAACTACGGATTGAATCGTGTGCGCTTCATCAGCCCGGTCCACGTGGGCAAGCGGATTCGGGGGCGCACCAAATTGATCAGCATTGAAGAGGTGCAGCCGGACGTCATCCAGCAGGTGTCGGAGATCACTGTCGAGATCGAGGGAGAGACGAAGCCGGCCATGGTTGCCGAGGCGGTGAGTCGTACGTATTTGGAGCCGAACGTATAGCTCAGTCGGTGCCTGAGCCGGGACGGTTGCTTCAGACTGGCTCGAGTGGGCGGTGCGGTAGCGGCGGGAGCTGAACGCGGATCGGATCGCCCGGGCGCACCTCACCCTCGGCCAGGACAATGGCCATAATCCCGGCTTTGCGGACTAGATTGCCCTGCGCGTCGTGCTGCAGCGTCGCCGCCATCAGTCCGGGCTGAATGAGGTCGAGCTGGGCGCACGGATTGCGGAGACCGGTCACCTCGATTTCCGCTTGCTGGCCAACCAACAAACGTGTGCCAGCCGGCAGCCGAAGCAGATCCAGGCCGCGGGTAGTGATGTTCTCGCCCATCTGTCCTGCGGACACGCTGAAGCCGGCTGCTTGCAGCTCAACATGCAGCTCGGCCTGAATCAAGTGCACCTGGCGCAGGTTGGGCTGGGTCGGGTCGCGCGCGACCCGGGAGCGATGCTTGACGGTCACTCCGTGGTGCGCGTCGGCCTCGACGCCCAGTCCGCTCAGCAGCCGGATGCTCGACTGATTGGGCTTACTCAGGGTATGCCCGGGGCTGCAACTGACCGCCGCAACGACTCCGCTCATGCGCATGCACAGCTTATCAAGTCTGGCCGCGCCCCGATGGCAGCGGTTAGCACCCGAGCCAACAACCGTTGCGTTTCGAGCAAGGCTGAGGCAAATGCCTCACGTCAACACGCCGCGGGCTGGCCCGACATCGTCGAGCGCGGCCCACACGATGGCGTCCAATCCAGCCGCGAAGCCAGGGCACGCTTTCCAGAGTCGCGCGCAGCCAGCGTGGACAAGCAAGGGCTTGTACCCGCTGGCGCGGGTAAGCGGCTGGATGCAACGCTCCGCCCCAGACAGGGGGCCTAGCCCTCGCGGACTGCCTGGATCTCCAGCAGGATCTTGATCCTATCGCTCACCAGAACGCCGCCGGCTTCCAGGGCCACATTCCAGTTCAGACCGAAATCTTTGCGGTTGATCTCGGTCTCTGCGCTGTAACCAACCAGCTCCGCTCCAAATGGACTCTTGCCGGTGCCGTTGAGAGTGGTCTCGAGTGTGACCTCACGGGTTGTGCCGTGGATGGTGAGGTCGCCGATCACCCGATAGTGCTCGCCGGAACCTTCGATTCTGGTGCTCTTGAAGGTGATCGTGGGATGGTTTGCGACATCCAGGAAGTCAGCCGAGCGCAGGTGCTGATCGCGCTTCTCGTCGCCCGTACTCAGCGTGGCCGCGTCGATCTCAGCCTGGACCGACGACGATCCCTGCGGGTCGTTTGCCGACTCGACAATGGTGCCCGTCACGCCAGTGAAGCGGCCCTTGACCGTGGTGAACATCATGTGCTTGGCGCTGAGCTCGACCAAGCTGTGGGCTGGGTCGAGGCGGTAGGTCACCGTGGCGGCGGTGGACGGAGGAGAGTTGGTCATGTTGCTAATGGTTTAGCACTGAACGGATGCTGGCGCAAGGATTACGGCTGGGAATAGGGTCCGCGGAGGGTCAGTTGTGAACGGCAAATGCCAGCGATCACTGCCCGCTCCGACCTTGCCCTGCCAAGGGTGACCCTACCTGATCCTCGACATGCCGCGCTGCGACCTGTCCGCTCCATCACCACTGCACCGCGCGGCTTTGAGGGTGAAGGCTTCCCAGTCCGTCGCGCGTTTGCGGGTGTCGCCATGGCTGACCTGGACCCATTCATTCACCTCGACCAGATGGGGGAAGTGGAGTACGCGCCGGGTGAAGCCAAGGGTACCCCGTGGCACCCCCACCGCGGCTTCGAGACCGTTACCTACATCATTGACGGCACCTTCGAACATCAGGATTCGAACGGGGGTGGCGGAGTCATCACCGACGGCGATACGCAGTGGATGACAGCTGGTGGCGGCATTCTGCATATCGAACGGCCGCCGGAGTGGCTGGTCACGAGTGGCGGCCTGTTCCACGGGCTGCAGCTGTGGGTGAACCTGCCGGCGCGCGACAAGATGGCTGCTCCGCGTTACCAGGACATCCGCGCCACGGCCGTTTCGCTGTTGCGCTCGCCAGATGGGGGCGCGCTGTTGCGCGTGATCGCGGGTGAAGTGGACGGCCACCCGGGCCCGGGCGTGACGTACTCGCCTATCTCCGTCGTCCACGCCACACTCCAGCCCGGCGCCCAGGTCGACATCCCCTGGCGCCGCGACTTCAACGCGCTGGTGTATACGCTCAGCGGCGCCGGCTACGTGGCTCCCGACCGCCGTCCGATCCAAGCCGGCCAGTTAGCCGTGTTGGGCGCCGGCGACGCGATCCGTATCGGGGCTGACCTCGCGCAGGACAGCCGCAGCCCGGCCCTGGACGTGTACGTGATGGGTGGTTTGCCAATCGGCGAGCCGGTGGCGTGGTACGGCCCGTTCGTCATGAACACCCACGAGGAACTTGCCCAGGCCTTCGACGACTACCGCTCCGGGCGGCTCGGCGCCATCCCAGGCTAAAGCGCCGCGCGCGTCTCCTTGAGCATCAAGACGTAGTCGAGATCGGGCGTCTGGACTCCGTTCGCAGACAGCCATGACAGCACTTGTGAGCGATGCTGTGCTGAGTGGGCGAGCGTCTGGCGCAACCCCTCTCGAGCGCTCACTCGAAAGTCGAACCAGGGGATGCCGAGGTCGAACTCAAGCGATTCGGGCGAGCTCGACTCGAGCAACTTTACATACTCGCTGCCAATTTCTCGGATCCGGTTGCTGAACCAGCCCAGGCCTCGAGCCATGTACTCGTCGTTGGATCCCAGCCACTCCCGGTCGCGGCGCGTGGTCATGGTCAGGTAGGCGTCCTCGACTCGCACCAGGTGCCCAAGTGTGCCGGTCACCGAGTCGCGCGTGCCGGGCGCCTCGCGCTCGCACAACTCCGCGTCGATGCCCAGCACCAAGTCGAAAACCCTGGCATTCGCCCACGTGTTGTGGCGAAACAACTCGATCAGGTCCTGCACACAGATACCTCCTTCTCGCATTGAATTACATGGACGTGGACTGCCTCTTTCGTTGCTTTGGCACGGCGCTGCGCGCCGGAGGGGCGCTGCCCCTCTACCCCGCCTGATGTGCGCACTTCCAGGGAACTTCCTCGGCACGCGGAGGGCGCAGCCCCTCCACACCTCCCCAGTGGCTTCGCCGGCCGGAGGCTCGTCCTCACCCGCGGATGGGCCGCGTCCCCAGTGACCGCCCTGATACGGCGTGAACCGCCAGAGGCACGGTGAGCCGTCGGTCGGCAACGTGCGGCGCGCGCTCGGCGGGCGGCCTCGTCGAACGCCTGGTGACGCAGTCGCGTAGCTAGGACCCGCACGTCCGCCGAATGGGCCGGGGGTGTTGGGGGCGGAGCCCCCGCAGCGATGAGGGAACAACTGGACCAGCGCGAGTCCGGCGGGGTAGAGGGGCAGCGCCCCTCCGGCGCGCGGCGCCGTGCCAAAGCAGCGACACAGGCAGTCCACGTCCATGGCTGGCAAACCCGTGCCAAAACACCTGACGAATCCCACCACGTCCATGCAATTCCAGGCCAAGGCACCAGTCTCGGTCAAGCCTTAGCGTCTCGGCCTGCCAACCAGTGTGTGCGGTAGCCTGATCTGCTATGAAAGCTGCCGCCGCTGTCGCCGAAATCCTTAAGCGCGAAGGTGTTGAGTTCCTGATTGGCTACCCCGTGAACTCGATCATCGAGGCTGCCGCGCAGGCCGACATTCGTACGATCATCGTTCGCCAGGAGCGCACCGGCCTGCACATGGCGGATGCCGTCAGCCGCGTCTGCTCCGGCCAGCAGGTAGGCGTATTTGCCATGCAGCACGGGCCAGGCACCGAGAACGCCTTCGGCGGCGTCTCGCAGGCCTACGCTGATTCGTCGCCAATTGTCGTGCTGCCCGGCGGCTATCCGCGCCGGCTGATCAACGTCGCGCCCAATTTCAACGCTTTCCTGAATTTTCAGCGCGTCACCAAGTCGTGCGAACAGGTGCTCGTAGCCGACGCGGTGCCAGACGCCATGCGCCGCGCCTTCACCCAGGTCAGAAATGGCCGCCCACGACCGGTCATGGTCGAGATCCCGGTCGACGTCATGGCCGAGGATGTACCCGAGCCGATCACCTACGAGCCAGTTCCGCGGACCCGCTACGGGCCGGACCCTCAGGCAGTCTCGGAGATCGCCGAGCGACTCGTCAGCGCCGAGCATCCCGTGATCTACGCCGGTCAGGGCGTGCACTACGCGCGCGCCTGGGAGTCGCTGCGGGAGCTGGCTGAGCTCCTGGAGGCGCCGGTCACCAGCAGCCTCGAGGGCAAAAGCGCCTTTCCCGAGAACCACCCGCTGTCCCTTGGCGCGGGCAGCCGCGCGATTCCGAAGGCGGTCCGCCACTTCCTGAATAAGGCCGACGTGATTTTCGGCATCGGCTGCAGCTTCGGTACCACCAACTACGGCGTCCAACTGCCGCGCAAGGGGCCGGTCTACATCCAGGCCACGCTCGACCCAGCCGACCTGAACAAAGAGCTCCCGATCAAGCACGCGCTGGTTGGCGACGCCGAGCTCACCCTGCGCGCGCTCATCGCCGAGATCCGCGACCGCCTCAAGGGCCAGCCCCGTGGTCGTGCAAAGGGAATCGCCGCGGAGATTGCCGCCGTGCGCGAGGAGTGGCTGACGCAGTGGAAACCCAAGCTGACGTCGAATGAGACGCCGCTGTCACCCTATCGCGTGATCTGGGAGATGCTGCATACCGTGGATGTGGCAAATACGATCATCACCCACGATGCTGGCAGCCCGCGTGACCAGCTCGCGCCGTTCTGGCAGCCGACCACTCCGCTCAGTTACATCGGCTGGGGCAAGACGACTCAGCTGGGCTACGGTCTGGGCCTGGCCATGGGCGCCAAGCTTGCTCGGCCTGACAAACTGTGCATCAACGTCTGGGGCGATGCTGCCATTGGTTTCACCGGTATGGACTTCGAAACAGCCGTGCGTGAGCGGATCCCGATCCTGTCCATCCTGTTCAACAACTTCAGCATGGCCATCGAACTAAAGATCATGCAGGTGGCTACCGAGAAGTACCGCAGCACGGACATCAGTGGCAACTATGCCGACATGGCGCGCGCCTTTGGAGGCTACGGCGAGCGCGTGACGGACCCGGGTGAGATCGTCGCGGCGCTGAAGCGCGGCATCGAACAGACGCAACAAGGCCGTCCAGCGCTGCTCGAGTTCATCACCAAGAAAGAGGTCGAGACCTCGGACTACTGATACGCCCATCTCGCAGCCTGCCCGGGCCGACGAAGCTGTGACGCGCGTTCAGGAGGGTTCGCTCGGTCACCGGTTGCCGCAGGTGCCCCGGCAGGCGCTGGGTGGGTGCTGGACGCTGGTCACGCGGCGGCATCGAGCATGTCGCGTGTGCGTGGCTCGTCCGACTGTGTGTGCCAGACGTGCTCCTGGTGCAGCGTATGTACCTGTTCCCCCACATAGATGCGCATCGGATCCCCTGATGCAAGCGTCGCCGTGAACAAGCGGAGCGCGCGCTCCAGACGCAGTTCCAACTCGCGGCCCCGCCACTGAACTCGGAAACACAGGAGCTCCCAACCTGGCGGAAGGCAGGGGCTGAAGCGGAGTCCGTCGGCCTCCAACTTCAGGCCGGCAAAGCCGAGGATGGCTGCCTGCCACAATCCGCCAAGCGCGGCGATGCGCACTCCTCCGGCGCCCTCGGCGTTCGCGTTGCCCAGGTCCGTGGCAGCTGTTTCGCGAAAGTAGCGCGCAGCGACGTCCAGGTCACCGAGCCGGGCCGCAACGATGGCGTGCATCGCCCGACTCAAGGAGCTCCCGTGTCCACACCGCGTTTCGTAATATCGGAAGTTCGTCGCATGGGCGCGGAGGTCGAATCGATCAGGTAGCAGGGCCTGCAGCATGACCACGTCTGCCTGCTTGCCGATTTGAGAAGCCTGGGTGCGTTCGCGGCCCAGCACCACGTCCATCGGCACCGTGCGGCCGGCGTACTGCGTCAGGTCGACGTCCTCCAGGCCGAAGTACCCCGCGAATTGTTCGATGCGTCCAGTCACCGGATCCTGCCCACTGACCAGGCCGGCCGCCGCATCGCGCCAGTGCGCCATCTCGTCCACATCGAGTCCAAGCCGAGCCCTGAGTGCTCGCCACTCGTCCGGCCAGCGATTTTCGAGTAGAGCAGCGGTGTCGAGCCCGCGTTGCAGATTCCACTGCGCCATCACGTTCGTGTAAGCGTTGTCGTCAATGTGCTCGTGGTACTCGTCTGGACCGATTACGTCTCGAATGTGGTACTGCCCGTCGGGCTCCAGGGCCACCCGCGAGCCCCAGAAGCGGGCCGTTTCCAGAAGCATTTCGGCACCGCCCTCCAACAGAAAGGAGACGTCCTCCGTGGCTTGCCAGTACTGCCACACGGCGTACGCGATGTCGGCGCTGATGTGCTGCTCGAGTGTGCCGCACAGGACCGCCACCGAGCGCCCATCCGGGCCCACAATCATCGCGGGCGTCGTTTCCTCCCCGGTATCGGCCGACTCCCAGGCGTAAAGCGCACCTGTGTAACCCATCCGACTGGCCTTTGCTCGCGCCGCGGGTAGGGTGTGGTACCGATACATGAGCAACGCGCGCGCGGCGGCCGGCCAGGTGAACGTGTAAAACGGCAGCAGATAGCTTTCGGTATCCCAGAACACGTGCCCCAGATAGGCGTCGCCGGTCAGCGCACGAGCCCCGATCGACACCCGCTCGTCGTCCGGATTCGCGGCGCCGATGAGATGATAGATGGCGAAGCGCAATGCTCTCTGGGCGGCTGCATCGCCGTCGATGCGAACGTCGCTCGAGGTCCAGCGGGCCGCCCAGGCGTGCTGGTGCGCCGCTAACACCTCACGCGGGCCGGACTCGAGCGCCACTGACAGCGACTTCTCGGCTGCCAGCGCCGGGGCCTGATGCCGATGGCCATCGGCGCGAGCGAAGCTGACCAGGCGCCAGAACGTCACGAGCTGGCCGGGCACCGCGTCCCAGGTCCAGATGCGCGTGAGGTGCACCTGGCCGGTCGACTCCACGAGCCTGTCACCCAGCCGCAACTCCGCGGCGCTCGCCACCGCCAGACGTTTTCCAGACGCATCGGTCCGCCAGACTCCGAGGTTGGGCTGGATCTGAACGACGTCGAGCCCGGCATTGGTGACCTCGAGCCAGGCCTCGAACGTCACCCGTGTCGGTTGATCTATCTCGAACTGCACCAGTTGAATGCCAAGGCTGCGTTCGGCAAGTGACACCGCCCGCAGAGAGCGCAGCCGCATGCCGCGCCCATGCGGGTCGCGGTGACGCCACTCGGCCAGTAGCCCACCGCGGCGCATGTCGAGGGTGCGCTGGTGCGCCAGCAACTCACCGGAGCGAAGCAGCAGCGGTGAGCCATCGACCACGATCCGAAAGCGTAGCCAGTCCGGTGCTGGGACGAGGGCGGGTACCGCGGGCTCGGTGTTGGGTGTGTCGAACAGGCCAGCCACGAATGTGCGGGGCCATGACGCCCAGCTCAGGTGGTGGAGCCAGGACACCCAGGTTGGCCCGCGGCTGGCTGCCCGCGCGCCGCGGACGCCCAGGAAGCCGTTACTGACGCAGAAGCGGGACTCCACCCCCATTTCGCGCGTCGGCGTATATCCGTGCTCCTCGATTACCCAGGCGGAATCGGGGGTTGCCTGCAGGGCGCCTTGCGCCCAGCCTGTTTCCCAATAAAGCTGAGAGCCGACTGGCAATTCGGCCTCTCTCGCAGCAGAGGAAGGCGGATGTTCCGGGCTGCGGCCTGCAGCGGGGGGTAAGTGAGTCGCTTCGCCTGGCTCGTCGGTCAGCACGGGTAGCTTGCAGCGACTCCGAGCGCAGACTGCTCCGGTGCGCGTTCGAGATGACCTCGCACCAGAGCGTCCACCCCTACCTGGTCAAGATTGGTGACCACCAATTCCGCTCCGGCCGTTTCGAGCAGCATCGCGTCGTCCAGCCGCGCGACTCCTAGTCCACGCATGCCCGCCGCCGCGGCTGCTCGGATGCCAGAAGTGGCATCCTCCACCACTACGCAGCGTTCCGGTGCGACCCGCAGCTCCTGCGCCGCGAGCAGGAATATGTCTGGATGCGGCTTGCCGCGCGGCAGATCACGCCCGCAGACGTTCGCGTCGAAAGCATCCCGCAGCGTCTCCCCGCTATCAAGCGGTACGCCCCGCATGAATCGATCCGCGTTTTTCGAAGATGAAGCGACTCCCAGGCGAACACCGCGGAGGCGCAGGGCCCGGACCAATCGCAACCCGTCTTCAAACGCTTGAAATTCACCCCGCCGGATGAGCACGTCGAGGAGGTCCTGTTTGCGCGCGGCGAGAGTTGTGGCAAATTGCGCCGAGCGTGGCATGCCGAAGTACTCCAGGAGGGCTGCGGCACCATCCACGCGAGCCTTACCCGCCACATGCTCCTGGTACACAGCGGTAGTGAAGCGACCAGACGGGTCCGCAGCGGTGGGTGCGAACGCACGCCACTCGCCGGCCATCAGCCCGGCCAGCGCCGCGCGCCAGGCTGGCTCATGCGGTGAAGCGACGAGCACCCCGTCCACGTCGAAAATCACGGCGTGCACGGACACTGACCGCGGAACGATGCTCAAGGAGCCATGCCCACCCACCGGATGGCTCGCAAGTACAGTGCCGGATTCAGGCGGCAAACCGACTTCGCGACGCGTGCGCGCGTATGACACTAGCGTAGACCTGCTCGTAGGCATCGGTCATGGCCGCGGGCGAAAATCGTTTTTTTACCTCCGCCCGGCAGCGGCCGCGATCAAGCTCAGCGATGTGTGTGACCGCCTCCACGAGTCCATCCTCGGTGTCGCGGACGAAGCCCGTCACCCCGTCTTCGATGATCTCCGGCACGCTTCCAGCGCGCAGGGCGAGCACTGGCGTGCCGCACGCCATGGCCTCGACCATCACCAACCCGAACGGCTCGGGCCACCGGATCGGGAACAGCAGGGCAGCCGCATTGCGGAGAAACTCGTCCTTGTCCTTGCCCGCCAACTGCCCGAGCAATTCTACCTGTTTGTCTTCGAGTAGAGGCTGGACCTCGTTCTCCCAGTATTCCCAGTCAGCTCGCACGTTCGGGTCCTCCAGGTGCGGGAGCGGCATCCGCGCGGCGATCAACAGTGGCACGCCGGCCTGACGAGCCACGCGGATCGCGGTGTCCAGACCTTTTTCAGGTGAGACGCGCCCGAGAAATGCAAGGTAGCCGCCCATCTGCGGGTTGAACGTGTAGTCGTCTAGCTCGATACCGTGATAAATGGTGGCGGCCCAATTGGCATCGGGCGCCGGCCCGCGCTGCGCGTTGCTGATCGAGACCAGTGGTACATCGCTGAAATGTCGGTACAGCGGGGGTGAATCCGGAAGGTCCAACCGGCCGTGGAGGGTGGTTACGACTGGCCGGAGACCGGCGGCCGCCATCGGATACCCGAAGAAATCCAGGTGGCTGTGGACGATGTCGAAGTCTTGGATACGTCGCCAGACTTCCCCCAGTGTGATGGCCCAGTACGGGTTGAAATCACGCGGCCGAGGTTGCTCATGCCACAGCGCGCGCTCCACCGTGGGTATGAATTGGGCTGAAGTGGAGGAGCCGCCTGCGGCGAAAAGCGTAACATCGTGTCCGCGCCGCACCAGTTCCTCGGTCAGCGTGGCAACCACACGCTCGGTTCCGCCATAGCCCAGGGGCGGCACCGTTTCGAAGGGTGGCGCCACCTGAGCAATCCGCATTTGTGGGAGTGTAGGGCACCCACTGTGCGACTTCTGGCTAGGTGGTCTGGTAGGCGTAGTCCTCTCGCACGCGCCGTATGCCCGGGTTCGGCCGGGATGGGTTGGCAGCCATGCCCTTGGCGTGCACGTCCAGGGCTGCCTGGCTCTCCCAGTGTTCCAGCAGGACGTAGCGCTCCGGCTCCAAAGCACTCCGGAAGACCTCGAATTGCAGGCAGCCGGGCTCCTGCTGAGCCTTCTTGCAGCGTTCGACCGCTGCTGCGATCGCTTCGTCGGCAATCTCCGCGCTGTCGGCGGTGAAGTGGATGACCAACCGAACTCCAGCCATGGCGTGCTCCTGGGATTTCAACGTTGCAGTCCAGCGTAGCGCCCTGGGCTGACGTACGCAGCCGCGCACCGGCCACCGAGCCAGGAATATTGACAGCTCTCGGGGGGTTTCTAAGCAGGTACACCGATGTTTCAAATCAAGCGACTCAATCACGCGGTCCTGTACGTGCGCAACGCCGAGCGTGCCGCGCAGTTCTATCAGGACGTGCTCGGCTTCGTGGTCTACCAGAACATGGGCGACCGGGCGTACTTCCTGCGCACCAGCTCCACGACAGACAACAATCATGATCTCGGGCTGTTTAGTATCGGTCCCGGTGCAGCCGAGCCTACGCGCGGCGAGCGTGTCGGCCTGTACCACCTGGCCTGGGAAGTCGAGACGTTGCCGGAGCTAGCTGCAGCGCGCGACGCGCTGGTGCAGGCGAATGCGCTGATGGGCGTCAATGATCACGGCACAAGCCTCAGCCTGTATGCGCAGGATCCTGACGGCAACGAGTTCGAGGTGATGTGGCAGGTGCCAGCGTCGGAGTGGGACACGCGCAAGGGTGGCCGCCTCGACATCGAGGCTGAGATGAAGAAGCGAGGGCTCGCCGCGGTCACGTCGTGAGGCCGAACGGCCGACGACAAAAGGGCGGCAACCAGGATCTCTTCCCCATTTCAACAAACTCCGCGTTCCAGCCGTGGTGTAGTGGTTGAGAGACGCCGTGCCGGAGGGCAGCCGGGGAGGGGCGGGCAGACACGCCCGCCGCCCAGAAGACGCCCGGCACGGCGTCTCGCCCATTCGGCCGCATGGTTCCAGCCCTCTCCCAGTCGGATTTGCACGGCTTGGCCCGAGGTTATTCGCGTGAACCGGTGCCACTAACTCGCGGTCGGGCCCTGCACCGCACGTTGGGTTGCCGCGGCTGGGCGAGGGTGACCTACTCGCGCCGGCACCCGGCCCGCCGCCGCGCTACACTGCTGGCGCTAGACCTGCATGTCGATTCACGTTGGTACCGCCCCCGACTCGTGGGGTGTTTGGATGCCCGCCGACCCGCGTCAGACACCGTGGCAGCGCTTCCTCGACGAAGTGGTCGAGGCCGAATACCCTGCCATCGAGCTCGGTCCATTCGGCTACTTGCCAACCGACGCCCAACGCCTCTCGGATGAGCTCGCGAGGCGCACGCTTGAGCTGGCCGGCGGCACCATCTCTGGCGCACTGAGTGCGCCGGATGGCTGGCAGACCATGCGCGGAACAGCGGCATCCATTTGCGACGTACTCGAGGATCTCGGCGCGCGATTCCTGGTGCTCCTCGATTCTGGCGGCGAGGCCCCCGGTCAGGCCATGGGGCGCCCGCCAGAGCTGGACGA
>JBPCIO010000116.1:0-4032 GCA_051006215.1 Chloroflexota bacterium
TCGCTACCGTCCCGGTCAGCAGGGGCGTGATGCGGTCCTTGCGTCCCTTGCCGTGGCAGCTGACGTGCGGCCCGCTGCCAAGATGGATGTCGCCACACGTCAAGCAAGTCAGCTCGGAAGCGCGGAGCCCCGTCTGAATGGCTAGGAGCAGCAGTGCGTGGTCGCGCCGCCCGGTGCGAGTCGAACGGTCGGGGCTGGCCAGGAGCGCATCCACCTCGGAGCGCGTCAGGAAGTCGATGAGCGCGCGGTCGAAGCGTTTGGGCGGGATGGCAAGAACGCGCTGGATAAGCGCGGCGTGTTCGGGATGCCGAAGCGCGGCATAGCGGAAGAGCGAGTGGACGGCAGCCAGTCGAGCGTTGCGCGTGCGCGCCGTGTTTCGTCGCTGCTGCTCCAGGCTGTCGAGGAAGGCGGTGATCAGGGGCGCATCGAGGTCGTTGATGTCCAACTGAGAGGGCTCTTTGTGGACCTGCCGCGAGGCGAAGGCGATCAGGAGTCGAAGGCCGTCACGGTAGGCGGCTACGGTTTCGGGGCTGGCCTGGCGTTGCCGCGCCAGGCGATCGGTGAAGAAGGCCTGCAGGGTGGGGGCGAGTGCGCTCATGGCTGTTCCTGCAAGCTGCGCTCCAGCCGTTGGCCGGCCAAAGCGAGCAGTTCTGGCGCGGCGGAGAGATACCAGTAGGTGTTCGCCGGGTGGCCATGGCCGAGGTATGTGGAGAGTCGTGGCAGTAGGGCGGCGACGTCAGCATCCGTGCGGTAGGCGTCGGTCAAGGTCCGCACCGCGAAGCTGTGCCGGAGGTCGTGCAAGCGCGGCCGGCAGGCAGTCGAGCGCGGCACGAGACCAGCCTGGTGGACCAGCTGCTGGAAGATGCGCTGGACGGAGCAATACAGCAACCGGGTGCCAGCCGCGGAGACGAACAGACTCGGCGTCTTCGGCTGCGGATGCAGCAGGTCCCGACAGCAGAGATCGTCGCGGAGCGCCTCCACGGTCGAGGGATGGAGTGGCAATTCGCGTGACTTGCCGAACTTGCTGATCCGAACCATGAGCACGCCGGCTCCGAGGTCGAGATCACGCCGATCAAGACGAATGGCCTCGCCGATGCGCATGCCCGTCACCGCCAGTAGCGGAATCAGGACCTGGTAGGTCAGGACGCTTGAGGGCGAAGCCAGGCTCTTCGCCGCCTGCATGAGGGCGGCAATATCCTCGTCGGCATAGAGATAGGGCACCGCCCGATGGGTGCGCGTCGGGAGCAGATCCGTCGGTGGCACCTCGGTGGCGGGGTCAAGGGTGTGGAGGTAGGTAGCGAAGCGTCTGACCACCGTGAGGCGGGCCGCCCACCAGTTCGGGGCGCCCTGGGCGGGGAGCATTGCCCAGGCCAATGCCAGGTCGATGGTCACTCGCTCCTTGCCGCTGGCGCGGGCGAATGCGATGAAGTTAGCGAGCAGCTTCTCGGTTCGATCGAGCTTGTAGCCCAGCGCCCGTCGCATGCTCAGGTAGTCGTGCAGCGCGATCATGCCGTGCCTCCGCAGGGCCAAGGGCGAGCCAGCTCGCCGAGGGCATGGCGATCCACCTTGGCGTAGATGGCAGTGGAGAGCAGGCTACGGTGCCGCAGGACTTGCCCGATCTCCATCAGTGGCGCGCCGGCGCGCAGCATCGCGGTTGCCGCCGTGTGTCGGAGTCGGTGAGCCCCCGCTGGCGGAAGCCCCGCCTTCTGAGCGGCGCCGATCACAATGCTGGTCACGCCGCCCGAGGTCAACGCGCGATGTGGAGCGCGCGTCCGGAGAAACACCTGCCGGCAGCTGCTGGCAGGACGGCCTGCGCGCAGGTAGCCCACCATGGCTAGTCCAACGTCGACGGGCAGCGGGAGGCGTTCGCACCGATTGCCCTTGCCTCGCACCCGGAGCTCTCCGGTCCGCCAGTCCATATCACCGAGCTCCAGGGCGACGATCTCGCCGGCCCGCAAGCCCAGACGAACCAGCATCGTCAAGACGGCGAAGTCGCGGCGACCGACTGCGGTGCGCCGGTCACAGCTGGTCAGCAGTTGCTGCACCTGGCCAGCTGCCAGTCCTTTCGGGAGACCAGCGAGCCGAGACCCAGCCACCGACGGCACCGCCGAGACCAACGACTGGGCCAGCACTCCCTCGACGTGCAGGAACCTGAGGAAAGAGCGCAGTGCGGTTACCATCAATTTGGCCGAACCACTGCAGCGTCTTGGTGCTTCGGCCACCACAAACGTCGTGATCTCGGCCGCGGTCAAATCCTTGAGTTCGAAGGTGCCGACCGACGCCTCGCGGGTGCGCAGGAAGGGTCGCACCAGGTCGACGTAGTCCCCCGTGGTCGACGGTGCCAGCCCGCGTTCAGCGGTCAGATACGCGCGATATCGATCAAGCATGGCCTCCAAGGGACCCGGCACCACGACCGGCTCTGGCGGCGCCACACCCAGCTCCCGCAGGTACGCCAGCAGGGGCCCGAGCGCCTTGCGCGACAGCCACAACGTGTAGCCGGCCGCTCGCCTGCTGGACAGGAACGCATCGCCCACAGCCGGCGTGAGCTGTGATGCGGTCAGACCCTCGGCCGCCAGCCAGCGACTCAGGTGCGCAAATAGCCGCAATTGATCAGCCGTGGAGTTTGCTGTGTACCCGGCCCGAGCTAACTCCAATGCAAAGCCGGCTGCGTACAGACAGAGCGGACCGGCTATACGGACCGCTGACGGGTTACCACCCATATTCGCCTCCTTCTTCGAGTTCTTCGCAAGAGGGAAGCGTCGGTCAGATCGCTCGGATTATGCCGACTTGTTCATGCCAACCCGAGTTCGGAAAACACTTTGGGCGGCATAATCCGGAGGTCGGCGTAATGCACCGCGCACCTGCCGCGGTCAGCCTTCGGCCACAGCTCGTCGATGGCCTTGATCAGGCCTGGTGCGCCGTCGCTGATCACCAGCCAGGGCGAGCGCAAGCCACGTCGGGTCAGGTCACGGCCCAGGTCCAGCCAGTCCTCGTGCGACTCGCGTTGGCCAAGGCGGACGCTGAGGAGCACCCGTTTGCCTTCGGTGGCGTACCCCCAGACGACCAGCACACCTTCCTTGTCACCGCTCGGTCGGGTGCGCAGATAGACGGCGTCCAAGAACAACGCGAGCACGCTGACGTCGTGCAGGCTCTTGTTGCAGAAGGCCGTGTAGCGGTCGCGCCGCTCGCGGCAGATGCGACTGACGGTGCTTCTGGAGACCTGGCCCAAGCCCGCCTCCTGGACCAGACTCTCGATGTCTCGGTCAGACAGCCCGCGCGCGTAGCTACCAATGATCAACGCCTCCAGCGGCCGCGTGCGGACGACGGCTGTGGTATCTGGAATGACCTTGCTGACGAACTGCTCGGCCGTATTGCGCACCTGGGGCATAGCAATGCTGATCTCGCCCTCGGCCGTCTGGATCGGCTTCGGCCGCGTGCCATTGCGCGAGCCGCTGGCCGTCGGCGTCCGCTCATACCGCGTTCGGCCCAGCAAAACAGTTACCTCTTCTTCGACCGCTCTCTGCAGCACCAGGCGGGCACCCAGTCGGCCCAGCTCCGCCAGGTGCTCACCAGCTTCGCCCAGCCCACTGGTCAGCAACTCGGCGATCTGCCCTTCCAGTCGGGTGCTCGGGGCAATCCTCGTTATCCTCTCCATTGGCGTAGTGCTCCTCTCGGTGGTTTCCTTACCTACCGCGGGAGGCTACGCCACCTCACTTTTACAGCGATGCCAGGACGCGATCCCGACAGATCGGTTGCCGCAGGCCTGAGTAGTCCATCCAACTAAAGACCGTGGCGCTCCAGGGGCGATCAAGCCAGCGAGGCACTGCGGTGGTTCATGCTCGCTGAAGCACTTGAGTTCGACCCGGTTTAGTGTCACGCGGTGCTGGGTCCGCGGGCGGCGGCGTATCAGCGCCGTCGTCCATCACGCCCCAGCACCTGGGTAAGGACGCTGGAAAGTTCGGCTGCCGGGTCGGGGACAGCACTTCGAGAACGCCACGCCACGTGGCCATCCGGCCGGACCAGCACCGCGCC
>JBPCIO010000117.1:0-11756 GCA_051006215.1 Chloroflexota bacterium
GAACGCGCCGTAGCGCAGCACAATCCCATCAGTCCACTGTGCACCCAAGACGGCCTGCTCGAGGTGTCGGATCGCGGCCAGGGTTGCGCGCATCTCGCGCGCGGGTGTGGGGTCGAGCGGGTCCTCCTCACTTTTCACTGGCCCGCCGGTGCGCACATACGGCCACGCGCCATAGCTCTGCGCCACAAACCGCCGCACCCCCAACGCGTGGCCGGCCGACAGCAGGTGATCCGTGCCCTCGGTCCGCAGGCGGTTGGTCAGCGCGAAATCGCGGTCGAAATGACGCGGGTCGACCGACCCGATCGCGGTCAGCTGATGGACGATCACGTCCGGCCTCGTCCTGGCCACGGCCTCCGCGACCTAAGCGGCATCAAGGGCGTCCGCGACGACTGGCACAGCACCCAGCCCGGAGAGCATGGCGCGCTTTGACTCGCTACGGGTCATGCCATGCACCTCATGACCCGCGGCGACCAGACGCGGCACCAACTGTTTTCCCATCGCTCCCGTCGCGCCTGCCACAAACACTCTCATCGTCGACTCCTTGATTGAGGATTACCTGCACACGCGAGACAAGACGGCAGCCCCGGCTGTGACACCTCCGAGCACCCCGGCAGGTGAAGGCAGGCAGGCGGGTGGCAATGCAGGGTCTGACCTGACGCGCCAGGAGCGGAGCGCGCCGCCAGTGGTGAGGCCGCCGTTTCAGGGTGGAGGCATCAATGTTCCATTACGGGGCGGGATTTACCAGGAAGACTGCCCGCTTGGGAGCGTCGCGGACGAAGTCCTCGAGACTGGACTCGGGAGTCACATCAAAGTAGTCCCGAATCATTCTCGGCGCGTGGCCCAGCATCGACTTGATAACTGGCGCCGCCTGTGCGGGGCTCAGTTCGGTGACACTCACTGTCTCGCGACGCCGTCCCCAGCTCAACGTGGCCTTGCCCGCGGCGCGCAGGTTGCGAACCCAATCCACACTCCCGAAAGGCGACTGGACGTAACGCCGGCCGTTGAAGTCCACCATGGTGATGGGCGTTGAGCGTGGGCGACCCGTTCTGCGGCCGGGCACGGTAATGAGCGCCGAGCCGTTGAAACTGATGCCGAGGGCAAGCAAGCTGCGAGTCAAGACATTGCCAGCCTTGAAGACGAACGTGTAGTGAAATTCCTTGGGCATGGGTCGAGTAGTCCTTTCCCGAGACGAAGGTCATCTGGATACGATATGATACCCAATCCGTAACCTACCATAATCAGGATATATGAAACACGAATTATCTGAGATCAAGGATGCGCAGCGGCGCCGCCGACGGCTCGGCGTTGCGATCAAGCAGTCCCTGCGCGAGCTGCGCATGCAGCTGTCCCTACTCAATTTTCAGGTCGGCACACGTCTTGGGCTCAAAGACGCCGACCTGAATTGCCTCGATCTCATCGCCAGTCATGGTCCGCTGAGTCCGACCGGCCTCGCGCGACGCGCCGGGCTGCACCCGGCCACGGTGACCGGCATCCTCGACCGACTCGAACGCGGCGGTTGGGTCGCCCGCGAGCGCGATCCGTCCGATCGCCGCGCTGTGGTTGTCCGCGTTTTGCATCGCCGCAGCGCAGAGCTGATGCGCCTGTACTCGGGGATGAACACGGCGATGGACCAGATCTGCGCGGGATACGGGGAGCCCGAGCTCGAACTCCTCGCCCATTTCCTCCACCGCACCGCACATGCGGGACAAAGCGCCACCAACGACCTGGCCGGACCCGCACGGGCCAAGACGGGCTCTGGCTGAGAGGGCAACTTCGATTGGTCGCTGGCGCGCGCCTGCAGAAGCATGTACGCAGTTGATCGTGAACGGGAGGCTGAACGGCGGAGTACAGCGATGCCGTACATTCAAAACTAGCCCAAACGCGCGGGCGGGGAGCACGGCCCAATCCAGCACGGCACCCGATGCGCACCCGCAGGTGGCTTGGCTGGACTACTGGCGCTGGCCGACGGGGTGCGGTCGCGAGTACCTCGGCTTCCGCGAGGCGGCTCACCAGCGCGCGCTGAGTGGGCGGCCAGGTGTCGTCAATGCGAAGCGAGCCCATGAACCTGCGCCGCGTGCGTGGGCTCCTGGTGGTTCGCTGATTCAGTTGGAACGCCCAGAATACCGAATGGCTCGCGCTGACAACGAGCGCTCCACCTTTCACACACTTTTGCGACGCCTAACCAGGCTTAAACACTGCTGAGCTGGCGCGACCAGAGGCGTTCGGATGCCAGCCGAGATCCCTCGGCCATAGCTCGGAATTTCGCCCAGGTGATCGCAGGATCGACCGTCGACAGCCCCACGAACGTGCCGAATCCGCAGTCGGTCCCTGCCAGGATGTTTTCCCGCCCGACGAGACTCGCGTACTGAACAATGCGCTGCGCAACGAGGTCCGGGTGCTCAATATAGTTATTGGTGGAGTCAATCACGCCGGGGATGAGCACCTTACCTGCCGGCAGCTTGATATCTTCGAACACCCGCCACTCGTGGGCATGGCGCGGGTTGCATGCCTCGAGCGAAATGGCGCTCGGACGGGCTGACAAAACGATGTCGATGATGTCGCGCAGCTCAACGTCGCGATGGTGTGGGCCCTCGTAGTTCCCCCAGCACAGATGCATCCGCAGCTGTTCGGGCGGAATGTCGCCGACGGCATAATTCAACGCCTCGACGTTCAGCGCGGCATTCCGGCGGAACTCCTCCAGACTCGCTTGGCCAAACTGGATATGGCGACCCATCGCCAAGTCGGGACAGTCAACTTGGAGCACGATGCCGGCTCGGGCGATGGCGTCGTACTCATTCTTCATTGCCCTGGCGATAGCTTCGAGATACGCCTTGCGTGTTGGGTAGTACTCGTTCGCTAAGAACAACGCGATCACGCCCGGCGAGGCGGCACTCATGAACACATCCGACGGAGGGTTAGCGGCGGTGGCTGCCTTCAAGTTTGCGATATCCTCGAGAACCGCCTGCGGGTCGGCGACCTCGATCGGCCCAGTGCAGGCTGGTAGACGCAACTCTGCCGTGCCTCGCTGGCCCCTGCCGCGCTGGGCGAAGCTGGGATAGTCGATCAGGTCTGACGGCGCGATTCGGCCGCCCAGGGTCATCGTTTGGCTACCACTGAACCCCGTTAGCCGTTCCTTCACGTACGTGGAGTACCCGACCTTGCTCATCTCGCCATCGTTGACGACGTCCACGCCGGCTTCGACCTGGATCCGGACGATGTTGTCAACGGCGGAGTGCACCTCGGCCCGAAGCTCAGCCGGATCCACGGCCGCCCCCGACTCCCGGCTCCACATCAACTCGGTCAAGTGGCTGGGGCGTGGCAGACTGCCCGTGTGCGTCGTCAAGATGCGCTCTTCGCTGCGCTTCATGGTTGCAACCTCCGTGTCGCTGTCGCCATTTGCTGTGGCGAGCACTTCTCCATTGCCTGCTGCGGCATTTCAGGCTACACCCAGGCCCAACCAACGGTGCGACGTCAGCCCGCGTCGTGTGTGGATCGGCCGAAAGGGGCCCGGGCCAGACGATCGAAGTACAAACCCGCTAGCAGAACCAGGAACGCTGCTATTCCTGGCATCCAGCGGGCCCTGCTGCACAGCGCCGCCGCGCCGTACGCACGGCACGCGTGTGTGCCTCTCGGTGGGTTTTAGCAGCGCCGATTGTCACACCCGCTGCCACAAGGCCGCGCTAGTGGTCATGGAAGGTGCCTTCATTGTATCCAAGAGCGCCGGCGTCATCGTCGGCCGAGCTTGACAACGTAACGTTCGGCGCAGGCCACTGCCGTGATTCCTGCGCGTCGCGCGTAGGGGGGACGTCCGTTCCTGGGGGTGAGCAACCCGGCCGGAGGCATGTACCTCGTCGGGTATGGAGCGATCGCCAGGACTGCCGTGACGCAAACCACTCGTCTTGTGTAGCGCCGCAACGGACAGATCAAGCCAGGTCAGGCGGACTTCCGCGTAAATACCTACTGCAAACGGCAGATGATCCGCGCCCAGTACAAGGGCAAAATCAACGACCTCGTGTTTTGTGAGAATCTTCCGGGCTGCGGATTGGAAAGAGATTTGATTCGATGTCCGCAATGAGTCGCTTGCCTCGACATCTCAGTTGTAGAGACACCATACATGCCGAACGAAGGAGAACTGAACGGGTGAAGTACATGATTTTGCTTTACGGCTCTCAGCAGGACTACGACGCCATGGCTGGTCGGGCCAAGGACAAGCCTGCCTGGTCCGAGCAGGAGTTCGGGGCGATGGGCGCGTTTATGGAGCAGTTCAATAAGGCACTGGGCGATTCTGGCGAGCTCGTTGAAACGCGAGGCCTCACCGCGCCAGTGCACGCAAGGCGGCTCACGCTGCAGAACGGAGTATCGGTCGTCACCGACGGGCCCTACGCCGAGACTCACGAGGTGCTGGCCGGCTACTGGATCGTGGAATGTGTCAGTTTCGATCGGGCAACCGAGATCGCCGCTGAGCTGTCGAAATGCCCCGGTCCCGCCTACGCCAGTGCGTCAGTCATTGACGTACGACCGATAGCGGAATCCCGGAACGAGCTGGACTTCTGAGCCCTCAATTGGCTGACGCCGAGCTACAGGACCTGTTGCGCCAGCTGGCGCCGCGGGTCCTTGGCGCGTTGGTGCGTCGCTACGGCCACTTCGACACCTCCGAGGACGCAACACAGGAAGCACTCATCGCCGCCGCGACCACCTGGCCTCACGATGGTCGTCCTGATAACCCGCTCGGCTGGCTGATCACGGTTGTGAGCCGCCGGCTGACGGATCTGCTGCGCAGTGAGCAGGCGCGTCAACGCCGTCACGATAGGGTTGCAGAGTGGATGCTGCCTGCCGAGCGGGTTGCGCCGGCCGCTGACCAGCGGGCCGCGGATGCCGACGATACGCTCATTCTGCTGTTCATGTGTTGCCATCCCGCGCTATCGGCCGCATCCCAGATTGCGCTCACCCTGCGGGCTGTTGGCGGCTTGAGCAATGTGGAGATTGCCCGCGCGTTCCTCGCGTCGGAGGCGACCTTGACCCGGCGCATCACGCGGGCAAAACAGACCATCAAGGACAGCGGCATTTCGTTCCGTATGCCCGCGGCATCGGAGTTCGGTGAACGCCTGGACACGCTGCTCCATGTGCTGTACCTGATTTTCAACGAGGGCTACACCAGCACCTCCGGCACGAACCTGTATCGGACCGATCTGTCATCCGAGGCAATTCGGTTGTGCCGTGCCTTGAACGACTTGCTTCCGAATGACGCTGAGGTGACGGGGCTTCTGGCGCTGATGCTGCTCACCGACGCGCGGCGCGTGGCGCGGGCCGGCCCGAGTGGCGAGCTGATCCCGATGTCCGAGCAGGATCGCACCCTGTGGAACGCTGCGTACATTGCCGAAGGCGTGAAGCTTGTTACCGCCGCGCTCCAGCAGGGCAGGGCCGGCCCGTATCAACTCCAGGCCGCCATCGCTGCCGTGCATGACGAGGCCGCGAGCATGGAGGCAACGGACTGGCCTCAGATTGTCGCGCTCTACGAGGTGCTGTTGCAGGCGTCCCACAACCCTTTGGTGCGGTTGAACCACGCCGTCGCGGTCGGCATGGCCCGCGAGCCTCACGCTGGACTGGATTTGATCGATAAGCTCCGAACTGATCCGAGGCTGGCTGAGGACTACCGTCTGCACGCCGTGCGCGCGCACCTGCTGGAAATGGCTGGCGATGTCGCGGGGGCACACGATGCTTATCTGGCAGCGGCGGAACGGGCGCTCAACCTTCCCCAGCAGCGCCACCTCCATGCCCGAGCCGAGCGCCTGACGAGCTGACGCTGCCACACAATCCAACCTCCTTAGCAGGAGGCTGTAGGAGGCAGCTCTGAGCGTCGCTTGAGTCCTTGGGCCTCCATGTTCAGGTAGCGGCAGGTAAGGCGCCCGTACAGCGCGCCGATGATCGGCGCCAGTAGACCCGTCTGACGAATGCTGTTGCTGACGGTCACCGTCGTTCCGGGACCTGGTAAGAGCCGGTGCTCCGCGAGTGTGGTGACGCCCGGGAGGACGGCCATCCAACTGAACGAGCGGGCCGGCTCATATTCCGTCACCGTCCAAACCATCGGCCGCAGTTTCGGCTGGCGTACGCTGGCCCGGCTGCCTGTGCCGAACCGGCCGTCGTCCAACCGCTGGACTTTCGTTACCGAAGCCGTCCACTCCGGCCATCGCTCGACATCGACGAGATTGGACCAGATGCGCTCTGGCGTCGCCTCGATGTTAACGCTGACTGTATAATCCATGGCGCCTCCGGGGGACGATCCAGCACGGTATGAACCACATGCTGCGCAGCGTATCAATACACGCTGGCCTCGCCTCGCGTCGGACGGCAAACCGCGTCCACCAAAACCGCACAAGCGCTGCTCGAGCCATACGGATGCGCGCTGGTCCGTCAGGCGCGCACGAGCGGAGCGCACGTCAAGCAGCTCTCGGAGGTTGGCCCAAGGCGTTCGCCCACAACAACCGAGTGACCTGGTCGGCCGGAAGAGGCTTCGCAAAGAGAAAGCCCTGGCCTCGGTCACACCCCATGTCGCGCAAGTACTCGTATTGCAGGTTCGTCTCGACGCCTTCACCCGTGACGCTAAGACCGAGTGCTTCCGCCAACCCAATGACGCTTCTCACGATGGCGGTGTCCTGTGCGTCCACGCCCAGTCCGTCCACGAACGACTTATCGATCTTGAGTGTGTCGACAGGGAAGCGCTTCAGGTAACTGAGGCTGGAGTAACCAGTCCCAAAGTCATCTATGGCAAGTCGGACGCCCAGGCCTCTCAAACCCGCCAGCGCAGCTGTGGCTGTCGTCACATTCCGCATCACAACGCTCTCGGTGATCTCCAGCTTGAGACTGCTCGCGTCGAGCTTGGTTCTCAGGAGTGCCTGGCGTACATCTTCCACAAGCTCTGCACGCTGGAACTGGCGCCCGGACAGATTGACGCCCATAACTGGGCCGCCACCGTCGGCCGCGTCCCAGACCGCTGCCTGGCGGCAGGCTTCGTCGAGCACCCATTGTCCTAGAGGTACGATCAGCCCGGTGTCTTCGGCCACGGGGATGAACTCGGCCGGCGATACAAAGCCCTTCGTTGGATGCTGCCACCGTACCAGCGCCTCCACCTCGACGATGCGACCGGTGTGCAGCGACAGGATGGGTTGAAAGTGGACCCGAAACTCGTTCCGCTCGATTGCGCGGCGAAGGTCCAATTCGAGCGCCAGGCGTTCTGCCGCGTGGTCGGCCATGCTCTCGTCGAACAGTTCATAGCCATTCTTGCCTGCCGCTTTGGCGCGATACATAGCTGTGTCTGCTTCGCGCAGCAGTACCTCCGGCCGGCGACTCTCCGGGGCACTCAAGCTGATGCCAATACTCACGGTCGGAAACAGCTCGCGCCCACTCAGGACAATCGGGCGGCGCAGGTGTTCCAGCAGGTGTTGCGCTCGCTCAACCGCCGATGCGACCCCGGCAACCTCACTCAGGTGGATGCCAAACTCGTCGCCGCCCAAGCGTGCCACGGTGTCAGACGCCTCCACGTTCTCGATCATGCGTTGCGACACCGCCACAAGCAACTGATCGCCGACAGCGTGACCGAGGCTGTCATTGACAAGCTTGAGATTGTCGAGGTCCACCAACAGCACAGCAATAGGCTGGTCATTGCGGGTCAGGCTATGCGTCACGCCCTCAAGGAAGAGCGTACGGTTGGGCAGGTTGGTGAGTGGGTCATGCAGGGCCTGTTGTAACAACGTCTGGCGTTGGCGACGGATGAGCACAGCGCCAGTCTGCACAATGGTCGACAGTGCCAGTAACAGGATTGCGAATCCAACCGCCTCGGCGCCCCACACCAGCGGGCGGATCGCTTCGACCGAGCGGAGGTCCTGATACGTCTCGTACGCGCTAACCACGTGGCCCTCAATCAGGACCGGCACGTACACCTCCAGTGCCTGATGGTACGTGTCGTGAAGATCCTGGTTCTCAGGTGTGTCGAGAGCCGAGATCTCCTGCTCGTTGTGGCCCATCAAAGCGCGCTCGAGGTGGACCGCATCGTCCACATCGACGATCTCGCCGCGCCGGCTGGGCTGGTCCGCGTACAACACCGTGCCGTCCGGCGAAAACATCTGCAGCCGGATGATGCTCGACTGATCGCTTCGTGGCTGTCCGAATAAGGGATCTAGCCGAGCTGCGATCGCCGCCAGGTGTTCTGGAGTGTGCGGGGCGATGAAGTCTTGAGCCACGACAGAACCGGCTGGGACCAGATGATCAACCTGGTCGGCGGCGCGCTCTGCGACATTCGTCAGCAACAGGTCGGTAACGCGAGCCTCCACAAACCAGGCGATGCCGGTGGCAACCACGATGCCTACGATGAGCCCGACGAGACTGAATCGACCTACCAGGTCCAGGCGCTCCATACTCGCGAAACCGGCCCTGAGCAATCGGCCGACAAACGAGCCCCAGCGTGTTCCGCCAAGCGGAGAACAAGTGTCGCGAAGCGGCTGGACGAATACACGAGACAATGACACGAACGGGCCGCAACAATCATCGGACACATACTGGAGATGCTTAAAGTAGGTGGGCCGCTGCCGGCTATCCTGGCTAGTTCAACTCGCCTGGACGTCGCCTGGCCCAGGATGCTGGGCTTCGACGTCTTGGGTGCGGTCCAGGCCGTGTTCTTGCAACGATCCGCGGCCGCAGGGCTATACCTGCACCACGGGCACCTCCAGATGCAGCATAGCCTGGTTCGCGCCTCCAGGCCGGTCTGGCTACGGACCGGCGAATCCCTCGCCAATGTGGACGATCCTGTAGCGAGCGATTGGTGTGGTAAGCGCTAGCCGGTCGTTGGCGTCATTCCACTTGAGGGGCGTACCTGTCGCTGTTACCAATCGGCTGTCTAGACTGCGAAAAAGAAGACGTTCCCGCCGCTGAGCACCAGGACCAGGATGCACACCAGGACGCCAATGACGAGCACGGGAAGACAGCCGAACATGCTGCAACCACTGCCACGTCCACGCCAGATCAGCATGGCGCTGGCAGACCACAAAGGTGCAGGCGAGGGGCCGCTGGTAACGCACGGCGATTCATACGCAAACCTCGAGGATCAACAGATCCAGTCCCCTCGCATGGAACGTGCCTCAGTGCGCCGCCCGGAAGTTCCAGGGCCGGTCCTCCAGGGCTTGCCGCGGCCGTCCACGATAGGTATCGAAACTTGCGAGCCGGTGCACTAAGCAGTGCGTCCACGCCCCGTCGGCTTCCCATCCAGGCGCCCGTGTCCGGCCTGGTTGATCTTGCCGGCCGGGCTGCCGATTCGGCTGGCGCTCCTACCGCCCGCCGACCATCGTAGCTCGACGGGCCGTGCGGCTCCTCGGACTGGACGGTACGGAGCCCGTTCGGAGCCGCAACGCCCAGCGTCTGACTGCTTTGCCGTCTGCTCTCCTGATCGAGCGTTACGCACGTGGCCGACGGATTGCCCGCCCATTCCCACGCGTGCTACTGGACCATCTCGACGTACTCGATTTCGTACTCGTCGACGCTCACCTGACTCGCGCCCATCAATTCGCCCGTCTCACGGCGCTGGTCACGAATGGCGGCGTCACTGGCTTCGCGCGCGGCTGCGCTCTCCCAGGCACTCGTCACGTACGTGCGGCCGTTGTTACGGTTGACGCCCATCAGCACGGCTTGGAAGCCGGCCTGCTGTTTGAGTAGTGGCACGACTTGCTCGCGCATGAACCGAATGCCTGCGTCGAGCTTCTCAGGCGCGGCCTGCAGGCTATTGAAACGCATGAACGAGCCGGTTCCCGGCTGGCTAGCGCCGCCGAGCTCCTGCAGCACCTCCTCGTAGCTTTCGACATCCAGCACACGGTTGCCGGAACTCTGCACAGCCTGGGCGCGCAGTCTCTCGCCAGCGGGTCGGCTGGACCGTTCTGCTGCTTCACTTTCCCACAACGTCACGGATTGCGCAGCACCCGTAGCGCGGTTGGCCAACAGCACGGTACCTCTAAAACCGGGTGCTTGCTTCATCGCTGGCAGCAACTGCTGCTGATAGATTTCGCTCGCCTGATCGAGCCTGTCAGGTGAGCCCTCGACGCGCGTTCTGCGCACAAACATAGCTGGTCCCCCTGCACCGGCGCGTATGCCTTGGCGCTGGTAGCGCGGCGAGTGTACTACAGCCCACGGGCAGGCACCTCCACCATATTCAGGCCGCAAGGCTCACCGGTGTGCGTGCGCTTCTGGTCGTCCTCCAGGTACGCTCGCCTTGGCCCAGACTGCGAAAACGCGATAGTTGCAAGCGCGCCGATGCAATGTAGGATGGGCTCCGCGAGCACCGCTCGACACACACGTAGGGGGTTGAAACATGTCGGCTCAGAGCAACGCTGCCGCACTTCGTGAGGGCTACGAGGCATTTTCGCGGGGGGACATGGACACATTGCGGAACGAGGTATTCAGCAGGGACATCGTCTGGCATCAGGGCGGCCGGAACCAGACCTCGGGTGAGTACCGCGGAGTGGATGCCGTGCTGGGTCTGTTCGGCAAGCTACACCAGCTGACCGACGGTACCTTCAGTGTCGAATTGCACGACGTGCTGGCCACCGAGGAACACGTCGTGGCGCTGGCTAAAAGCAACGGGCAGCGGGGTGGCAAGACGCTGCAGCATGGTGAGTACAGCCACATTTGCCACTTTCAGGATGGCAAACTGAGCGAAGCGTGGGTGGTAGACGTCGACCCGTATGAAGTCGACGAGTTCTTCGGCTAAAGCCCGGGCCTCGCCACCGACCTCATACACCCACCGGGTGGCGTCCGAAGGGAGAGGGCATCCTGGCTGAGGCGGCGGCCAATTCAGCATGCCTGCTGGGCCGGTAATCTCCGCCTGAGTTCGTCTCCGATGGTCCGAACTTTGTAGCCTTCCATCTGTGCCTGGAGGCGCAGATCGGGTCGATCTCGGTGACGATCACGCGCGCACCCTGGCCCTTCAGCGCCGCGGCGCTACGTTGGGAGCGGCGCGAACCAAGCCAGGTAGCGAAGAGACTCAACGGTGCGGGCCAGGCTCGCGTGCTTCGGGTAGCGCGTCGCCCAGACGCTCGGCTGCTTCGCGGAGGGCTCTTTCCGTGGCCGCCAGCTTGTTGGCCTCGGTCGTCAATTGCTGGCGGGTCCGCTCGATGTCTGGACCGGTCGCCGAATCCAGGTCCAAGCGATCCGCCGGCGCGCGTGTGACCGCGGTGCGTCCGGCCGGGCCACCGACCGGCTCCTTGACCGACGACTGGGGCGCCTGGACCAGAAAGTGAAGCTCCGGACCGATCAGGTCCACCAGGCGACTCAGGACCTGGCCGCAGCTAGGGCAGATCGCGGTGGGCTGAGCGGTGCCAGGTTGGCCCACCAGCAGGTGGTCCTGGAGCTTACCCTGGATGGCCGCGTCACAGAGTTGGCACTGCACCGCGTCCGGTGCCACGGGCGCCTGCCGGCGTAGCGTTACGAGTTTCATGGTGTCCCCCTACATCGTTGCCACGCACGCTGGGCGCCCATCTGATCGAGTGCACGCCGATCATAACATTGGGCGCAACCACCAGACTGGCATCAGCCTAACAGTGCCAGGGCGCCCTCGATGTTCGATTCAGCGCCAGAATTTCGACTGACCCTGCAATCGTCGATGCCGTCGTACACCAGACCCTTGTGGCGGTCGTAGACGGGATGCCTGGCGGTGTTCCGCCCGTGGAACCACATACGTCCCCGCGCGGCAGCCGCGGCGTATTGTTCATCTGAGG
>JBPCIO010000118.1:0-4464 GCA_051006215.1 Chloroflexota bacterium
CTCGGCGAGCCGCTCGACGACGTTCTCATCAATTCGGAGGAGGCCCCTTGACTTGTCCAGATAAAGAGCGCGCCGATCTTCGGACTCGCCTTCATCTTGGGCATCCAGCTGATGCCGCGCATTCGTAATTGGAAGCACCTCGTCCTCTACCGGTCGAACAAGGACACCCACTACCAGCACATCGATGCGTTGTTCGCCGGTACGGTCGACTGGGACCTGATCGCCACCCACTTGCCGGACATGCTCCGCGTCGGCGTCTCGATCGCCGCCGGACGCATCAGTCCGTCGACGATCCTCCGCAAATTGGGCACGTACAGTCGGAAGAATCGCCTATACCAGGCCTTTCGAGAGTTGGGCGTAGCTGTCCGGACGGGGTTTCTCCTGCAGTACATCGACGATGCCGAGTTACGCGCCACCATCCAGGCGGCGACCAACAAGAGCGAGTCGTTCAATGCCTTCGTCAAATGGCTCGCCTTCGGCGGTGGTGGCGTGCTCGCCGAGAATGACCGCGGCGAGCAGCGCAAGCTCATCAAATACAACCACCTGCTCGCCAACTGCCTAATCTTTCACAACGTGTGCATGATGACGCGCGCCCTGCACAAACTTCGCGCCGAGGGCGTCCCGGTCGAGCCCGCTGCGGTCGCGGCGCTCAGCCCCTACATTCGATCACACATTACGAGGTTCGGGCAGTACAATGTCGACCTGAGCCGCAAGCCGTCACCGATCGACTACGAACTTCCCATCTTCACCGACGGCGACACCGAGACGGCAACGGTTGCCAGCGCGACCTGATCCGTAGATGACCCACCAAGAACTCGACTCAAATGGGTCAAAAATGCAGGAATCGTTGCCGTACCCCGGTGAGCTCGCCAAAGACGTCGTCGCGGATTGGCGGCAGCGGCCGCCGCGGCGTCAACCGGTTCGGCCCATCGTCCCGACCGGTCCAGCGGTTGTCGATGTGGGGCGTCGACGGCCGAACGTGGCCGCGGACCTCGTCTGGGATGACCGTGCTGAGCAGGATGCCAACCAGCTGGTGGCGCTGCTGTTCGTGGCTGCTACTCCGCTGCGGCGGACCGAGATTGCCGAGACGCTGCGGATAAGTACGGGGCGCCTGGCGCGAGCGTGCGCTGTTCTGCATGGTGATCCGCCGCGTGGTCTGCGTCTGCAGGAAAGCGGGCGACCAGCTCGGGCTGGTGTCGGCGCCCGAGTGCGCCGCCGTTATCGAGCGCCATCTCGGGCAGCCAGTGCCAGAGCCACTGTCGCAAGCAGCGCTGGATACCCTGGCGATCGTCGCCTACGAGCAGCCAGTTACCCGCGCCGACATACGTACCATCCGCGCCGTCGACAGCGACGCGGTTGTCGAGACCCTTCGAGCCCGCGGATTGGTTGCGGAGGACCCCCGCTTTGGTGGCCGTGGCCGGCCGGGTTTCCTCGTAACGACGCCAGCATTCCTGCGGTATTTCGGGCTAGCCTCGCTGCGCAATCTTCCGCCCCGAGGCGGCTCACGTACGAGCTGAACGGAATGGATCTCGCCGTGCCGGTGGCGGCGGCATAGTATGAACGGAGACCGCTATGTGGAGGACCCGCAGCGACTCCTGGAGAGGCGGCTCCCCGTGACGCGCGACACGTCTACCGGCTGTCCACTCAAGGCTGCGTGGTTACATACAGTGCTTGAACGAAGGTCCCACAGACGACGTCTTGGGCGTCAGCAGTACCCGAAGGAGAACTGCATGGCAAGCACGGATGGTTCGATGACAGAGGCCGCGGCATCCGCAACATCAAGATCCTGGATCCTGGCTACACGGGTGCTTTCGCGGATTGCGACTACCCGACGCGCGTGGCTGCCGTTCCTTCCCTCAACGACCTCATCGCAGCCATCAGCACGACGGGCAAGCTCCAGGGAAAGCTCATCTCGATCCATGGAACGATGGACGCCACGGCGCCCGTCTTCGGCGATCGTATCTAGGAGGACGATGTGAAAGCGGCTTCTGCGGCCTATATCCATCGGTATTACGAGGTTCAGAACGGGACGCACCGCGACCGCTGGAGAGATGCGCCGACCAACTTCCTCGAAGTGGAATACATGCTTCCCCACTTCGTCAAATCGTTCGAAGCCATGGTCAAGTGGGTCGAACTGGGCGCGGCGCCGCCGCCGAACCAGTGCGTGCCGCGAGGCGGTCAGATCGTCGACGACCCGACCATCGACGGCCGACCCGAGCAGTGCGCCAAACGCCTGGTGCCGAATCCGTAGAGACTAACCGCGTATCGACGACCGAGCGGCGTGGAACATAAAGTTGAAGATGAATTTGCGGCCTTGCAGGCATTGATCGGCCGCAGCGTGCGGACGGCGACGCCGTCGGTCGGGGACTCGGTCGCGTACCCAGCGCGGCAGATGTCGGCGGCCGAGTTCGTCGAGTTCTGGCAAAGCGTCAAGCTGGTTGCGATGGCAACCGTGGGCGAGCACGGCCAGCCGCATATCGCTCCGGTCCATGCTGCGCTCAGCGGCACCACGCTCAGGCTCGTGATCTACGACAACACGGTCAGGCGAGCCGATCTCGCACGCAATCCGCGAGTTGCCTTCAGCGCCTGGCGGGCCGATGGAACCGCGGCGATTGTCTACGGCCGCGCGCGCGAGGTCGAGGGAAGTCTGAGGCCGGCGCGCCCGGGGCGAAGCGGCAAGCCGCGCCAGGTAGTGGAAATCGAGGTGAAACTGACGCGCGTGTACGCGATGCGCGCGCCCTCGTCAGCTTGATCGGATTCCATGCCGGTTTCTTTGATGCCCGAGGGCCAAACCCGTCATCAAACGACGACTTTGGCAAATGCCAACCGCGAGGAAGCCGAGATAGACTTCCGTATGGCCAGCGCTGTCGGCCATGGTGATTGTGTCTACGTCCGTAATGCCGCTGTTCACTGGTCGCATTTCACTCTTCGGCCGAACTCCTACCCCGTCAACCAGATGTTGGCCAGGTCCTGGTTCAGGTAATGGCTCGGCAGGATCTTCCAGCCTTTCATCGAGTCCGCCGTCCGTGCCGTTGGTGAGTGCAGATGCCGCGGCCACAAGCTCGCCTTAGGGTGAACGGCCTTTGAGTCGCCATGAAGGTCCCTTGCTGCACGTGTTCGACAGGCGCTGGCAGCCTTCCTGGGCGGTGACACGGTGACGTCGACGTTGCTTCAACTCCCGGAGCGAGTGTGATTGCACTGGTGGTGCGCACCGATCAGGAGAATGTCGATTACAACCGTCAGCACTTTGGCGAGACGCGTCGCGAACGGTCACGCCGTTCGCTTTACCACGCCAGTTCTGAACGTCTTTGGCGACTCGACAACCTGGTGCTGAGCGCCAGCTGGCCTGGCCCCTCCCACCCAGCACTCCACGGGTTTCCGAAGTCAACGGCCGAACTCTCGCGTCCGAGACGGCGAGAATGGCTACGGCCGGGCGACGATCGAGACCTACCTCGGGGGCGTCAAAGCCTTCTGGCGCTTCGCCACGGCCAAGCGCCTGGTACCGCCGCGCTTCAGTTACGACGCCATGCGTGACGGCCTACAGATGGTCCTGGGTAAGCACAAGGTCCGCTCCCCGAGGATCGACCCACGGCTGCCGCTGATGCTCATCCACCTCGATGGCCTGCCGCTGCCAGACCAACGGGCCCGCATGGGCATCGCGCGTCTCGAATTGCTGCGCGATCGCGCGCTGCTGCATGTGCTGTTCTACTCGGGTATGCGTCGCGCCGAGGTGGCCAGCCTGAGTCGTCAGGACGTGCAGGACGGCTGGGCGCACGAAGCGTTGGTCATCGGCAAGGGCGACAAAGAGCGCAACGTTTTCTTCGGCGAACAAGCGCAGGAACATGGCCGAATCCGTGCAGCGCATCCTGTGTGGTCGGGCATTGAGCGGCCAGCATCCCCAGACTGCCGCCGAGATCATTACCTGGTTGGAGGATACCGTCGCTGGCTGGAACGCCGCACCAACTCCGTTCGTATGGGACGGCAAGCGTCGAGAACGACGTATTCGAGCAAAACAACGTCGCCTCGGTGGCTCCGCCGCTCTCCTCCAGCACCAGCTAATTGCGGCATGACCCACTAGAAACTGTCTGAAAACCTATGTGCGAGCCAACCTCCGCAACATCAGGCGCCCCATTGCCGCGTAGATCAGCGCCTCGCTGGTGGTGCACAGCCGCTCATAGTCTCGACTGAAGCGTCGACTCTGGCACAGCCAGGCGAAGGTCTGCTCCACAACCCAGCGTCTGGGCAACACGCCACGCCACGGAATACTTTCGGCGCTGGCGGCAATCGTTCATAAGAGAACCACAGTGTCCGCCAGTCTTGCCGATCGCCGTGTGGGGCCATTCACCACGTGGTTGTGGCGGGTGCCGAACCACCTCGACCCGCCACCCAAGGTGCTCCTCAATCCAGCTCTTGCCGCTGCCGGTGTAGCCCTGGTCGACCCACAGGTGCTCGATGCGTGGGTAG
>JBPCIO010000119.1:0-11773 GCA_051006215.1 Chloroflexota bacterium
GGGCCGGCGAGCTGGCCGGTCAGGGACAAACCGTGTGGCCTTCCGTTAACCAGCCGGCCATCGGTACTCGCCTGGCTTAGCGCCGACTGCGTAGCATGGCCAAACATGGGCTCCAGCCAGGCGATTACTCCTACTCAGCGCTGGACGCTGGTGGCATCCGTGCTCGGATCGAGCATGGCGTTCCTCGACTCGACGGTGGTCAACGTCGCACTGCCTCGCATCGGGCAGGATCTCGGCCCCGGATCGTCCCTGGGAGTGCTCGAGGGCCAATCGTACGTCTATAACGGCTATCTGCTCAGCCTGAGCGCGCTGCTGATCCTGGCCGGTGCGCTGAGCGACTTCTACGGCCGCCGTCGGACGTTCGTGTGCGGACTGGCTGGGTTCGGCGCCACCTCCGTGTTGTGCGGCCTGGCGCCCAGCATGGAGCTGCTGATCCTGTTCCGCGTTCTTCAGGGCGCCGCTGGAGCGTTGCTGATTCCTGGCTCGCTAGCGCTCATTACCACCACGTTCGAGGGTGAGCAGCAGGGTCGTGCCTTCGGCGTCTGGGCAGGAGCCTCGGCTATGACCACGATTCTCGGGCCGCTGGTCGGCGGCCTGCTGGTCGACAGCGTGTCCTGGCGGGCAGCGTTTCTGATCAACCTGCCGCTGATGGCGGTGGCTCTGTGGGCCACGTTGCGCCATGTGCGCGAAAGCCGTGACCCACAGGCAATCGGCGCGTTTGACTGGCTGGGCTCGGCAATTGTCGCACTAGCCGTGGGGGGCCTGGCGTTTGGCGCTATCTACGGTCAGCAGCGCGACTGGCACGATCCGCTGGCGTTTGTCGCGCTCGGGGTCGGCGGGGTGGCGACCGTCGCGTTCCCCTGGCTGATGGCGCGCTCGGTCAACCCGCTGGTGCCGCTGGATCTTTTCAGGTCGCGCAACTTCGGGGTCACCAATTTGTCGACGCTGCTCATCTACGGCGCCCTCTATGTGGTCTTCTACTACCTGACGATTTACCTGCAAGGTACGTTGGGCTACACCGCCGCGGCGGCCGGCCTGACCGGCACGCCTGGGGCGCTCTTGCTCGGGCTATTCTCGGCCAGGTTCGGTGCCCTGGCCGGGCGCTACGGGCCGCGCTGGTTCATGGCGCTCGGACCGGCGTTGATGGCGGCTGGCGTCTTCCTGCTGTCGCGAGTCCCGGCCAGTAGCACGGCCTGGCGGCTGCGGCCTGATATGCCAAGTAGCTTCGTGCCGCCGCTGGACTTCCTGACGCAGCTACTGCCAGCCACCCTGCTTTTTGGCGTGGGCTTGACCGTGATGGTGGCGCCGTTGACTACGGCGCTTATGACCTCAGTGCCACCGCGGCGCTCGGGTGTAGCCTCGGCAATCAACAACGCCATCTCGCGCGTCGGGCCGCAACTGGCGGGTGCGCTCATCTTCATCGCCATCACTGCCTCGTTCTACCGCAGCCTCGGCCAGCGCGTGCCTGGCGTGGATGTTTCAAGCGAGTCCGTCCGCATCCAGATCAGTCCGCTCAACCGACCGGCCGACGATGTGCCGCCGGAGGTCGCAGCCGCGGCCCGCGCCGCCTCGGCCGACGCGTTCCAGTTGGCCATGCTGGCCGGCGCCGGGCTGCTGCTGGGTGGAGCGATGGTCAACGCTTTCGGCATCCGCAAGGTGGCCCCAGCCGAGACGCCACTGCCAGAATAGGCGCCGGCGGCTGAATTCGCCGACACGCAAAACCTGAGGGGGCCACCTTGCGATCTCGTACACTCGTCAGCGGAAGGGGAGTAGCCGCCTGAGGTTCGCCAGGACCTCACGGAGCCCCGGTCGTCAGCACGGGATGGTGGTGCTTCCACTAGACCCGGCCGGAGCAGGCGTACTGAACGCCGCGCGCGAGACCTTCCACGAGCTCGACCCGCACCGGGTCAGTCGTGGGAGGGTGTCCGCGTAACGCTGCGCTCTCCACGACGCGGTGACGGGCCACCTTGAGGAGGTCCTGATTCGCAATGGAATTCTGGTCAGCAGTCACCACTATCGTCTTGATCGACCTTGTGCTGAGTGGCGACAACGCCCTCATTATCGGTATGGCGGCACGTGAGCTACCCACCCGCCAGCGGCGGCAGGCGATCGTGGCGGGTGGCATCGCAGCCGCCGTACTACGCCTTGCCCTCACTGGTGTCGCGACTCTCCTGCTAGGCATTCCCGGTCTGCGGGCGGTTGGCGGCGTACTCTTGCTCGGCATTGCGTTCCGCCTGTTGAAGAAGCGCGACCAGCATGGGCCCGAACGATCAGCGGGCAACTTGCGCGAGGCGGTGTTAACGATCCTTGCGGCCGATGCGGTTATGAGCCTGGATAACGTCCTGGGTGTCGCCGGCGCCAGCCACGGCAACCTGGCACTACTGCTGTTTGGGCTCGGGCTCAGCGTAGCTGTGCTGATGGTCGGCGGCAGCCTCATCGCCTCCCTTGTCAGTCGCGTCTGGTGGCTGACCTACCTCGGGGCGGCGGTGATCGCCTGGACTGGGGCTACGCTGCTGCTGGAGGATGAGGCGCTGACCCGTGCTGTAGACGTCCCGCCGGGGGCCGGGATGGCGATTGCCGCCCTGACCGCGGCCATCGTTGTGTTGATGGCGCACTGGGTGCATGTGGTGCGACCAGTCTCACGCTCTAGCAGCACTGTCCGCAACGTCTAGCCATTGGTGTGGTTTAGCATGGCCGTCGCGATGATCGACCTCACACCTGCGCCACCCGAAGCGCCTGAACTCCTGTTCCTGGGCGAGGCGTCCCGGAATGGCTACGTCGAAGGCGCTCTGAGCACGGCGTTTCAACTCACAAAGCTCGACTCGCGGCAGCCGCTGTCGGGCAACGCGGCGGAGGAGCGGCTCGGTCAACACGCTTTGATCGTGTTGACCGACTATCCCCTTCATAACCTGAGCGCCGCTCACCAGGCGACCATCGCCGACGCTGTCGAGCGCGGTGGAAGCGGTCTGCTGATGATCGGCGGCTGGGCTTCGTTCGGCGGCCCGCATGGCAGCTACTACGGCTCACGCATCGCCGACCTGCTGCCGGTCGAGATCAGCGCCACGGACGACCGCGTCAACTCGCCGCTCGGGACGGTGCTCGTAGCTTGCCGTACGGGCCACGCGGCGATCCCCTCGATACGCGGCCATGAGCCGTGCGTCGTCGTCGGCTACAACGGTGTGCTAGCGAAAGTGGAAGCCGACGTCCTCGTCGAGGGCCACCGCTTGCACGTCGACGCCCAACTGCAGCCCAGCCTCGAAAAGTCGAGCACGCCAGTGCTGGCGGTGTGGCAACGGGGCGCTGGCCGGGTGGGCGCCCTCGCGCCCGACGTGATGCCGCACTGGGCTGGCGGCATTCTTGACTGGGGCGAGCAGCGCGTCAGGCTGCCGAGCGGGCATGAGACGGGCAACTTGTACCCCGCGTTCCTGGTGGATCTGTGTCTCTGGCTGGCAGGCCTGAGGTGAGTCTAAGACCCACACGACCTCAGTAGCTGAAGGTCACTCCAATGTGTAGGCTCCTAACGGTGGAGTCTTGAACTTACTGGTCCCGGCGCGTGAGACGTCGAAGCTCGGCATTGGCCTGGCGCAGCATGTCCAGGAGCTCGGGCCGCACTTCGTCGCCAGCCCGCTCGGCTGTGGAGCGGATTGCTTCCGTCAGTCGCGTCAACTGGTCACGCGCTTCCCGAGCCTCGGGTGTGCCGTCGACGAGACGATTCACGTCCTGGAGCATGGACTGTAGCGAAGCGCGTAGCTTGGCCAGTCCGGGGTCCGCGTCTTGTCGCCGCCGTGCTTCGCGCAGAGCCTCCGCGAGAGTCTTGCCCAGCGCCTCGAACTCGGCTCCGATATCCTGCCAGGACGTACCGCTGGGGGCGCGGTTCGGAAGCTTCTTGAACAGCTCGGCGAAATCGTCGTCATTCATACTCAACTCCTATGCGCGGATGCGCTGCAGCGCGGCGCTCAGCGCCTGCTGGTAGATCCACAGGTCGCCCCAATAGGCCAGGCAGCGAAAGCCCTGGTCGAGTTTGGTGCGCGCCTCGTCAGAGCTCGCAACCATGAAGCCGGCCGCCTTCGAATGCTTGTGGCAGGCTTCCAGCACTCGCTCCACCGCAGCCAGATAGGTGGGATGCTCGAATTGGGCCGGGATGCCGAGCGAATTGGTGAGATCGAAGTGCCCGATCCAGAGCACGTCGATGCCGTCCACCGCTGCGATGCGCTCGACCTGTTCCAGCCCGGCCACCGTTTCGATCTGTGCGATGAGCAGTCCCTCAGCGTTGGCGCTGTGGATTTTGTCGACCACGTTGCCGCCGGTGTAGTCGTCGTGAGCCACCCCGAACGCCGCGCCGCGCCGCCCCATCGGCGGATACTTGGCCGATTGCGCGATCGAGCGTGCCTGGTCTTCGCTTTCGACCATGGGCACCATGATCCCCATCGCACCCACGTCGAGCGTGCGAGCGATAAGGTGGTATTGCGCGGCAGGCACCCGCGCCATCGGCACCAGCTCCGTTCCGCCGCATGAGGCGAACAGCGATTTCAGGGTCTCGGTACTCCAACCGGTGTGCTCCATATCGAAAATGACGAAGTCGGCGTCGGCCCCGGCGACGATGCGCGCGATACCAGGTGTGCCGAATTCGAACACCATCGTGCCCAGTGAAATGCCACCCTCGGCCAGCACTCGTTTGACATGATTGGACTTCACGCGCTCCGCCTCAGGCTGGCCGAATCGGACAGCCGTTGTCGTAGGCGTGGGTGCTCGAGCGCATCCGGGTTGACGACGAATCGCGGGACGCGGCCGGCCGCGAGGTCGACGATGCTGCCGCAGGCGCTCTCGCCCATCGCCCGAAAGCACTCGTCAGTCCAACAAATGGCGTGCGGGGCAACAATGACATTGTCCAGGCGAAGCAGCGGGTCGCTAGGTTCGATGGGCTCGATCTCGAAGACGTCCAGTGCTGCGCCCGCAAGGCGGCCGGCGCCCAGCGCTTCGGTCAACGCGTGCTGGTCGACAATGGCTCCGCGGGCGGTGTTGATCAGGTACGCGCTGGATTTCATGAGAGCGATTCGATCCACATTCAGCAGATGGTATGTGTGTGGGGTGAGCGCGCAGTTGATGGACACCACGTCTGAAACACGCAGGAGCGTTTCCAGGTCGACCTGCTCGACGTCCTCAACGGCAGCCTCGGCCGGCGAGAGATACGGATCGAACGTGAGATGGCGCATGCCGAACGGACGTGCCAGGCGGACAATCTCGCGGCCGATGTTGCCAAGTCCAATGATGCCCAGCGTTCGGCCGGTGAGACCCATGCCCATGTAATTCAGTTTGTCGGCCCACCGACCGCCACGCGTGAGGCGGTCCTTCTCGAACATACGCAGGCTGAGCGAGAGCATGTAGGCCAGGACACTCGTGGCCACTGGTCGTCGCACTCCGTCGGGTGTGATCGTGAGCATCACACCGGCACCCGTGCAGGCGCTCACATCTACATTGTCGTAGCCCACGCCGAAACGGGCCACGAGCACCAACCGGTCGTTGCCGGCCAGCGTGGCGGCGGTGATGCGCGGAGCCAGGACGAGCAGCGCGTCGTAGTTCTGGGCCTGCCCGGCCTGGAGCTCGGCTGTGGATGGGGTAGAAGGCGATTCGGGCGGCAGGAACTCCCAGGTGACGCCGGGCGCCTGTTCGAGCAGATCGAGTCCAATGTCGTGCAACGCAAGCGATCCGTCCGCCGTGAGGAAGTCGCGGGTCAGGCCAACGCGAAAGGTCTCACGCACGCTGCTGGTCCTCCTGTGTTCGCGGACGCGCGGTCCGGCCGGTCAGGGTAGCACTGGCGCGTCTCGCATGCAGGCTGCACATATGTGCGAGTGTGGACGCAGAAGCGTGCTTCTATTAGGGTTGCTAGTTCTTTCGTCGGGAGCGAGGGTGGACTGCGGTGGTGACCGAACCGTCGGCCAGGCGCATGATCGCATCCACGGCCGCCGCGGCGTCGGGCCCCACGTACAACCCGTCTATCATCGCGCGGAGTGCCGGGTCGACATTGAAGGCCTGACCGCCGAACACCAGGTGGGGGTGTGGCGGCGGCCCATCCCGCAGCGTCTCGGCCAGGCCGCGCAGGCCGCGCGCTGTCTCTCGACTCTGGGCTGAAAGAACGACAACTGATGGACGGTGGCGGGCGACTACCTTTGCCAGGCCGTCCAGCGGCAGGTTCGGCCCCAGATAACGGACGACCAAGCCGCGCCGCGCCAGGAACACGGACACCACCAAGATGCCGACTTCGTGCCACTCGGCAGGCGCGCAGGCGGTGAAGACGAGCGACTGATGCGTCCGCGGCGCCTGGTAAGCGTTCAACAGTCCGAACAGCCTGGCGCGCACGAACGAAGACACGTAGTGTTCGTCGCCAACCGACAACTCCCCAGAGTGCCAACGGTCACCCACCTCGATCAGCAGGGGTTGCAGCACGTGCAGGCAGACGTCCTCGACAGAAAATAGAACGAATGCCTCACCCATGATCGCCTCTGCTCGGCCGGCGTCGAGGCCAAGCAGCGCCTGCCCCAGCTCGTCGCGTACCATCTCGAACGAGCGCCCAGTGTGGGACCGAGTTCGTTCGACGGGCTCTGCTCGGGCATGTCCGCCTCTCAGGATCTCGACGGCTCGGCTGATGGCAACCCCGTGCGCTGTCTGATCGTCCAGCCAGATAAGGGCCTGGATGTCACGCTCGGAGTACAGTCGCTGACCACCGGTGTCTCGGACCGGTTTCGGATAGCCATAGCGACGCTCCCAGGCACGGATTGTCGTGGCCGGGACTCCAGTGCGCTGAACGACGGCTGCCGTGTTGTACAGCGGAGTGTCAGAGATGTCGGCTAGCACACACGTTGCCTAGCCAAGCCTACCAGGCTGCATAGGCCCAAGCACGCCTTTGTGGTGGGTTTGTTCAGGGTCGCACGTCTGCTCATCACCCCCAGCCAGCCAAGATGGCCGCCCCAGTCGAACTGCGACGCTGATGCGCGGACGGGACGTCGCACCCCAGCGCAGGCGCTAGCGGCGGCCGCGCGTGTTTTGGGTGTACCTCTGAGGTCGCGACGTTGCCTGTTACTCAGCGGTCGGATGAGTTGGAATCTCGGCGTTGAGGCGCGCCTCGATGCGGCGATCCGGCACCAACCACATAAGCGCAACCAGCGCGAACAGTGCTACTGCTATCCAGCTTTTGATGAACGTCAGCGGAATCGCGGCCGCATACAGGACCAGCGAAACGCGCCCTTTGACATCGCTGCCGATGGCCCGAGCGAGCATGGAGTCTGGCGGTTGGCAAGCCAGAATGGTGCGCACCAGAATCGTATATCCAACCCCTGACAGGAAAAGCAGGCAGCCGTACCCGGCTGTCGGCACCGGTGCGAGACCACTCTCGCCCATCCATCGCGTGGCGAACGGCACCAACGACAACCAGAACAGCAGGTGCAGGTTCGCCCACAGCACGGCCCCGTTGATGTGCGTGGTTGCGTGCAGCAGGTGGTGGTGGTTGTTCCAGTAGATGCCCACGAAGGCGAAGCTGAGTAAATACAGCCCGACCGCTGGCAGGATTCCGGCCAGGGCGGCCAGATCCGAGCCAGTGGGCGCCCGCAACTCGAGGACCATGATGGTGATCAAAATGGCGATAACTCTGTCACTGAACGCCTCGAGTCGGGACTTGCTCATGCGCAACTCCTGTGAGTCCGGTTTGGGACATGATCACACGCTTGCTCGCCCCAGCCGCGTGGCACTTGTGGCCAGACCGGCTCCGAGCATGTGCCCGGCGTAGCGCTCGGGATCCAGCCCGACCGCCGGCCCAGCGTTTCACAATCAGCGCCGCGGCCTCGGCCGACACTCACTGTCGCACTTCGACGGTGTGGGCATCTGGGTTGCCAGCAATGCTGCTGGCCCGCTGGAAGCCCACACAAATCCGCCTGAGTGAAATCGCAAAGCAACACTGACTGATGGCCGCTCTGCGCGGATCGGATCCGCGTTCGATACCCGGAGTCGTGGTCAGGCCGCCCTGGAGAGTACAAGCCCAGCTTGCGCGCCCATCACTGCCCCGGTTCGTTCGGGCCGCACCGAGGAGCACGACGGTGGCGTCGAGGCGATGCGAAGCCTGGCGGCGAGTCGGGTGACCAGGGTCCCGCCGCACGTCAGCGCCATCATTGCCACGGGCGCTTGTTTCCAGTGCCTGGCGAGCCTACTCGACGCTGCGCGCGGACGGCTCAGCGCGCTTGTGAGAGCTGAATTCGGCTGACTGCCCAACCCAGCCACGCGTGCGTAGATGCGCATGGTTTGTACACCTGTTGTATAACTCACCGTATCGTGATGCGCGCCCAACTTCTACACCTCCTCCAGCTCAACGCCCGCGTAGCGGTGTTCATACCCTCCAAGCTCGCCGCCCAAAGGTCGCACTGAGCCACATGCGCCCGGATGCGCCGGCCAGCCTTGTCTTGTTCCGGGTCGGCTCGTTGCGGTTGGCCGATAACCTGGCTCTGCAGGTTGCCGTCGCTCGTGGCGGACCGGTTATCCCGGTTTTCCTTTGGGCCCCCGCCCAGGACGGCCACTGGCGCCCCGGTGCTGCCAGTCGGTGGTGGCTCCACGGCTCGCTGACCGCCCTTGATGCCGAGCTCCGCCAGCGCGGCTCGCGCCTGAGTATTCGGTGCGGCACATCCAGCGTCGATCTGCTCGGACAACTCCTCACGGATACCGCCGCCACGTATGTGGCCTGGAATCGCGGCCTGACGCCCGCCGAGCGCGCCAGCGATGCCGCCGTCAGCGAGTTGCTGCGGGACAGGGGCATCGACAACGCCAGCTTCAACGCTGGCCTGCTCGTCGATCCGTCCAGCGTGCGTCGCTCCAGCCCGTTCAAGGTGTACTCCGCGTACGCGCGTGTCGCCCGACCCCTGATCCGTCTCGACCGGCCGACGCCTGCCCCCAGCCATGTTCAGCCGCCCACGCGCTGGCCTACCGGCCAGCCACTCGAGGCACTTCAGCTTCTGCCCAGACCCGACTGGGCCGCCGGGCTGCGATCCACCTGGCGTCCCGGCGAAGCCTCAGCGGCCCAGGCGCTGAGCGCGTTCGTAGACGGCTCCTTGTCTCGGTATGCTGCCGACCGCGATGTACCCGCTGCCGACGCCACAACCCGGCTTTCGCCCTACTTGCACTTTGGCGAGCTCAGCCCGGCGCGCGTGTGGCGCACGCTTGACCAGACCCAGCCCGCCGCCGACCCCGAGCGGCACGCGTCGGAGATCGTCCGTCGTGAGCTCCTCTGGCGGGAATTCGCCCACTATCTCCTTGTCCACTTCCCAGGCAGCACGGACGAGTCGCTCGACGCGGACTTCGCCACCATCGACTGGCGCGCGGATCGAACCGACCTGAGCGCATGGCAGGCGGGTAGGACGGGCTACCCGCTGATCGATGCTGGCATGCGCCAGCTGTGGCAGACCGGCTGGATGCACAACCGCGTGCGCATGGCAGTTGCATCGTTCCTGGTCAAGGACCTGCTCCTGCCCTGGCAGACTGGCGCACGCTGGTTCTGGGACACCCTCGTCGACGCCGACCTGGCGAACAATTCTCTCGGCTGGCAATGGACCGCTGGGTCCGGGCCGGATGCTGCTCCGTTCATACGGATCTTCAATCCAACCCTGCAAGCCGAGCGCTTCGATCCGAGCGGCGACTTTATCCGCCGCTACGTTCCCGAGCTTACCAAGCTGCCGGCACCCTACCTCCTGCACCCTTCGGCGGCGCCGCCGATGGCTCTCGCCGAAGCCGGAGTCGAGCTGGGCAAAACGTACCCGCATCCGATCGTCGAGCACCATGCTGCTCGACAGCGTGCCATGGCTGCCTTCGCCGCACGACGCCGCCTCCGCGGCTGAGCCAACTCGCCACACGCGGGCTCCGGCTTTCTGAAAGGCGGTGAACCTACCCGCCAAGCTGCCGATTAGAGGGTTAGATGCTATGCTGTGCGGTGTGGCGCGTGAGTATCCGTTCGTGCAGGTCGACGTCTTCACCGATCGCATCTTCGGCGGCAATCAGTTGGCCGTGTTTCTTGATCCCGAAGGGCTTTCCGATCCCGAAATGCAGTCCATCGCCGTGGAGATGAACCTGGCCGAAACAACCTTCGTGTTCCCGCCGACACGACCCGATTCGGTCGGCCGGGTGCGCATTTTCACGCCCGGCCGCGAGCTGCCATTCGCCGGTCACCCGACGGTGGGCACGGCCTGGGTGCTGGCCAGGTCCGGCCGGTTGCCGGCAGGCCAGCGCCAGGTCGTGCTGGAAGAAGGCATCGGGCCCGTTCCGGTCCGCATCGAAGGTGATCTTTCGGCACCCGAACGAATTTGGATGTCGCATCGGGACGCCGAGTGGAGTCCACCCCGCGCGAACCGCGCCGCGTTCGCCGCAGCACTGAGCTTGGGTGAGGCGGACTTGCTGCCCGATCAGCCGGTGCGGACGGGCTCGACGGGCATACCCTTCGTGTTCGTCCCGCTGCGCACGCCTGAAGCGGTGGATCGTGCCGTGCCCGACATGCTCGCACTTGCAAGAGCGGACCCCGGGGATCGCGTTGGGGTCTTCATCTTCGCACCGGATCCGGCACGCGGCGCTGGGCGCGTGTATTCGCGCATGTTCGCCGGCGATACGATCGGCGTACCCGAGGACTCCGCCACCGGATCGGGCAGCGGACCCCTCGGCGCCTATGTGGCTGAAGAAAACGTTGTGGCTGCGCCCTCAGGCGACCCGGTCGAGATCGTCAGCCTGCAGAGCAACAAGATGGGTCGGCCGAGTCTGATCTACATTCGAGTTCGCCTGCAGGCGGGTCGAGCCACCGGAATTGAGGTGGGCGGCGGCGTCGTTCCCGTACTCGAAGGTGTGCTAACGCTGCCGGCCTGACGCCCAATCGCCGCGCCAGCAAGCCGCGCCAATGGCCGCGCCGGCCAGCGTCGCCAGTGCATTGACCATGTCGTTGGTCACCCATGCCTGCCCGCGCACGAGCTCAGCAGCCTGCCCGCACAGCCGGTGGCGGGGCTCCTCGCTGAATGCATCGCACGTGGCACAGCGGTACAGCGCTTGAATGGTTGCGCCAAGTACGGAATCCAGCAGCGAGCCGCACACGCCGGCCACCCCAGCCAGCGGCACTGCTTGCCAGCTACCACTCAACCCGGACCATGCCAGCCCGACCCCCAGGGCGCCTCCGAGGCTGGCCGCCAGGCCTTCCAGGGTGACTCCGCCAGACGTGCCTGGTGCAACTGGGCGCAAGGTGGTGATCATGCGCGGCTTCTGTCGCGCCAGCATGCCCAGCTCAGTTGCCCATGTGTCCGCGGCCGCCGCGGACAACGCGCCTACAAAGCCGCCGCCACCGTGTCGCGGACCAAGCATGCTGCTGAGCGTGGCGAACCCGCCGTTGGCGAGGACCTGGATGGCGTCGCGCCGCGCGCCCTTGGCCTGGGCCAGCAATTCACCGCTCTTGCGCCGCCGACCCACGCGCGAGAGCAGGCTGGAGCTGATGAAGAACGTCAACAGCGCACCCGCGGGCGCTCGTCCGCCGCGAGCAAACACGATGCAGCCGACCACCGCGGCTGCAAGCGCGCCGTCCAGCGTCAGCGACCTGCGCCAGTACGCGGTTGCCGCGACGCCGCCGCCGAGCACCGCTGCCGCGAGCCAGCGACGCAAGGCTAAAAACTGTCTGAAAACTCAGATTCGGCCACTTTTGCAACCCTTCTGGCGCTACCAGCACCTTGACGCGCAGTTCGAGACCACGACGATGCCGGCGCAGAACCGA
>JBPCIO010000120.1:0-23291 GCA_051006215.1 Chloroflexota bacterium
CGACTGCCGCGCCACCGGCCGCAGCGCAGCCGACCGCCGCCCAAGCCGCGAAACCCGCTGCAGCGACCTCAGCGCCAGCCGCTGCCGCGACAGCCGCACCAGCCGCCGCCGCGACCTCAGCGCCAGCCGCTGCGCCGACGACCGCCCCGGCCGCGGTCTCCGCCGGCGACATCAACCTGTATGTTGGCGGCGACGTCAACATACGTGACCTGTGGCAGAAGCAGTTGTTGCCAGCCTACAAGAAGGTCAAGCCAAACGTGAATATGACGCTCATCTTTGACGAGCACGCCCAGAGCGAGCAGTCCGTGTTCGACAAGCTGGCTGCCGCCAAACAAGCCGGCGCGGTCTCAGGGGTCGATCTGTGGGAGGCTTCGCGGCTGCCGCAGGCTGGCGAGGCCGGGCTGATCCAGAAGGTGAGCTCGAAGGAAATTCCCAACCTGGACAAGGTCCCCAAAGCCGCGTTCGATCGATACGGGGGCTTTGGCGTGCCGTATCGTGCCAGCTCGGTCATCCTTGCGTACAACAGCGCGACGGTAAAGGATCCCCCCACGACACTCGACGCGCTGATCGACTGGGTCAAGAACAATGACGGGCAGTTCACCTACAACCCGCCTGACAAGGGTGGCTCCGGCGGCAATTTCACCGAACGCGTCTTGTCTGTCGGCATCCCGGCCGATCAGCTGGAGTTTTTTCAGACGCAGTATGACGAGACCAAAGAGTCGCTCTGGGATCAAGGTTGGCAGATCCTGAAGGACCTGCACCCGCATATTTTCAACAATGGCTTCTATCCACAGGGCAACGTGCCGGTGCTGCAAACGCTGGGCAAGGGCTCGATTTCGATGGCGCCGGTGTGGTCGGATCAGAGCCTCAGTTACCTGGCCCAGAAACTCCTCCCGCCAGAAGTGAAGCTGCTGCAGATCGATCCGCCATTCGCCGGCAGCGCTGCATTCCTCGGCATTCCGAGCGACAGCAAGAACAAGGACGCGCTGTATGACATGCTGAACTGGTTGCTCACGCCTGATCCGCAGCAGGTCGTGGTCGAGCAGATCAACGGCTACCCCGGCCTGGACTGGAAGTACATGGCGCCAGAGGTCCAGCAGAAATACGCTGACGTGGCCAAGGCGTACAGCACGTCGTTCAGTCCGAAGTTCGGCACCGATCGCAATAAGATGTGGTACGAAAAGGTGGCCGGCACGCCTCCGCCAGCTTGACCGAACTGTCCGTTTCCGAGCGTGCTGATCGGCGGCGGGAGGCGGCGCTGGGGCTGGCGATGGTGGCGCCGCCGATCGGCGTGGTGGTGTTGCTGATTGTCCTGCCTGCCCTCCAGGCCACGACCTTCTCGCTGGGTCTGGTTCCCACCGACAACCTGGTCTTCAGCACCGGCCAGCACCTGGTCACTTCAGACACGCCAACCCTGGCCGTCTATCGTGACCTGCTGGCCAGCTCATTCATTCGCGACGACCTGTGGCTGACGGTGTGGATCAGCTTGCTGTCGGTGGTGTTGGTGGCGATCGTGGCGTACGTGCTGGCGCTGTACGTGCGCTTCGGCAGCGGTCGGCTGCCGAAAATTGTGCGCTCCCTGTATCTCATCCCGATGTTCGTGCCGGTGGTCATCGCCTCGTATGCCGCCATCACGTTCTACGTCGATCGCGGCGTTCTGGCGGCCATCCTGCATGCGTTCGGCGTGACGTACGTGTCGCCGGCGTACAAGCCGACGGGCGTGGTGATTACCCAGGTCTGGTTCAACATACCCTTCGCCGTGTTGATGCTCGGCTCCGGTCTGGATGGTATCGAGCAAGAGTTGATCGAATCCGCGCACGACGTCGGGGCAGGGTTTCTCACCGTGCTGTGGCGCATCGTGCTGCCGATGAATATGGTGCCGCTGTTGATCGTGCTTACGTTCACCTTCATCGGGGTTGTGGGAAGCTTCACGATCCCCTTCCTCATCGGACCCAACGCGCCGCAGATGATGGGGGTGGCCATCCAGGCCTACTTCTCGAATTACAACCAGCCTCAAGCAGCCGTGGCCATGGCAGTGCTGTTGTTTGTTATCGCCGCCGGCGCTGGCGTGGTCTACGTGTGGGCCACCGGCCGAAGCAATAAGCACGCAGTCACCCTGTGAGCACGCACGCTGCCAGCAGCCGTAGCGAGATTGCGCCGCCCGGCGTTGGCCTCGGGTGGTTCTGGGACGTGCCAGAGTTTCGTCGCGCCCTCGGATTGATTCTGGTGCTCGGGTTGAGCAGTTTTCTGCTCTTGCCGCTGCTGACTTTGTTGCTGTGGGCATTTGCGGACGAGTGGCGCTACCCCAACGTGATCCCTCAGTCGGCATCGCTCAAGTGGTGGGAGTGGGTATTCACCAACGGCGACATCGGGTCGGCGGTGCGATACAGCTTCATGACCGCGCCAGTCGTGACGCTGATCGCAGCCGTGATCTGCCTGCCAGCGGCGTACAGCTTCTCGAGGTTCCGCTTCCCGGGCCGCCGGGCGCTCTTCATCAGTCTGCTTGCCGCCAACGCCTTTCCGAAAATTGGACTCTACGTGGCCATTGCCACCCTCTTCTTCCGTCTCAACCTGATGGGCACGTTCTGGGGAGTCGTACTGATTCAGCTCGTCGGGACTCTGGTGGCCATGGTCTGGATTCCGGCGGCAGGTTTTGACAGCGTCAGCCGCGAGCTCGAAGATGCTGCGCGAGATGCTGGCGCGGGACCCCTGCGCGTCTTCAGGAGCATCACCTTGCCGCTGGCCATGCCGGCCATCATCGTGGCCTCGTTCCTTGCCTTTCTGGCCGCGTTCGACGAGGCGCAGGGGACGCTCATCGTCGGCTCGCCGCAGATCGTGACTATGCCCACCTTGATGTATACGCTGGTGGTCAACTACCCCGAGCCGGTCGGCGCGATCTTTTCCATTCTGCTGTCGGCGCCATCGGTCATTCTGCTGTTGATCGCGCGGCGGTATCTGCTGGCCGGCTATCTGGCGGCCGGCTTCAAAGGTCGCTGATGGCCCGCCTAGAGTTGGACCATCTAGTCAAGCAGTACGGCCGGGGTGGCGAGCCGGCCGTCCGAGAGCTGTCGCTGGAGGTCGACGACGGCGAGTTCGTGTGCTTGCTCGGCCCGTCCGGCTGTGGCAAGACGACCACCCTGCGGATGATCGGGGGTTTTCTCAAGCCCGACGGTGGCGACGTGCGGATTGACGGCGAGAGCATCCTGAACCAGCCACCTGAGCGGCGGCCAACGGCCATGGTGTTTCAGCGCTACGCCCTGTGGCCGCACATGACCGTGTGGAACAACATCGCATTCGGTCTGCAGGTTCGTCGTCGACCACGCGACGAGATCGCGCGGCGCGTGGAAGCCGCACTCGAGCTGGTGGGACTGCCGGCCATGGGGCAGCGCTTCACCGCCCAGCTTTCGGGCGGCCAGGCACAACGGGTGGCTCTGGCACGGGCGCTAGTGCTGGAGCCGCGCATCCTGCTGCTGGACGAACCGCTGTCGAACCTGGACGCCCAGTTGCGCATTCACATGCGGACGGAGCTCACCCTCATTCAGCGCCGCGTGGGCATCACGACCGTGTTCGTCACCCACGACCAGGAAGAGGCGATGTCGATCGCGGACCGAATCGCGGTCATGAACGCCGGTGTCCTGGAGCAGATGGACACGCCGCAAGAGATCTACGCCCGGCCCGCGACATTGTTCGTAGCGACGTTTATCGGGACCATGAATCGGCTGGAGGCAAGTCCGGACTCGGCTGGCTGGCTCAGAGCTGGGCCGTTTGCGGTGTCGATGGCGGCGGCTGCCGGCGTGACTGCCGGAGAGCTGGTCGCCGGCATTCGTCCTGAGGACATGTTGCTCGAGGAGCGCGGCAGCGGCGTGCCCGCTCGGATCGAGAGCGACATCGATCTGGGCCATTATCGACGGGTCAGCCTGAGCGTTGACGGCGCCAGTCTACTAGCGTTTGTGCCCAAGTCCCAATCGGTTCCCAGCGACGGCATAACCGTGCGCCCAACCCGCGTACTGGTCTACGCGGACGGCCAGCTCGCTGGCGTGAGCGAACACCCCGTTGCGGCTAAGCTCAGCGCCTGAGCCGCCAGCGTCGCACACTCGGCCAAAGGGTGTTACGGTGCGGACGCTATCGCCGGCCGGCTGATTGGCGCGAGCCTGACCGGCGAGCTGCCGAGGCGTTGGCGGAGCGCGTCGCAGTCTCGACTGGCACGCTGGGGTGCCCAGCTTGCCCAGATTGGGCACAGCGTTTGCCAGACGCATTCCACCGGCACGCTGCGGCCCTGTTGCACGCGCTTGTTCCAGGCACAAAACAGCAGGTCCAGGTAGCGGACCGACTGTTTCCCGGGCCCGAGCGGAGGCTGGACGTACGCCATCTCGACGTGCGCAAAACCGAAGTGAGCAAACACCAGCAGGCGCGCCGTCACATCCATGGCCGTCTCGCGTTCGCGCGCGCGGAGGTCCGGCGGAATCCGTTGCGGGTTGTCCGCCTCGATGAACAGGCCCGTGCACGAAGGATGGCCACACGTTCGTGCCAGATCGTCCAGCAACGTCCGTCGGGCATCGAAGAGCAGGCGGCCAATTCGCTGGCCGTGGCGCTCCTTCCGAACGACCAGGTACTCCGAGAAGCCGCAGTTGGTCGCGGGTACGTAGCTGAAGACGGTGCCGCCAAGGAATACACCGTCCTGCTCGGCCACCACAATACAGAATTGCCGGTCGCGCGATCCTTGCCGCTCGGCCAGAAAGGCCTGCAGGCGGTCAAGGTCGAGCACGGTATCCGGGTCAGGAAACGTGTCCTGCAGCAGCCGCGACAATTCGACCAGGCTGCCATCGCCTGAATCGTGCAGCCGACGGAGGACGATCGAGCTTGCGCTCACCCTGCCCGGCCGGCCGCTATGCCTGAACGTTCACGGTCCGCGTGACAATCGCGTTCATGAGGTAGCCGAACTTGTTCCAGGCGACTTGAGAGGGCTGGACGTTGCCGGCCGAGTCTGTGGCTCGCGCGCAGATCGTCGTGCGACCAGGCTGTGTGGCGGCCCACGTAAGCTCCCAGCGCGTCCACGCCAACCGGCCGGCGCCGTGGATGAGGCGTGCTGGTGTCCAGGTCTGCTGGTCGTCGGTGCTGACCTCGACGCGTTCGATCTGGCCCAGGCCTGACCAGGCGAAGCCGGAGATGACGTGCGGGCCCGGACCAAGCGTCTGCCCTTCCGCCGGTTGGCCTATGAGCGACTTGACCGGCATCTCACGCACGCTGCGCAGGGTGCGCCCGTGTGCGTCGACGATGATGTAGCGCTCGGCGTGGTAGTACCCGCCAAACGGCGTATTCGTGACCTCGAGCCGAATCGGCCACTTGACGCTGGCTATAGCCGCCCAGGCTGGCACAATCATGCGCACCGGTCCGCCATTGGCGTATGGGATGGGCTCGCCGTTCATCTCCCAAGCCAGCAGGACCTCAGGCTGGCGCGCCACGTCGAGCGGCAGACTGCGTTGGAACGTTGCGGCATCTGCTCCAGTTGCCACGACCTCGACCGCGTCCTCCAGTACCTGGACCTGGTCTAGAACGGAGCTCAGCGACACACCCTTGAAGACGGCATTGCTTACCGCCTCGTCGTCCCATTGATTGCCTTCGCCAGGCGGGTCGAACCGGAGGCGGCTGTTGCCGGCGCACTCGAGCCACACCTCTTGCGTCCGGTTCGGCAGCGCGTGCAGCTCCTGGATGCCCACGCTTAGCGGGCGCCCGACCCGGCCATCTATGCGCAAGCGCCACTGGTCCGCCGCCAGTATCGGCGGCGGGTTGTTGGAGCGCAGAAAGAACAACGGGTTCGGCACGATCGTTCCACTGATCTGTCCAAGAGGTGTGCCGAAATTCAGCCCATCAGCGAGCGCGAGCAGTTCAGGGCTCTTGCCAGGGAACGGCGGCGGCGCGGGCGCGGCCTGCGTCACGTGGGTAGATGCGTCAGTCACGAGCGACCTCCAAGCGCCGGCTCGCCGTGAGTCGCGGCCGAAAGCTCACTGTAGCCGACGCGGTTGTCCCGGCGGCTGGCCTCAGGGCGGCAAGCACAAACCAGCTCACGCAGCAGACCACGTTGAGCGCGGCATTCACCAGCCGCAACTGCTCCACGCGAGGATCCCGTAGCCCGGCCCCGAGACCCTCAAGCAGCAGCTCGTCGTGCAGCAACATGTTCAGGAACAGCGTGAGGCTAACCACGGCGAACGGCAGCAACAGCCAGCGCCGCCTGGGCCAGGCCAACGATAGAAGCGCTAATGCGAAGAACAGGTGGTTTTCATGAGCCTGGGTGGTGAAGGTGAACCAGCCCAGGACGCTGAGCGCTGCCGCTTCGGCCAGGCTGGCGCGGCGGGTCCAGTACAGCCAATAGGTCAATACGAAAGCGGCGGCGACCAGCGCACCTGCGATGGTTCGATAGGTGAGCGGACCGAGGAGCCTCGCCGAGTCTTGAACGAACAACGGATCCTGGCCACGTGCTTGCACGATCAGCCACCACAGGTTGTGCGCATCGGCCGAGACGACTGGCATAACCGACGAGACTGTCCCGGGCAGCGAAAACAGTTCGCCCATGTGGCCGGTCAGCAAAAACGGGAGACTGATGACCCCGCTCACGGCGGCCCCGGCTGCAAGCCCGCGCGCAAGGCCGAGGACGCCCTGCGATCGAAACGTCGCGATGGCTAACAGCGGCAGCAGGGCCCACGCCTGAGGTTTGGCAAGCGCAGCGGTGGTCATAGCGGCCCATGGGGCGACGACCTGGCCCAGGCCGAGCAAACCAATCGCCAGAACGCTGAACAGTGAGTGCGCTCCGTCGGGCTGGCCCCAGTGCGCGACATCGAACAGTGTCGCGGGATTGAGGACGTACAGCGCGCCTGCTCCTGCGGCGGTGCCCAACCCGGCCATACGGCGGACCAGCGGCACGATGGCCGCGGCGGTGAGCAGGTGCCAGCTCAGCGCAACGAATTTGATGCCCTCGTGCAGCCAGATGCTACGCTGGGCGGCCCCGGGTTCGAAGGCGGGATCGATAAGCCATCGGTACGCAGTCCCGACAGCCTGATACGCGTACAGCGTCACGGGTGGGTACACGGCGTAGGTCTCGGGCCACGTTCCGGCATACGCTGACTGAATTCCCCCAAGTGTGACGAGCCGCGTCCAGTACACGTAGTGAGTGATGTCGCCGGTCACCGAGCCATCCGGGTTGCGGACCATATAGCCCGGTGTGTCCCGCAGCAGGTGCCCGACCAGGAGGGCAACCCCGAGGCTGCATGCCACCAACCCGTTGAATGTTGCGCCGCGGGTCACGGCTTACGGGCTATCACCACGTTGTGCGCGGCCAGGGTATTCAGGCCGGGGGTTTTTTCGACGGCCCGCTCCACCCAACACCAGGCGGCGGCCAGGGTGGCTGGCATGAAGTCGGGCATGAAACCGCTGCGGAAGACCCGGTGGGCCTGGAGGCCGGCGGCGTGCGTGTCTGAGAGGAGTTCTGCGAGTGGGACCAGACGCTCGTCGCCAGAGTCCTGTGGGACACGCTTCATCAGGACTGGCCAGTACGGATTGGCTGGGTTGTGGTCCCAAAGCACGACGAAGCCGCCGGGCTTGACGACGCGGCCCATCTCGTGGACTGTGGCGGCGACGCGCTCGGGTGTCTCGAGGTGGTGCAGGGTGGCGACGGTCAGCGCCAGGTCAAACGACTCGGCCGCGAATGGCAGAGCGGTGGTGACGGCGGAAAACGTGCCGACCAGGCCGCGGTGTCTGGCCCGCGCGACCATTGCCGGGGACAGGTCGACGCCGAAGACATCGTACCCCTCGCTGGCGATGGCGGCGCCGAGTTGGCCAGTGCCGCAGCCGACGTCTAGTACCAGGCCACCCAGCGGCAGGAGGCTCTTGACGACCCCGGTGCGCTTGTCGAGGTAATGGTTGGCAACGTGGCGTGGGAACACGTCGTCGTATTCGTGGGCCACCGCTGCGTATAGGGCGTGCTGGCGCTGCTCGGTATCGCCGAAGAGACTGCTCGGTAGCAGGAGCGGGATGCCGTCCTGGGTGTCGAAGACCCGCCCGCAGCCCACGCAGCGCAGCGGCTCCCCCGCCAGCATACTCCGACAATCAGGGCAAGCCAGCGCAACCATCGGCTGCGGACTCGAAACAACCGGCACATCAGAAGGGTAGTCAATACGAGCCCTGCGCGGTGAGCCCCACCGTTGGCGGCGGAGCTCTTTATACTCACGCCGTGGCCCACGCGCATGCGCACACGCAGCAGAACGGCCGGGCTGGCCCCATGCCGCGCCGCAAAGTGGTGCTGGTGCTCGAAGACCACGCCTCCGTTGGCGGGCTGATTGCGGCTCTGTTGCGGCAGGAAGGCTACCGCGCCGTGCGCGCGTGGGATCCTCAGGAGGCGCTGCGCCTGGCACGTGGTCGGCCGCCCGAACTCGTGTTGCTCGACATCAATCTCGCGTACCCGGATGGTCTGGCTGTGTTGAAGCAAGTCCGCGGTCACGAGGCCACCCGGCGGGTGCCAATCGTGGTTGTCGCGGGCGGAGACCTGGCGTTGTCGTCTGACGACGAGCTATTGGTGGATGGCGTCGTGCAGAAGCCGTTCGACATCGACCTGATGCTGAACGCTGTTCGCAAGGCGCTCGGCGATCCGGTTGTCGAGGTCCAGACCCGCCAATACAACGCGCAGGACTACTTCCTTCACGGCTATTGACCAGGCTCAGGCCGCCGACTCTGCGGCATCGGGTCGGTTCAGCGCTCTGGCTATGAGCTCGCACGCGACGCCAATGGCCCGGTCGGCATCCCAGGCGCCGCCAAATCGCGACAGGCGCCGCCCGATCTCCTGGGCTGGGACACCCTGGCGGTACCAGTACACGACCGTCGGTAGCCTGACCGCGGTGCGCCCGAGATCAACGGCGACCTTTTCGGGCAACAAGCTCGACCACACGCCGCACTGTGCAGCGGCCGCATGGACGGCCATTGTGCGCGCGTGTCCCGTGTCGTCCAGCTGCAGGCGGAGGCGGACCTCCTCGGGCGTGTAGGTGCGCGCCGGGCGGGGAAATTGACCGAGCAGTCGCACAAGCGTAAACCGCGACGTGCTCGAGTTTGAAGACCGAGGCATATCTGCCTACATCGTAAAGAACGTGCTGAAGCACCACACTGGTCGATGGGGCAGATTGCGTGCGGCCATGTGGGGCAACCTGCCCAAGTCCAAAGTAGCGTCTCGGACGCTTCATCAGCATGCCAGAGCGTGGCATACCCCGTGCATCAGTAGCGCGACGTGAGTGAGGCTGCGGCCGACCAGTCAGTGACTGAGTTGAGCGCCCGGGACCAGCCCAGGCGGCTGCCGCGAATGGTGGTGTCCAACAGGCTGCCTCCGCTCGAAGTGCTGCGCGCCGGACTGGTGCTAGTCGGGCTGGGGGTCGGGTGTTACCTGCTGTGGCGAGTGCAGGACGTCCTGTTCCTGCTCATCCTGGCAATCCTGCTGGCCACCGCCATTGAGCCCCTCGTCAACCGACTTCGGCGCGGACCTTTCAACCGCGGCAGCGGTGTGCTGGTGGTGTACACGCTCATCGTGATCATTATTGGCTTGCCCGCGTACATCATCGTGCCCAACATCGTGAGCCAGGCCGGATCGTTCTCGGAAACGCTGCCAGAGCGACTGCAGCAGCTACGGCCGTACGCCGAGAATCAGTTGCCGCGACCGCTGCAGGGGTTTGGTGTGGGGGTCGTGGACAGCGCTATTCAAGCACTTAAAGCGCCGGCCGGTCCCGCCCAGGACGAGATTGTCCAGGCCGGCGCAACGGCGGCTCACACCCTCCTGAGCTTCGTCTCGGTCTTCGTGCTGGCGTACTACTGGCTCGTGGAGCGGGCACTCATCAAGCGCGTCGTTTTACGGACCGTACCCGTGCGGCAGGCACGTGGCGTGAACACGGTGTGGATGGAAGTAGAAGAAAAGCTCGGCGGCTGGGTGCGCGGTCAGCTCATCCTGATGTTGGCCGTGGGCGTGATGGCCGCCATCGGCTACTTCTTCTTGGGTCTGCCGAGCCCGATTCTGCTGGGTGTGGCAGCCGGATTGTTCGAGATCATTCCGATGATCGGACCATTTCTCGCGTTCGCGCCGGCGGTGATGGTGGCACTGGCAATCGACCCGAGCCGGGCGCTGTTCGTGGCAGGGTATGCGCTGGTGATCCAGCAGCTCGAGAGCAACGTGCTCGTGCCGCGTGTCATGCGCCGAACTGTGGGAGTCAGCCCGTTGACGGTGCTCCTGGGGATCCTGGTCGGCGCGACCCTGGCGGGGCTGCCCGGTGCGTTTCTGGCGGTGCCGCTCGCCGGCGCGCTGCAAGTGATCCTGGCGCACGCGCTGCGGACTGAGGACCCGTCCCAGTCGGAGGAGCACCGCGAGCCCGTCGATCGGGCAGTGCATCAGGGCGCAACTCAACTCCCGCCGGGCGCAGCAGCAGCCACCGCCGCTTCCAATCTGACATCCTAAAGCGATGGACGACGAGACGCCCCAGATGGAGAAACTGACCCAAGAGTTGCGCGCGGCGATGGCCGCCTGGGTGGCCGACCCGAGCAACCCGTCGCTCAAACGCCAGTACCGGGACTTGCAGCGGCAGTATCAGCGGCTCTTCTTAGAATTCAAACGCGGCCAGACCAACGGCGTCGCCGCCGGCTGAGGGTTACTTCGGCAGCGCTGGAATACCGGCGCGTTTTACCAGGAGCTGCCGCTGCCGCTCGGCTTCGGCAGCGGCATCGGCTTCGTTGAACGCGGTCAGCACGCCGTTTTCGACCATGACCTTGCCGCCGACGGTTACCAGCCGAACATCTGTGGCACGTGCCGAGTACACGAGCCGGGTGTAAACATCCTCCGGCCCAGCCGCGTGGGAGCCGCGCAGATCGAGCACCGCCAGGTCGGCATATTTACCGACTTCGAGGCTGCCGATGTCGGCGTCCAGACCCAGGCCGCGCGCGCCGCCGAGGGTTGCCATTTCGAACAGATCGGCAGCCGCCAACGCCGCCGGACCGTCGCGGAATTTGCCAAGCAGACCGGCCAACCGCAACTCTTCCCATCCGTCCAAACGATTGTTTGACGCGGCGCCATCCGCGCCCAGGGCCACGTTCACGCCACGCTCCAGGTAGTCGGCGATCGGTGCCGCACCCGAGCCGAGCTTCATATTGCACGACGGGCAATGCACGACAGTTGCGCCACCACTTGCCAGCACGTCGATTTCCGCTGGGTCAGGCCAGACACAGTGCGCTAGACAGGCGTTGGTTTCGGACAATCCTAAATTCGCCAGCAGTTGAATGTTCGGCACGCCGAAGCGCTCTTTGATCAGATCCGCTTCCTGTCGCTGCTCACTGGCATGCGTGTGTACGAGCATCCGGTTCGCCCTGGCGCGCGCGCCGACACTGCGCAGCAGATCATGCGTTGCAGTCAGCACGAACCGGGGTGAGTAGGCGTAGCGCAAGCGGCCGCCCTCGCGCTCGTGCCAGACGTGGGCCAGGCCATCGCTGGCTCGGAGCGCGGCGGCGGTTGTTTCGAGCAGACCCGCTGGAACGTGGTCCCCGGTGTCCATGAGCGCCTTGCCGCCGGTATAGCGAATACCGGTTTCGGCGGCGGCCTCGAAAAGTGCGTCTGTGTGATGCACCGTCCCCATGTCAAGGATCGCGGTGGTCCCGCCAAGCAGGAGCTCGGCGATGCCCAGCCGCGCCGAGGCTCGCAGCGACTCCGGATCGTGGGCGGCTTCGAGTGGCCAGATGCGTTCGCGTAGCCAGGCGAGCAGGGGCTTATCTTCGGCCAGGCCACGGAACAGCGTCTGGCACAGGTGCAGGTGGGCCTGCACCAGGCCTGGCACGATGACCAGTCCGGTTGCGTCTACCGAGGGCAGACCAGGTGAGTCGTCACCATCCGGGTCGGCGAGCGCAGCGATTCGGCCGCCGGTGTCGACCAAGATGTCGGCGGCGGCCACCGTGCGCAGCGCATCCATCGTGACCACGGTCCCGCCCCGAATCGCGAACGCGAGCGGGGAGGAGCTAGCTGCCGCGGTAAACCGTGCAGGCATGCGCCGACAGCAACATCGGGAGGTGGCAGTGTGGATCGGCGGCGCGAACCTCGAAGTCGATGCTGACGCGCTGCAAGAATGGGTTGGCACGGCCCTGGGCGGCCAAATATGCCGCAACGTCAAACGTGAGGCGGTAGGTGGTGCCCGGCTCTAGCGAGCCGTCGGCCAGGTCAGCCACGCGCCCATCGGCATTCGTCTCGGCTCGCACCAATGACTGGTCACCCCGATACAGCTCGACCGGGACACCCCTGGCGGGCGCCCCACGTTCGACGTCCAAGACGTGGGTCGACAGCGTGGTCATGCGCTCACCCATTGGCCGAAGCCCGGCGCGACGCGTGCCGCGCCATCCCGCCACACCACCGTGCCGCGCACCATGGTCAGTCGCACCTGCCCGCGCAGGCGGCGTCCCACGAACGGGTTATCAGGCCAACGTGTTCGCAGATCGGCCTGCGTAAGCGTCCATGTGCGATCGAGATCAATCAGGACCAGATCCGCGTCCGAGCCAATCTCGAGGGTGCCCTTGCGCGGGTACAGGCCCAGGCGTCGGGACGGGTTGCCGGCGGTCAGGCTCACCAGCCTCGAAAGAGTCATCCGACGTTTGAACACACCTTCGGTAAGCAGCACCGGCAGCAGCGCCTGAACGCCGGGGATCCCACCCCACGCAGACCAAATCGTGTCGGTGTGCTTCAGGCTGGGTGGGCAGGGCGAGTGGTCGGACGCCACCCAATCGACGGTCCCGTTGAGCAGCGCTTGCCACAGCTCTTCGACGTCTTCGCGGGCCCGCAGCGGTGGTGCGCACTTGGCTGCACTGCCGAGCCGATCGAAGTCCGACTCGTCAAAGGCGAGATAGTGCGGACATGTTTCCAGGCTCACATCGTGGCCCGTCGCGCGGGCTTCGCCAATCAACCGCGCCGCTGCGCCGGTGCTGATATGGACGAAGTGCAGACGCACGGCGGGGTCTGTTTCCCGAGCGTAGTTGAGCGCCTGTCTCACGGCGTCGACTTCAGTTGAGGGTGGACGGGAACGCGCCCAGTCGAGCGGCGTGTTGTGTCCAGCCGCACGGGCAAGCTGGCCGCGGCGCTGAGTTTCGACCTGGTCCTCAGCGTGCAACGCCAGCAACACGCCCAGCGCTGCACATGTGTGCATGGCGTCCAGCAAGTTGAAATCGTCCAGGTGCGGGTATTCGGGCAGGCCGCTGTCGCACAGGAAGGCCTTGACGCCGATCACTCCTTCGCGTTGGAGCTCTGCCACATGCGCCAGGGACTGTGGAACGAGCCCGCCCCAGAAGGCGTAGTCGATGCCGGCGTGATCGCCGACGGGGCCGCGCTTCAGCGCCAGGGCGCGCGCATCGAGAGTCGCCGGGTGGCAATTCAGGGGCATGTCACACACGGTGGTCACACCCCCGGCCGCGGCTGCGATGCTACCCGTGGAAAAGCCCTCCCAGTCAGTTCTCCCTGGTTCATTGAAGTGCACGTGAGCGTCGACCACGCCAGGCAAGATGTGCAGGCCGCTGGCATCCAGCACCTCGTCGGCAGCGTGCGCTTGACCGAACGGGAGAACCGCCCGCACCCGTCCGTCCTGAATGAGCACATCCATGGGCCGAACGGAAAGCTCGTCCACCAGCAGTCCGCCGGATACCAGCAGTGTAGTCACTGAGGGCCGCGTTGATCGGCCGCGTTGAGGGCCGCCTTGATCGGCCGGGACGGCTGCAGCACGTGTTCGACGGCACCGAGCACGCGCATGGCGGCGTCGGGTCGGGCATCTGCGCCCAGCAGACCAATGGACCACGTATGCAGTGCAATGCACCTCAGGTGGACGCCAAACGCCTGGAGCAGCTTGCGTCGTGCGCGCGCTTCGTCGTGCGCCGCCGGCAGCCTGATGATGGCGTACGGTGGATCGCCACTAACCTCGAGGCCCAGCGCTTCGAGACCGCCCCGCAGCGCCAGGCCAACGCGTAGGTGGCGAGCCCAACTCTCGTCGAGTCCTTCGAGCTGGACGAGCCGGAGGGCTTCTCTGAGGCCGTACACGAGGCTGGTCGGCGCGGTGTGGTGGTTCAAGCGCTCGGGGCTCCAGTAGGCTTGGAGCTGCAGCAAGTCGAGATAGCTCGTCCTTGGCGGCGCTGTGCGCGCGTTCATCATGGCTTCCATCTCGGGGGAGTAGGTGACCAGGGCCATGCCGGACGGCGCCCCCACGGCGTAATCGACGCCAGCCACGCACGCGTCGATACCCCAGTCGTCGACGCGGATCTCGACGGCGCCCAGTCCGGGTGTGGCTTCCAGGATCAGCCGGGCACCTGCCCTGTGACAAGCAAGCGCTAGATCCTTGACGTTGAGCTGGCGGCCGGAGACGGAATCCACCATTGCCGCCACGACCAGTTTCGGTACCACGCGCGATCCGAGGGTTTCGAAGAGTGCCACCGTGGCGCCGTAGCGGCTGGCTAGCTCGGTGGTCTGGGCCACAAAGCTTGGGCCGCCGCACACGGCGACCAGATCGCCTGGCTGGACAAGCGTATTGAGCAAGGCCTCAAGGCCAGCTGCCGCCAGGCCAGACACAGGCAAGCAGCGCGGGTTGCGCGTCAGAAACGTCTCCCGCGCAAGCTGCATGACATCGTCCATGATCGCCGTGAAGCTGGGGTCGAACTGCCCAACCAGGGGCGTGACCATCGCCCGCAAGACACGTGGATCAGGCGAGCTGGGACCCCCGCCGGCCAATAGACGGCTCGGGAGGTGCAAGTCGGCAAGCGCCATCCGGGAATTCTGAACAATCGTAAGCCATCAACTCACTCCTGGATATTTGGCACATAGCGCTGTATCCGGGCGTTGTCGGCGTCTACGACGACCATGCCGCCTGCGTCGTCGACGAGCAGGCCTTCGGGACGACGGAACTGGCCGGCGTCACCACCGCGGCTGCCCCACTCGCCGAGGGGTACGCCGGTTGCCGACAGCTTCTGGATACGGTGGTTGAAACTGTCGGCGACATACAGCTCGCCGTGGCCGTCGACGGCTACCGTGCGGGGATTGTTGAACTCGCCCCGATTCGAGCCGGAGGTGCCCCACTGCGCCAGCGGCACTCCAGTCGGAGACAGCTTCTGAATACGGTTGTTCCAGTGATCGGCGACATAGATCGCGCCCTGCGCATCGATGCTCAGGCCATACGGCTGGCGGAACTCGCCCGGGCCCTGACCCGTGTGGCCCCAGGTTGCCACGAGTTTGCCAAGCGGCGACAGCTTCTGTACACGATCGTTGCCAGTGTCGGCGACGTACACGTTGCCTTCATGATCGACCGCCACCCCGCGCGGTCCATTGAATTGGCCAGGTGCGCTGCCAGGTGCGCCCCAGGTTGCAAGCGGGACGCCCGCAGGCGAGAGCTCCTCCACCCGACTGTTGCCTGCGTCGGCTACATACAGGTTGCCTATCCCGTCGAGGGTGATCGCGGAAGGTAGCTCGAATTGTCCTGGGCCGCCGCCGCGAGTGCCGAGAGTGGCTATGAGGGTCCCGTTCGGGGCCAGCTTCTGCACCTGATAGGCGGCGGTGTCCACCACGTACAGGTTCCCCTCGGAATCGGCTGCCACGCCGACGGGACTAATCAGCGATGGGCCGTCCAGCACTCGCCAGGCCCATTCCGGCGCTACGGATGGCTGCAGCGCCGCGAGGCTGTACTGACGAAGTAGCCCGCCGGTCATCATCAGCGCGGCGATCAGCGCGATCCCGAGCGGCCAGAGCTGCCTGCGCTCGTCCTTCGCGCGGGATACCGCACGCGGGGAAAGCAGTTGCCGCAACCGCGCCCGACACGCGCCACACAACCAACTCTCAGCCGGCGCCTCGACCAACCCCGAGCAGCGGACACACGTGGGGCTCATCTGAAAAGCCGGCTCCCGAGGCTCGAGCGTATCACCGCCTCAGGAGGGCCGCGAGCCTGGTAGGTGTGATGGGCGTCGAATCGATGCTCACCCCGAGGTGACCAAGAGCGTCCTCGACAGCATTCGCGATCGCTGCCGGCGGCGCCATGGCGCCGCCCTCACCCAGACCCTTTACCCCCAACGGGTTCAGCGGCGACGGCGTGTGCAGGTGCGCGATCCGCACCGTGGGGATTTGCGCCGCGGACGGCATGCAATAGTCGAGCAACGACTGAGTGATGAAGTTGCCTTGCCGATCGTACGCTAGCTCTTCGTACAGTGCCCCGCCGATGCCCTGGGCAACGCCACCCACAATCTGGCCTTCAACGATCAATGGATTGATCAGCGGTCCAGCATCGCTCACGACGGCATACTCGATGATTTTCACTTCGAGTGTGTCACGATCGATCTCGACGATTGCGACGTGTAGCCCGCTGGCGAAGGTTGCGCGCGGCGCAAGGAAATAGTGTGTGGCCTCCAGCCCGGGGGTCATTCCGTCTGGCAACGACCGCTCCGGCGCGGCTGCGGACGCCAGCTGCCCGAGCGTGATCCGCCGGTCTGACGCACCCCGCACCTGGACGCCAGCATCCACGAGCTCCAGGTCCGCCGGGGCCGCCTCGAGCAGCTGGGCGGCAAGTGCCACGGCTTTCTCCTTGACCTGCCGCGCGGCGATCAGCGCTGAGTTGCCAGCGACCACCGCGTTGCGGCTGGCGTAGGTGCCCACGCCGAACGGGATCACCGCCGTGTCGCCGTGCGAAACGCTCACGTCGCGGGGTGAGATATGCAGCTCGTCGGCTACGATCTGCGCCAGCGCTGTGGCGGTACCCTGGCCGTGGGGGGATGCGCCGGTGACCAGGCTGAGCTTGCCACTCGGATCGACACGCAACAGGCTGCTCTCGTGCGGGCCCAGCCCGGTCAGCATCACGTACGCGGCTAGCCCGATGCCGAGGAGTCGACCGTTGTCGCCGCGCGCATGCTCAGCGCGCTGGGTAGCCCGCCAGGCGCCGTACCCGGACAGTTCAAGTGCGCGCTCGAGGCCGGCGGCGTAGTCGCCGCTGTCGTAGATGACCGGGGTTTGCGCCGATTGGGTACCCACATCCCACGGGAATTCCTCCGCACGGATGAAATTCTTGCGCCTCACTTCTGCCGGGTCGAGTCCGAGCTCCTGAGCCAGGCGATCGACGATGCGCTCGGTAGCAAAGACTGCTTCAGGTTGGCCTGCCCCGCGATACGCCGCGGCGGGCGCCTTGTTGGTGAGCGCCACGCGCACGCGGCAGCGGTAGGCATGGAACCGGTACGGCCCAGGCAAGCCCGCTGCGGTAAGCGAGGGGCACAGCAGACCCAGGCTGCGAGTGTAGGCACCTTGATCTGACAGCACGTCGGCGCGCATGGCCAGGATCGTCCCATCGTTGCGGACGGCGAGCTCCATGTCGTGCCACTGTTCCCGAGCGTGCACGGCCGTGCAAAGATGCTCGCGACGCGTCTCGATCCACTTCACGGGCTGTCCCAGCCGACGCGCAAGAAGCGCAAGCACGATCTCCTCGGGGTAGACGTCCTGTTTGACGCCGAAGCCGCCGCCAACGTCGGGAGCGACCACGCGGATGGCGTTTTCGGGCATGGCCAGGAGTACCGAGAGTGACCCGCGCAGCGTGTGTGGCCACTGGGTTGACGACCACAGCGTCAGGTGTTCACGCCCGGCGTCCCAGGCCGCGGCAACACCCCGGGTCTCCAGCGGCATGCCGGTATATCGCTGGACGTAGAACTGCCCGCTGATAATCCGATCCGCCGCAGCGAAGGCAGCTTCCGGGTCGCCGACGACGACCTCAAAGCTGCCAGCCAGGTTGTCACCCAAGTGCGGGTGAAGCACAGGCGCAGTGCATGTCAGCGCAGACCGGGCATCCGCTACGGACGGCAACGGGGCGCACTCGAGGGTGACGGCGGCCGCGCCATCTTCAGCGCTAGCGCGACTTTCGGCGACGACGACGGCTACTGGCTCGCCGACGTAGCGCACTCGGTCATCGGCCAGGATCGGCTGGCCGCAGGGGCGCAACGCCGGGTGGGTAACCGTAGCGTGAATACGTCTGGGGCCGAGGTCAGGAGCGGTAAAGGCAGCTACCACGCCGCGAGTGCGTCGGGCCGGCTCGAGGGCGACCGACACCAGGCGCGCGTGGGGGTATTCGCTGCGGACGAACACGGCGTACAGCTGGCGCGGAAGATCCAGGTCTTCAATGAAATTGGCCTGTCCGCGCAGTAGGCGAGGATCCTCGAACCGCCGCACCGCGGCACCCACAAACGGCATCAGCTCCTCACCCGCGGCGGCCAGGAATTTGCCCGCCTGGCTCCGCGTGCGGCCAGCCGATCGGGATGCGTGCCTTGCTCCGGACAACCCCACCAAGCCGTATAGCGGCGGGCGAATTCATCACCCGCCAGCAGGCAGCAGAGTGTATCCGCGGTGTGCCCGCCACGCTGATATGCTCGTTGGCCGAGGCCATGAGTGCGTTCGACGGGAAAGTCGCTCTGGTTACCGGCGCGGGGTCGGGTATCGGGCGGGCTTCGGCGTTGGCGTTTGCGCGGGCTGGGGCGCGGGTTGTCGTAGCTGACGTCGACGCCGCCGGAGGCGCTGACACCGTCCGGCAGATCGATGCGGGGGCCAGTGTTGAAGCGCGCTTTGTCAGGGCTGACGTGAGCAACGAAACTCAGGTCGAAGCCTTGATTGACGCGTGCGTGGGGGCCTTCGGCCGCATCGACTATGCGCACAACAACGCCGGTATCGGCGCCCCGCCGGCACCCATGCACGAGACGGAGCGACGCAGTTTCGAACGCGTGCTGTCGGTCAATGTGTTGGGGGTGTGGCTGTGCCTCAAGCACGAGGCGCGAGTGATGTTGCCGCGGGGTGGCGGGGCTATCGTGAATACCGCCTCGTTGGCCGGGCTCATCGGCTTTCCGATGAACGTGGCGTATTCCGCGAGCAAGCACGCCGTGGTTGGCATGACCCGCACGGCTGCCCTGGAGTATGCAAAGTCGGGCATTCGTGTCAACGCAGTCTGTCCCGCGTTTGTGCGAACGCCGATGGTTGACGGACTGGTCGCCACCGGTGGCCCGCGCATGTCCCTCGAGCGGCTCGCAAGCATGCAGCCCATGGGTCGGCTCGGCACACCGGAGGAAGTCGCCGAAGCCGTCGTGTGGCTATGCAGCGACGCAGCCGCTTTCATCACGGGCATCGCGCTCCCGATCGACGGTGGGACAACTGCCCGATAGACACATTCGAAATCTGAATCAGATTGCCAGAGCTGCGCCGTCGCCGCGCGGATCGGTGACCCCGACGTAGCAGCCGTGCTGCGCATCGACCTGGATCATTTGGACGGTGCCCATGACAGAGTCCACAGGGTCGGCCAGTTCCACCTGGTGGCCGCGTGCGGCCAGATCCTCAGCTATCGGTGGGCCGAGGCGTGATTCGAGCACGAGGGCCGTGGCGGCGTACCGACCGCCGGGCGCTCCGTGTGCCCAGCGGGGGGCCTCAATGGTTGCTTGAACGTCAAGGCCAAAATCGAGCAAGCCGTTCAAGATCTGCAGACCGGTCTGGGGCTGGCCATCCGCGCCCCGGGTCCCGAAGGCCAGCCACGGCTGGTCGTCGCGCAGCGCGAGGCCCGGCATCAGCGTGTGCAGCGGCCGCTTGCCAGGCCCGAGGACGTTGGCGTGCTCGGGCAGCAGAGTAAACCCGGCCCCGCGGTTGTGCAACGTGATTCCCGTGCTGGACACGTGCACCCCCGAACCAAACGCGGCGTACAGGCTCTGGATCAAACTAACGACCGTCCCGTCGCGATCGGCTGCGCACAGGTATACCGTGTCGCCGTCGACCGAGCGTCCGATAACCCCGCGCTTCTGCTCTGCGGCGCGGGGTCCAACTTCCGCCGCAAGCTGTGCAGCCTGGTTCCCGTCCAGCAGCCGCTCGACCGGCACCGACACACATGCCGGGTCGCCCACGAACGCATCCCGATCGACAAACGCCAGTTTCTTACGCTCGACGAGCTGGTGTATCAGCTCGGCTGAATTCCGGCCCCAGGCTGCGAGGTCTGTTTTGGCCAGCATGTTCAGCATCTGCAACAGCGTGACGCCCTGGGAGTTCGGGGGCAGCTCACACACGCGCACCCCGCGATAGTCCACAGAAATAGGCTCCACCCATTCTGCGTGCTGTGTCGGCAAATCGTCTGGCTGGAGCATGCTGCCCCGGGCGCGGAGGAACCCGACGATGCGCTCGCCCAGCGGCCCGGCATACAGTGCCTGCGGGCCAGCCTGCACGAGCTGGTCGAGGGTGCGAGCCAGGCCCGGCTGCGTCAGGAGCTGACCGGCTGCAGGTGCTCGGCCACGGGGCAGGAAGACCTCGGCGCCGTCGCCCGATCTTGACAGCAGCCTGGCGTTGCTCCGAATCGCGGCGCTGACAAATGGCGTGACACGAAAGCCCTCACGGGCGTGGTGGATGGCGTCGCGCGCCAGTCGAGACATCTCGAGGTGGCCAAAGCGCGCGTGCAGGACGAACCAGCCGTCGACCGCGCCCGGAATAGTCACCGACAGCGCGCCCCGCATCGGCATAGCCTGCATGTCCAGCGCCTGGTACGCCTCCAGCGTCATACGGGCGCCAGCACGACCGCTGGCGTTCAGGCCGAACAAGCGTCGGTCGGGTCCGCTCCAGACCTGAGCGAAGAGATCTCCACCTGGGCCGCACATCTGTGGCCACACGACACCCAGGACCAGGTTCGCGGCGATGGCCGCGTCGACCGCATTGCCACCATCACGCAGCACATCCGCCCCGGCCAGCGAGGCGAGGTAGTGCGGCGTGGCGACGACTCCGTCGGCGCTGTACACCGGCGTCCCGAACGTCTCGCCCATACGTGGCCTGGGTCTACTGCAGCGGCTTAGCCCCAGGCTCTGGGTTCGGTGGGGGTAGGTGGAAGCGACGGTGGGGCTGACGATGGCGCGCCTGTGCCGGCAGCCGGCGAAGGTGCGCCCCCGGACTGATGCAGGGGTCGCGAAACTTCCCCGAGGTCGCGGTCGAGATCAGACGGCTCTACGCCGTGAATCACCGCGTCCAAATACTCGTAGGCAGCACGGAAGCGCTTGAGGATGGCGCCCAGCGAATCCGTGTAGGGCCCATATGACTCTGCCCAACGGGCTGCGAGCTGAATGCGGGTAACGGAATCGTCACTACCGCCCACTCCGATGCGATCGCCTCGGTGGCTGTGATCGTTGTGGCTACCACGATCGTGCCGGCCATCGTCGGCGAGATCGGGGCCATCACCTGTGCTCATGCTGTGCAACTGTAGCCGACGCGGCAGCCTGCAACGTCTACGCGGCGGCGGTCGCAGCCTGCTGTTCGTGGGCCAGGGCCATGGGCAGCTCGCCTTTGGCCTCCCGGTAGGCAGTCCAGCCGCCCTCGTAGATCCGCAGCTTGCCGTTTTCGAGCTCGGCGACTTTGGTCGCGACGCGATCGAGCAGGAAGCGATCGTGGGACGAGAAAATGACCGCTCCGGCATAGTCGTTGAGCGCCTTTTCGAGCTCGTCCTTGGACGGCAGGTCCAGGTGATTGGTCGGCTCGTCAAGCAGCAACAGCTGCCGAGGCTTCAGGAGCAGCTTGGCCAGACTCAGGCGGCTCTTTTCGCCGCCAGAGAGTGCGCCGATCAGTTTGAAGACGTCGTCCTGCGTAAACAAGAAGCGAGCCAACAAGGCGCGCACCGATTCCACGCCCCACCCGTTCGGCGCGTGCGTCAGGACCTCGTCGACGACCGTCCGCGTCTCGTCCAGCGTCTGGGACTGATCCTGCGCGAAGTAGCCGACGCTCACATCCGGAGTCAGAATGACCTTGCCGCGGTCCGGCTTGTCGATGCCACCCAGCAACCGAAGCAAAGTCGATTTGCCCGACCCATTTGGCCCAACCAGAGCGATTCGGTCGCCACGCCCGACCGCCAGGGATAGGCCCCGCAACACGGTATTGCCGGCATACGACTTCTTGAGTCCCTCAGCGGTGAGCAGGCGATCCGGACTGCGCTTGCCTGTTGCGAGCTTGACGGTGATGCGGGGCGGATCAGGCTTTGGCGTGGGCACCCGCGCCAGCTTGGCGAGCGCCTTCTCTCGGCTTTGGGCCATGGCTGCCCGAGCGGCGTTGGCCCGCGTCGCGTTGATGAATGCCGTCTGGCGGGCGATGTATTTCTGCTGGCGTTCATAGGCCGCCTTCTGCTCCAAGCGACGCCGCGCGCTTTCGGTCAGGAAGTGGCTGTAATTGCCGTGGTAGTCGGTCGCGGTACCGTCAGCCAGCTCGATGGTCCGGTTGGCAATGCGGTCCAGGAAGTATCGATCGTGCGAGACGACCAGGATCAAGCTCGGGTACCCGGCCAGGTAGCCTTCCAACCACTCGCATGCTGCCAGATCGAGATGATTGGTCGGCTCATCCAGCAGCAGCAGGCCCGGCTTCCGCACCAGCATCTTGGCCAGCGCAATCCGCATCTGCCAGCCGCCAGAGAAGTCCTCCGTCGGCTTATCCCGATCCGTGCTGAGGAAACCCAGACCGGCGAGCACCTTGGCAACTTCAGCCTCGACGCCGTATCCGCCAAGCTGCTCGAAGCGCTCGAGCAGCGCACCCTGGCGGTCGATCAACTGCTCGAGTCGGGCGTCGTCGCCAGCGGTCGCGGCATCGCCGATCTCCGACTCAATGCTCGTGAGCTCAGCCTGAGCTTGTTGAAGCTCTGGAAAGCTGGACAGTAGCTCATCCCACAGGCTCCGACCGCTGCGCACGCCAGCGTCTTGCGGGAGGTAGGCGACTTCGCGGGAAGCATCGCCCTGGAGACGCAAGCTTCCTTCGTCGGGCGCAAGCACCCCCGCTACAATCTTGAGCAGCGTCGATTTACCAGCGCCATTGGCGCCGACAAGCGCGACTCTTTCGCGGTCTCCGATTTCGAAAGACACGTCCATCAGCACGTCCTGGCCGCCGAACGCTTTCTTGAGATTCTGGATGCGCAACATGAGTAGGTCCTTTGGGAGCTTCGTGAAGGCGGCCCTTCGACACGCTCATGATGAGCAGACGGGCGCGGGCACGTGGAGCACCCGCGTGTGCGGGCACAGAGCGATAAAAGTATACCTCGCGGGAGGGCCGAAAGGCTGCGTTCCTACTACCCTGCCGTGAGTACCCGCGAGACCGTTTGGCCAGCACGAGGGTCATACTCCACGCAGCGGCGGTCGGAAGCGGCAGCGTGCGGTAGTCTTTTTTCCACAGCAACGTAGCCACAGCAGCATGAAAGACGACCAAACGACCTCGAAGCATGACGTATTTGACATCGGATTAGCCACGGATG
>JBPCIO010000121.1:0-5547 GCA_051006215.1 Chloroflexota bacterium
TGACGAACCAGACCGGCACGGTGCCTCGAGTAGCGCCGTCACGGGATGTGACCAGCACTTCATCCTGGTCCTCCAGAAGCTGGAGAAAGTCTTCAGGCAGGGGTCTCACGGGCTGAAGTGTTGCATCTCCTGTCGACTGCGGTTAAATTGAACCTACGAGGCGCTGACGGAGACAGCGCCGGCTCGAACATAGGCTCCAGAGAGCCCGCGCTGAGGTGGAAGCGGGTGCCGAAGGTCGAGCCGGAGATCACTCCTGAGCCGCACCCTGAACAGCTTCCTGCTGCACAGCAAGGCTAAGTAAACGGTGCCGGGGTTGCCACCCGTTATCGATGGCAGAGGTATATACGTGCCTCATGAGCGCTCCGCTGGGCGGAGAAACAGGGTGGTACCGCGGACCCGGCTTGGGCCCGTCCCTTTACGTGAGGGACGGGCTTTTTTGTTGGCAGAGCGGCTAGCTCGAGAGCTCATGAGCGACAAGAGGAGGCGCACCTTGGTCGCTCTAGACGCATTGCACACGGCGACGACAACTGGTCGAGAAATCGGCACGCGCTCCGTTAGCGGCGGTGCGCTGGCGTGTGAAGCCCTGCTGGCTCAAGGAGCCACAGTGCTGTTCGGCTACCCGGGCGGAGCAGCGCTGCCGTTCTATCGCGAGCTAGCTCGGTATCCAGGGCTCAGGCACGTCCTGGTACGCCACGAGCAGAACGCCGCCCACGCTGCCGACGGCTACGCTCGAGCGCACGGCCGGGTGGGCGTATGTGTCGCCACCAGCGGCCCCGGCGCCACAAACCTGCTGACCGGCCTGGCGACCGCGTATATGGACTGTGTGCCCGTGGTGGCTCTGACGGGCCAGGTAGCACGCGCAGCCATTGGCACCCAGGCGTTCCAGGAAGTGGACATCATCGGCATGGTCGGCCCGATCACCAAAGGTGCATTCCAGCTGCAATCCGCAAGCGACATCCCGAGCGTCTTTGCGCGGGCCTTTCGCCTGGCCAGCGAGGGACGGCCAGGACCGGTGCTGATCGACTTTCCCAGGGACGTCCAGCTGGCGAGGGTGGACGTCGAGGTTACCCTGCCAGAAATGGTGGCGCCAGCAGCGGAGCCCCAGCTCAGTCGGTCGGCCGAGCGTGCCATCCGCGAGGCCGCAGCGCTGCTCGATGCCGCCGAGCGACCGGTGCTCCTGGTTGGCCATGGCGTCTCGATGGCTGGCGCCGCCGCCGAAGTGTTGCGCTTTGCCGAGGCAAGCGGCGCCCCGGTCGGCACGACGCTGCTTGGCCTGGGCGCTTTCCCCGACCAGCATCCGCAGGCACTCGGCATGGTCGGCATGCACGGCACGGTGCAGGCCAATCTGGCCATGCACCACGCCGACCTCGTCATCGGCATAGGCATGCGTTTCGACGATCGCGTGGTCGGCCGACCCAAAGATTTCGCAGCGGGAGCGCGCATCGTGCACGTGGACATCGACCCGCAGGCGTTCAATCGGGTGGTGCGCGCCGACGTGCCAGTGCTTGCCGACGCGCGCGCTGCCCTGCGGGAATTGGCCAGTCTGTGCGTGCGCCGTGACCGCGCTGACTGGTGGGCGCGTCTGCGCCAATGGACAGACGACCACGAGGTGTGTGGCAGGGTGGCGGACGCCGACGCGCCAGCCCACGAACCCCCCACTACGCCCGAGGTCGTGCGCGCTCTGCGCCGGGTGACCGGGGGCGCTGCAACGCTGGTCTCAGATATTGGTCAGCACCAGATGTTTGTGGCGCTGCACCATGGCTTCGACCGCCCAGGCCAGCTGTTGACCAGTGGCGGGCTGGGCACGATGGGCTACGGCCTGCCAGCAGCCATGGGAGTCAAGGCAGCGCAGCCCGGACGCCCGGTGTGGGCCGTCGTTGGAGATGGCGGCTTCCAAATGAGCGCCCCAGAGCTTTCGACACTCGTGGCTTCGAATCTGCCAGTGAAAATCCTGATTGTCAACAACCGCTGCCTGGGGATGGTCCGCCAGTGGCAGGAGCTGTTCTACGACCACGTGTATAGCCACTCGATCCTACCCCAGCCGAACTTCGAGGCGCTGGCCAAGGCGCACGGGTGCTGGGCGACCACCGTCCTTCGACGTGACGAGCTCGAGCGCGCGCTACGCGAGGCAGCGCTGCACCCGGGCCCGGCGGTGGTCGACGTGCGGGTGCCGATAGAGGAGACGGTCTATCCGATGGTGCCAAGCGGCTGCGTGCCGGGCGACGTGCGGTGCATCGATGCCGTGGACGCCTCGGGGTGCTGATGAAACAGGCGTGAGGCTCGATAGCCAGGCCGAATGCGGTAGTTGAAGCGCTGACGGAAGCGCCCGTAGAAGCTGCTGCCCTTGAACGTCACCAGCCGGAAGCGGCGAGGGTCGGCGACAATGTGGGCGACGTCGTTCGGAGCGAAGTCGTCGAACGACTCCTGTCCGTCAACACACACGTTGATCGGGAAACGGCCGACCTGCACCAGCGTGATCGGCGTCGACTCAGCCACGGAAAATGAGGCCCGCATGGGTGTGTGGGCGCAGATCGGGGTGATGGCGAAAGTCTGACTCCCCGGCGCCAGAACCGGGCCGCCGGCGGCGAGGTTGTAGGCGCTCGAACCGGGGCTGGTGGCGACGATGAGCCCGTCGCCAGGGATCGGGTTGAGGTACTTGTTGTCGATGTACAACTCGAGCAGGGCCATCTGCTGGCCATTGCCTGGTACGACGAAGCCGTGGAACACGACGTCCTGGACCGCCCAGAGCGACGCTACAGCCTGGTTGCCGCGTTCGAGCTCGACGCGGATCGTGGCATCCACGCGCACCTCGTAGCGGCCGGCCAACACCTGTTTTAGGCGCGTTTCCCAGTGCGAGGGCGGCACGTGGGCCAAGAAACCGAACTGCCCCAGGTCAATCCCCAGGACCGGCACGTCGCACAGGGCGCGTGCCGCGCGGACCACCGTCCCATCGCCACCGATGACCACCTGCACGTCCGCCTGCGCCGGATCCTCGACGTACGCCTCGCGTTCCAGCAGCCACTTCCGTACGCGGTCGGCCAGGGCGAGTGCTTCGGGTTTACGCGGATCGGCAACCACGCTCAGGTGGCGCGGCTTGGGCTCGGCCCGTCGCCCGTTGCGCGATTGGCTCACGGGGCTGGATTGTGCCAGCCCAGAGCTGTGCGTAGGCGCGGGTTCAGCCTTTTCAGAGATCGCGCAGCAGCTTGACCACCTTGCCCCGTACTTCGACCTGGTCCGCACGCACGACGATGGGCCGCATGGTCTCGTTGCGGGGCTGCAGCCGCACCATGTCACCCTCCAGATAAAAGCGCTTCAACGTCGCACCGCCGTTTTCGGTCGCGTCATCCACAATCGCCACCGCGATATCGCCATTGTCGACGCTCCGCTGCGGCCGGATAACCACCAGATCGCCATCGTCGATGTGATCGTCGATCATCGACGTTCCGCGTACGCGGAGTGCATAACATTCGTCTGGCACCGAGCCCACCGGCAGCTCGAGGACGTCGCTCGGGTCCTCGATAGCTTCGATCGGCAAGCCAGCCGCGATGCGCCCGATCACCGGGATGCGCACCAGACGCGGATGCGTCTGACGCTGCGCGCGCGAGCCACCAACTAGCTCGAGCCCGCGGGAGACTTCTCGATCACGCCGGATGTGGCCGTCGCGCTCGAGCACTTTAAGGTTGTAGTCCACGACAGACGTGGACGAGATGCCCACCCGGTCCCCGATTTCGCGGATGCTGGGGGGGTAGCCTCGCTCGTCGACGTAGGCCTCGATGTATTTCAGGATGTTTTTCTGGCGTTCCGATAGCTTTTTCGCAGCCACACTCTTCCCCTCCGACGCGCACCGCGCCGATACCTTCTCTGGCACTAGAACAACCGTTCCATCCAATATAGCAATGCTTCTGGGATCTGTCAATTTGTTGCGCACGCGGGCGCGGCCGACGCCGGAGTTTGGCCGAGCGCTTGCTCGAGCAGGCTGACAAATGCCCGCGGTTGATCGATATGCGTGGTGTGGCCCGCGTCCGGCACCACGGCCAGCTCGGCCGCTGGCAGCAGTGAGCGCATGCGTTGGGCAACCTGGCGGTAGCGTGTATCGCGTTCGCCAACGACGAGCAGCACCCGCTGCTTCAGCTGCGGCAGGAGCGGCCACAGCGGGGTCTGCTGCCCGGCGCCCATACCGCGCAGGCTGTTGGCCAGCCCGAGCGGGTTGTTTCCCAACCGCATGCTGGTCAGGCGCGCGCGGTCGACCTCAGCAACGTGGGGCGCGAGAGCCAGCAACGGCAGGCGCTCCCATTCGGCAACAAAGGCAGGTATACCCTCGTCGACGATGCGCTCAGCCAAGGTCGCGTCGGTGTGGATGCGCCGACGCCGCTCAGAACCGTCCTCGATGCCAGCTGAGGCGCTTTCCAGGATCAGCGTACTCACGCGGGCTGGCGCCTGGAGCGCCAGCTGGAGCGCCACGCGGCCACCCATCGAGTAGCCGAGCAGGTCCACCGCGTCCAACTCCAGCCGATCCAGCAGCGCCACCAGGTCACGCGTGCTCCAGTCGAGGCTGTACCTGGCAGCCTCGGCGGGTTTGGCCGAGTGGCCGTGGCCGATCAGGTCGACGCAGATGACCGTGGCGTGTGCGGCCAGGGCCGGGCGCACTTCGGCCCAGGTGCGCGCACTACCCGTGAAGCCGTGCAGCATCAGCAACGGCCGGCCGCTGCCCTCCCTCTCGACGTGGAAGTCGAGACCGTTGAGGCGCATCAAGCGACGCCGGCGGGTACTCCCGCCAGAGCCTCGGCGACGACGCGCCAGACCTCGCGATGCAGGACGACGTTGCGTGCTCGCTCAGTCGGCACTTCGACGACCTGCAGTCCGCCGCGGCCCAAACCGTCTGCGACCGCTAACGCGAGCGCTGGCCAGTCCTGAACCCGCGCGAATCGCCCCCCATACCCCTCCACGAATGGCTGAAAATCGAGCCCATGCGGCGTGCCGAACAAGACCTCGAAATCCACCTCCGGCGCGTCTGCCTGGGGCAAGAACGAGAAGATGCCACCCCCGTCGTTGTTGATGAGCACCACCAGCAGGTCCAGGTGATGCTTGCGCGCGGCGAGCAGGGCATTGAGATCATGGTAGAAGGACACGTCGCCAATCACGAGCACCGCGCGTCCGACCCCAGCCGCGCTCGCCCCAAGGGCGCTCGACACCACGCCGTCGATACCGTTTGCGCCGCGGTTCGCCAGACACCGGAGTGGCTGCTTCGAGGTCGGCCAAAAGCTGTCCAGGTCACGTACGGGCATGCTGTTGCCGACATATAGCAGGGTGCCTGCTTGGAGCATTGCCGACAGGCGGGCAAATACTTTGCCTTCGAAGAGCTCGTCGACCCCATCCAGATGTTCGGCGATCGCGCTGCGAGTGGTGGCGTTGGTGGTCAACCAGGTAGCCGCCCATGCACGCACGTACGGGCTGTGTGGCGGCAATGCGCTCGCGAGCGCATCACACAGCAGGCCCGGATCGACGTGCAGCAGCACGCCAGCGAGCCCGGCTGGGTCCCGCCAGCCG
>JBPCIO010000122.1:0-3618 GCA_051006215.1 Chloroflexota bacterium
CACCAGGAGCGTTTCCGCAAGCTGCTCGCCCCACCTGCCCAGGGCGATGTTGTGTCTGCTCATGGGCAGAGAACCGGCGGCAGTGAGCCGTCCCAGAATTGTCTTCCGAAGCAGCCGGCTGAATGCGGCGACACAGGTCGCACAGCGCCCATTGTCTCAAACTCGACAGCAGGCCAGGTCCATTTGGCGCTCACCGCCGCCCTAGACGGCTGCCGATTCCAGCAGTAGGGATTCGTCTGCGGCCAGCTGCAGCGAAAAATCATCAGCAGCAAGGAGCTCGCCGGCAGCCGCCCCGGGGGAGAGCGGGTCAGGCTGGTCACTGCCCGCTTGTCCGAAGTCCAGGACGAGTTGGGTGAGCATGCGTACGGTGCCGAAGCTTCTTCGGTGGTGCGGGGTCACGCCGAGGCGGTGGATCGCGGCGCGGTGATCGCGGGTGGGGTAGCCGGCGTTCTGCTCCCAGCCGTAACCCGGATAGCGTACGGCCAACTTTGCCATCAGCCGATCGCGACACACCTTTCCGACGATGGAGGCGGCAGCAATTGAGTAAGCGCTAGCATCCCCGCGCACGATGCACGTGTTTGGTCCCATGTCGATGTCGCGGATGGGCAACCCGTCGATCAGCGAGTGATCACAGGCGCCCACTCGCTCGAGAGCCCGCTTCATGGCGAGATGCGTTGCCCGCAAGATGTTGAGCCGCTCGATCTCTCGGGCGCTGGCAGCACCAATGCCGACTCGGACGGCTCGGGCACAGATGAGATCCGCCAGACGCTCGCGCTCGGACCGACTGACCATCTTCGAATCACGGACGCCGGGGATGCGTTTGCAGTTCATCGGCATGTACAGCGCGCAAGCCACCACCGGCCCGCTCAACGCCGCCACGCCGCACTCGTCGATGCCAACGATGCGCGTCAACCCATCACGCCAGAAGCTGCGTTCCACTTTGAGCGTGGGATCGACGACGCCCTGACGTTTCTTGCGCACGCCCACCGCTCTCATTGTCCTTCAGGGTAGGCGATTCATCGCCCTCACCGGAAGGGTCCCCGGCACTTACGCGGTGGCCCGGGCTTCGCGTTTCCTGGGGCCGCCGTCGCGGCGTTCCTTGATGCGGGCGGCCTTGCCGGTCAGGCCGCGCAGGTAGAACAGCTTGGCACGTCGGACCGCGCCTCGCCTGGCCACTTCAACCTTTTCAACCCGCGGCGACTGGAACATGAACGTCCGCTCGACACCCACGCCGTGCGTCACGCGGCGGACTCGGAAGCTGCCGTCGTACGTATTCGGCCGCTTGACCTCAAGTACGACCCCTTCAAACATCTGGGGCCGCTCGCGGTTGCCTTCAACCACCCGCACGTGGACGCGGACCGTGTCGCCTGGCCGGATGGCGGGCAGGTCGGCGCGGCGCGTGAGCTGTAGCAGGTCAGCAAGTTCAGGCATGGCTCAATTCGTACCAGCGGCGAGTATAGCCGACACAGCCGGTCACTGCTCAAGCCGCTGCGCCAGACGAACGCGAGCGCGTTTGCCACGCGACGATGTTGTCTGCGGACGGGGGCGAATTGGTCAACCGTGCCGAGCGGGATCCACGCAGCATCTCCCCCGGTGCGATGGTCGCGTGCGAGCATCTCGTCGCCCTCGGCACTATCAGCGTGTGCGTTTTGGTCTCGATCCGGCTCGAGGCCGAACCCCGGCGGGAGTGCCGAGCTCGCCAGCCAGGCGGAGGGCGGCGGCCCGCAGGCGTGTGAGGCGCTCAGGCGGAAACTGACGTTCCAGACGCTCGAGCAGGTTCGCCGAGCCCTCCAGTTCATCCAGGTAGGCCGGCCGCGCCCGCTGAAATGCCAGCAGTCCCACCAGCAGGAACTCGAGAACTTGCTCGTCGATCAGTCCAGCGTACGCGCGACGGGGTTCGGAGGCCAGTCTCAGCGCGGCGTCCACGCGCGGCAGGTGGCCTCCTTCGCGGAGCGCAGCCGCGAGCTCGAGGACGTCGGCAGCCGACACCTCGGCCACCGTGGGCCCGAGACGTGCGCGAATGAATCGCCGCACGCGGTCCTCGGCAATCGCCTCCTCCAGCTCTGGCGCCGTACGCGACTCGATCAGCACCGCCGGCCGCACGCCGAGTGCGCCGAAGCGCTGCTCCCAGGCCGCCAGCCTGTCCTTCACGCTCTGTGGCAGTGAGCCCTGAGTCAGCTTTCGCAGCAGCCGCCGGCAGTCGTCGATCGAGCCGCCAGTACCGAGCGCGGCAGCCAGGTGCGACTGGATCAAGTGGTAGCGCGAAGGACGGCCGCGCTCTCGCAGCACGAGGTACCGCTCGGCCTCGAGCAGAGTGCCCAGGTTGGCACGCGTGGGCGCGACCAGCTCCGCAGCGCCTTCCCAGTGGCAGGCTTCAGCTCCGCCCGCCGTCGGGCTTTGCTTCGCGATCGCCGGCGCGGCGCGGCGGCTGATGTTGAGCCCGTCGGGGCTGGCGGCTATGAGTCCTAGCCAGTACATCGGACCGAGCAGGGTGTAGCGCAGGAGTGGCTGCTCGAGCTCCGCCCAGCTGGCTGCGTCCAGCTGCACGATGCCGCGCGCGTTCAGCTGCTCTCGGACAGCCAGCGGACGCACCGCTCGGAGCCACTCAGAAAACACGTCGACTGCTATCCAGGCGCCTTCGGGTAATGCCTCGACTGCGTCGACTAGTGCTTTGCGCAAGAGCACGCTGTCGGCCAGCTCCTGAGCGCCGTCGAGCGCGTCACTGGCGTGCTCGAGCTCAGACCAGCCGCGGTCCTGCAGGTACGTGCGCCAGAGGCGGTGGCTCAGAGCTGGCGGGTCGTCGAGCAGGCGCGACAACATCGGGCCGGGGCCGAGCCCGCCGTCCGCCTGGTGCACGATCAGCCCGCCTGACTGGGCCAGATGACGCAAGAAGGTCCATCGGGCCTCCCAGCTCCAGCCGCCCGGCTCTTCCGACCACTCGTGGACGTCCTGCTCGAGATTGCCTGCACTGCGAGTGAGGGCACTGACGAGCGCGAACAGACTAAAGGCCGGGTCGCTGGCTCGTCGCTCGGCTGGGGCTGGCTCACCGGCTGGCGGAGCGTCAAGAGTCGGGGGTGGCGGCAGGAGCGCCAGGATCTCCTGCGGGGCCTCGAACACCTCACCCCGCAGCGGGCCGGACGCGGCAAAGATGCGAAACAGAAGCCCGCGTTCGATGAGCGCGTCCCCAGCGCCTGGGTGATCGCGCTCGACGAGCAGGCCACGAAGATCGCCACCACTCGCGCGGGCAGCGATCAGGGTCGCCCGCTCGTCGTCTGACATGCGCTCGATCTGGTCGCGGAGGTACGTCAGGTCGACGAGCAAACGCTCGGCGACGCGTTCGATCAGCTCGCCGCGGGTGGTAGCCTCGTCAAGCACGAGACCGTGGACGCTGGCCATACGGCGCAGCGCCCCGGTGGACGACAGCTCCAAGCCTTCGCGCAGCAGCATGGTGCCGAGTCATCCTCAACGTCCGATGAACAGTGGCGCCATGACCAGGGTGATGGTGCTGAGGAGTTTGATGACCACGTGGAGTGACGGCCCAGCTGTGTCTTTGAACGGATCGCCGACCGTGTCGCCGACCACGGCGGCGGCGTGGGCGTCGGTGCCTTTGCCAAGCGC
>JBPCIO010000123.1:0-18274 GCA_051006215.1 Chloroflexota bacterium
AGGGGCAGCGCCAACTCCGTGCTGATCAAACTGAATCAGATCGGCACCCTGACCGAAACGGCCGAGGCGGTCGAACTTGCACAGGCGGCGGGCTGGACAGCGGTCGTCTCGCACCGCTCAGGCGAGACACCCGACCCGTTCATAGCGGACCTGGCGGTCGGTCTTGGGACCGGGCAGATCAAGACAGGCGCACCCGCGCGGGGTGAGCGGGTGGCCAAGTACAACCGTCTGCTGGAGATCGAACGCGAGCTGGGTGACCGGGCCGACTATGCCGGACGAGCCCCGTTCGTACGAACAGCCAGACACCGCGGTTAATGCACCAGTTAAATCACCAGCGTGGCGCCTGGGTGGTGTATGTCAGGCAGAGGCCTCAGCATCAATGAGCGATCGTAGTCGTTTCGCGGGCGGGCCAGGTTAGCCGTTGGCTCGCGTAACACTCGCAGCGAGTGATCGAACCGACGGCCGAATGGCTGTTCCGCCGCTCATCCGGCGCAACACGCTGTTGCTCGCCGCGACGCAGGCTTTCGTGGGCACCGGTACACAACTGGTACCCACGCTCGGCGGCATTATGATCGAGCGCCTGCTCGGATCGCTTGCGCTGGCGGGGCTTGGCGCAAGCCTGTTGTACGCCGCGCGGCTAGTCATAGCGTACCCAATCGGCTGGATTATGGATACCTACGGCCGCAAGATGGGCCTGTTGCTAGGGCTGGTGCTCAGTCTTGTCGGGGCGGTGACTGTCGGGTTGGCAATGTTGTGGTCGTCCTTCGCTCTGTTCGTGGTTGGCTTGCTGGTCTTTGGCCTCGGGGTTGGAGCAGGCCAGCAACTGAGAACGGCTGCGGCCGACATGTATCTCCCTGAGCGACGCGCCGAGGGGCTTGGCTACGTTCTGAGTGGTGCGCTCGTGGGGGCGCTCGGCGGCCCGCTGCTCATTGCCGCGGCTCAGGCCGGCGCCGGCCCGCTCCGCCTGGATTCCACGGTCCTGGCGTGGTGGCTCGTACCGGTTGTACTGATCCCGAGCATGGCCTTGGTCTTCCTCATCCGGCCTGATCCCAAAGCGATCGCGGCCGATCTCGCGCGCTTCTATCCAGGCTATACAGCACCGCATGTCGTCGAGCATGACGGGGTTCTCGCCGATGGGGCCGGGGTCCGACGGTGGTTGGCCCACTACCCTCTGCGGGTAGGCTTCCTGGCCATGTTCGCGGCCCACGGCATCATGACGATGATGATGGCCCTGACGCCGCTAGCGATGGCGCATGCCGGACACATGCTGACCATGATCTCACTGGCGGTTGGTGTGCATGTGGTCGGCATGTACGGGTTATCGCTGCCGCTCGGCCGATTGGCAGATCGCGTCGGTCGCCGCATGGTGATTCTCATAGGGTTAGGCATCGTCGTACTCGGGGCGCTGCTGGTCCCCATGACACCCGACTATTGGGTGCAGATGAGTGGGCTCCTTCTCGTGGGCGTGGGCTGGTCGTGCGTCAACGTCGCAGTTACGGCGCTGATCGCGGATACGGTGCCCGCTGTGGAGCGGGGACGCGCTATCGGCGTAGTCGACAGCTTTGCAGGTGTCGCCTCGATCGTGTTGCCTTTGGCGGGCGGCCCGCTCGCAGAGGCGACCGGTTTTTCAGCGCTGGCCGTGATGGCTATTCTGTTGGCGATAGTGCCAGCGGCGCTCGCCGTGCGCTTGGCCGAGCCGACACCAGGCCAGTACGCCCACCCAATTCCTGCCTGAAGCCCGCGCTATCGTTCGCCCGCGGGGCCAGGCAACTCCGTACGTTCCACGCGTGCCACTTCGCGGCGCACCGTGCCGGTCACATCGCGCGTCTCATGAACCGTTTCTTTGCTCACGATAAGCTCGCGCGTGACGATTGGATACGCCTGGAGGCTGACTTGTTGGCCGTATTCCGGAATTTCGACCACAACCTCCTGTCCTCCGAGCGCACGCATGGCTGAGCGGCGTTCGACGGGTGCCCGTTCGACGAACACTTCCTCTCGAGCTACCGACACGTCTAGCGTCCGCGCTGCAGAAAGAACTTCGGTGCGCACCTGCACGACGCCAGACTCGACGACTTGCTTGCGGGGCACAAGCTGCTCCTCCCGAAGCTCAATCGTTCGCGAGGCTGGCTGGCCGAGACCTGATCCGGAACCCTCCGAGCGCCCAGCCGTGTCAGCCGGGCTACTGGCGGCCCTGGCTTTGCTGTTGGCTCGTTGGGCTTGCTTCTTATGTTTCCTTTTGCGGGGCATGCGTCTCCTCTGACGGGATCGTAGAGCGCGGCGATGGGCCCGTGACATAAGCCTCCTCCCTCCGCACCGTGCCTGAGAGCGACTGGACCTCCTCGACCAGGCGTTTGCCGACCACCAATTCCGCGATAACCACGGGGCGCTTGCGAACGATGATCTCCTCGGATACGAGCGGCATTCGGATTGTCTCGCCAGGCTGGAGTACCCGCACGCGTTCGCCTGCTGCGGACCCCATCCGCACGTCGGCTGCTTGCGGGTGGGCACTTGCCGCGCCCGCCTCATACGGCACCCGTTCGACCGAGATCTCTTCGTGAGTAAGTGTGACCTCAAAGGACCGCGTTTCAGTGATCAACTCGCGCCGAATGCGAACCAGGCCAACCTGGACCGATTTCTTCTCGGCCCGCAGCTCTTCTTCACGAAGCTCGATGTTGATCTCAGCCGGCTGAAGCTCCGGGCTCGCGTGGGCGGCCTGGCTATCCATAGTGTGATCCTCCTGCGAACCAACTCACTTCGCGTCGACCTGCTCCACACGCACCTCTTCGCGACGCACCACGCCGGAAAGTTGCCGTGTCGACTGCACCTGCCGCGTGCCGATACTCACCTCCTCGACAACGACTGGTTGGAGCTCGATCACGACCTCCTCCTCAACGAGCGGCAACCGAACCGTCTCGCCCGGTTCTAGCGCCCGCAGGCGTTCAATTAGCTCGCCGTCTGGACCGCCGGCCGCGTGTGCTTCATCCGTTTTGCCAGTCCACTGCTCGGGCGGCACGCGCTCCACGATCAGCTCCTCGCGAGTAACCGACACCTCGATCCGCCTGGTCTCGGTGACCAGCATGGTGCGGATCAGCACGCGTTCGGTCTGCACGAGCTGCTTGCGACCGACGAGCTCCTCCGCCCTCAGCTCCAGGGCTGTGGCATGGTCCTCAGTTTCCACACCTGTGTGGATCTGCCGCGCGTCACGCTCCGCCATCCAGCCTCCTCTTTGTCAATGCTGGCTCGCTCAGGATGTACCGAGACCGCCGCTGTCCGCCCTGCCGTCAGGGGGCCTCGGGCCGCCGCGAGCTGCCACTGGTGTGACCTACTCGGCCTGCGCCATCAGCCTGGTTGGGAATGCCCAGGTTTTTTGGTTTCACCCTCGAGTTCAACGCTGCCTTCCTTGTCGATGACCGCCTCCTCACGCCGAAGCGTTTCCGATACGTGTCGAGTCTCTTGGACGGTGCGCTTACCGACCTCCAACTCTTCGTACACAACCGCCCGCTTCTCGGCAATAACCTGTTCCTCGCGCACCGGAATGCTGATGGTCCGGCCGTGTTCTTCAATCGGCCGATCGGACGGACGGGGCTCGACCGCGCGCCGCTCGATGGTGACCTCCTCGCGCATAACCGGTACCTCGATGGTTCGCTGCTCCGAAACAACCTGGGTGTGAATGTCCACCTGGCCTGTTTGGACCGAGCGCTTGCGTGCGATGAGCTCTTCTTCGCGCAACTGGAGCTTGCGCGGCGCCTGCTCGGTTTCCTGTCTCGGGTTCGGCGCCGGCGGAGTGCTTGTGGTGGTCGAGATCGTGCGTTCGACGGTCTGCCCGACGTGAGTTTCGTCAGCCGCCATCGGTGCTGCATCGTAGCCGAGCTCGTCAAGCCGATCCTTCATCACGCTCAAGTAGATGTGATCCTGGCGTACGTCCCGGATGGCGCTGAACGGGATGTGATGCTCCTTGCCCATGCCCAGAAATCCGGTTGGCACTCGCAGATAGCCACCCCCGCTGCTGGACTTCTCAGCCGCCGGAGCGTCATACACCTCGTGCACCGTGCCGACTTTTTCCTCGTTGGCATCGACCACCTCCATGCCATCGGTTACCTGGCTGGAGAAATTTTTGGCCATACGTTGATCTCCTTGTGAATAGTCGGCCAATTCGCCGCAAATAGCGCTGGCCCGAGATTGTTGGAGCGGTCCCCGGGCCCGGCACACGTGCCCGAGCCCGTCCGCAGTGTGGTAGGCGGTAGGCGCCGAAGCGAGAGCGGGCTCAGCTCTTGCGCTGCTCGTCCAGGTTGCCCTCGCTTTCGATGCGCGCCTCCTCGCGCCGCACCGTACCCGAGACCTGCTGCGTCTCCTGTGTCTTGCGCTTGCCCACGTTGATCTCCTCAGTTACCACTGCACGCTTCTCGACCGAGACCTGCTCCTCGTGAACTGGAACCCGGATGGTCTCGGACCCTTCGCCAATCGCGCCTTCTGCCGGCCGTCGCTCGACAGGGTGACGCTCCACGGTCACCTCTTCGCGTGTGACCGGCACCTCGAGTGTTCTCTGCTCGCTGACAACTTCCTTGCCGACCCGCACCGTGCCCGTTTCGACGGACTGCTTACGGGCCCGCAACTCCTCCTCACGCAGCTGGACGGTCTGCTGGCCCTCCGTTCGCGTCGTGTCGGTCGTGCTTTCTGCGGTGGCGTGTGTAGCGAGCTCGTCGGTGTCGTTGTGGCGGTGTGGCACATCTCCGCCGGGGTGCGCGTGCTTCAGATGCTGTGCAGACATGGTGTTGTAGCCTCTTTCAAAGTTTCGTCGCCCCAGGCAAATCAAGTCCGGGGCAGGGACTGTGGCTGGCTCGCCCAGGCAAAATGCGTTCGAGTATCGCTTGCGCGAAGGCAGGATTGGCGTCCCTGAGCAGTCTGGCCCCGAGATCGACCAGCGCTTGTTCGAGTTCGGAATCTGGCCTGCCGTCACCACCTGGCGTAGCTGTCGGCGGCAGACGGCAAAGATGCCGCGCATAGTGGTGCGCTGCGAGGCCGGCCCGCCCCGGCCGCCCGCGATTCGTCGACATGTGGCAACTCCTTTCAGGTTTGATCAGTGAGCGTGGTTGCGTCCCAGGCGTGACGGGGGCTCCACGACAACCGTATCACCGTTACGCAAGCCACCACGCGCGTTGGCGCGATCGGCCGAGCGTACTTGCAGGCGAGTGCAGCTGAGACAAAGCTTCTACCGTATATACAGCGCCTGACGAGTTTCGGTTCCGTGGCTCTCTTTCGCCATTCGGGCCGCATCAGCTTGCCGAATAGTGCTGGGCCGGTTCGCGGTAGGCTATAAGTGGGGCGATCGGGATCTTCAATGGAGGCGCCGATTGTGGCACGATCGAGGTCCCTCTGCACAGGAACAGGAGCTTCTGATGAACGAGCAATCAAACGACAAACCGATCTTTGCGTCGCAACCCCTCGAGCAGGTTCGCCAAGGGATGACGGTGATTGACGCCGATGGCAAGCAGCTCGGCAGCGTGAACCGCATCGAGATGGGTGATCCTCAGGCTGTCACTACGGCTGGCAACGAGCCTGTCAACTTGGGCGGTGTCGTGTTGGCGCCCGCGGCCGGTGTCGACGGTGGGCCTGGCGCCTTAGGATCGCCCTGGGGCAGCATCGATGCTGAGGGCCTCGGCGATGTGCCTGACGTCTTGCGCCAGGACCTGAGGCGAGCCGGCTTTATCCAGGTCGAGGGTGCGATCTTGAAAGGCGCGAACCGCTTCATCCCCAGCGATCGGATCGCGGAGGTGTCTGGCGACACTGTCCGACTGCAGCCTGTGTCGACTGCCGCGCCGCCCGCCGAGGTGGCGGGGTCGAGCACGGTCACCACCGAGACACCTGCGCGCGCTGAGGTGGACAGCCCGCCAGTGGAGCGCCTCGTCTTCACCACCGAACATGACGACGCCACCTCCGGCTCCGCCTTTGTACCCCGCGCACTGGTATCTGGGGGCGTTACGGCGGTCGTGCTCGGCACCGCAGGCGTTGCGGTCTGGCTGTACAGGCGCCGCCAGCAGGAACAGGCCCGTTCCCTCAACCGACTGCGGCGCGCCACAGCTGGGCTACGTGAGAGTCTCGGGGACAACCCTCGGGTTCCGAGTGGGGCGATTGGCAGCGCCGTGTTGCTGATGATGCTAGCCCTGGCTCGGCGGGCGCGCCGGGACAGGCAATCGGCGCAGTCGACCGAGAGCGGGCCCACAAACGACTGGTCGCCACCGTCGCTGCGCCGCGTGCTGCCGGCCATGGACAATCTCGCGGCCGTGCGGCAACAGGTCGGTTCCAAACCCTCCCGATACGGCCTGCCCGGCTTGGCTAGCGTGGTGGTGGTCTCAGGAGGCGCCCTCCTGGTTTGGCGCCGCATGCGAAGCGAGGGGCCGCCACACGTGATGACCCCGCCCGCCGAAGCAGGCACCAGACTCTACCCGGTTCAGGGCGGTCAGGCGCGTTGGCCGGAAGCCCAGCCCGGGACGACCCCAGCCCAGACCGGCGGGGTCAAGCCAGACACACGAGGGGTCGAGGCACAGGCGCCGATCACCCGCGCCGACATCGCCATCGAGAGTCACCCCGTTGAGCGGCAGCCGGCCGACCGACCCATCGGCCAGGCCCAGCACGACACGAGCGAAGGGTCGAAGGCCGCCACGAGCCAGGGCCCAGAAAGTCGCCGCGCCTCCAGCACCACACCCGCTGACAAGCCACAGCCCGAGCACGGCGGCGACCTTCAGATGGACCGGCCCGTTCTCTAGCCCACTTTCAATCGGACAGCCACGCTCGCCCCCGATGAGCGTGGCTGAGCCGGATTGGTTTCTATAGTTCACTGTCGCGAAGGAGAATCGAGATGCCCAGACGCGGACAGCACGACCAGAGCCCGGGGGACGGACGGACCCCGTATTCGGACCAGGGCGGCCCCGCCGGGCGGCATGCCGAGACGCACGACGTCCGCCGTGAGGAGCTGACCAACCCGACCGGGCCGGTCCCCGATCGGGTGGAGGAGTTCGCGGCTGACATCGCCCCCGACACATCAGCAGTGGAGTCTGGCGGTCACGCCGACGAGAGCCGGTCAGCAGTGGACGACAAAGACCTCCACGCGCGGCTGGCCATGCTTGACGAGGCGGAGCTAGCGCGTCTGTCCGTGTTGGAGCCCGGCGCGCGGCTCGAGCAGGGCGGCACGTATGTCGACCTCAACGATCGGTCGCGCACACCCTTCAAGGCCTTGGGCAGCCAGGAGGCCGGGGCGGATCATCGCTACGTCGCCAAACGCGACACAGATTACGAGCTGTGGAACCAGCTCGTCGGCCAGGCCCGTGAAGCAGACATCGAGCGGCCAACACCGGCCGACACCAGGAACTCCTAGGGCAGCCAGAGTCGACTGGCTGTCCGGGCGTCGAGGGAGCTGGACGAGCAGGGTGGGACTCCCCGGAGACTGGGCAGCTTCGCCGAAGGCCGGCGTGCGGGCAAGTGCATCGGTGGGCCATGCCACTGGTGCATGGCGACGTTTAGCCGAGACGCGCGAGCCGCCGCGTGCGGGTTCGTGAAAACCCTCGCGAACCATCTCGGGCGTCAGATTGGATCGCCGCGGCCCGCGCCAGCCCGGCCGCCAGCGTTTAACAGTGGCCTCGACGCCACGCCTAGGCGCGCCTGAAGGAAAGGGTTGTGGCATACGAGCTGATGCTGCGGGGTGGACACGTGATCGATCCCGCCAACGGGCGCGATGGAGTAATGGACCTGGCCATCAGCGACGGGCGGATCGCGCGCGTCGAACCCACTATCACCGAGGCGGCTGACCAGACCCTCGACGTAACCGGGATGTACGTGACCCCCGGCCTGATAGACATCCACGTGCACGTCTACCCGTTCCGTGGCCTGGATGGACCAACGTGGCAGTCGTCGCTCGCACCCGACGCGCATTCATTTCGCGTTGGCGTGACCACATTGGTCGACGCAGGCACAGCTGGTGCCGAACACTTCTTGAACTTCCGCCAGAACTGGATCGATCGTTCCGCGACCCGCGTCCTGGCCTGGCTCAACATTTGCGCGGGCGGCATGGGCGAGCTCGAACAGGATCCGGCCCAGTTTGATACGCACCGCGCCGCGGACACCCTGGCCGCACACGCTGATGTCATCGTCGGCATCAAAACCGCCCACTACTGGACGCGCCATCCGTGGGACGCAGTCCACACACCCTGGGCGTCCGTCGATGCGGCGGTCGAGGCTGGCGAACGCGCAGGGAGCCCGGTCATGGTCGACTTCTGGCCGCGGCCCCCGGAGCGGTCCTACCCCGATCTGATCCTGAAACATATGCGTCCAGGGGACGTGCACACGCATGTCTTCGCCCAACAATTCCCGATCGTCGAACCCGATGGCAACGTGTATGACTACCTGTGGCAAGCCCGCGAGCGCGGCGTGCTATTCGATCTTGGCCACGGTGGTGCGAGCTTCTGGTTCAGGAATGCCGTGCCTGCAATCGCAGCAGGCTTTCCACCCGACAGTATCAGCACCGACCTGCACCTGAGCAGCCTGAACGGCGCCGCCCTGGACACGTTGCATACGCTCTCGAAGTGCATTGCTATGGGCATGCCACTGGCGGAAGCCATTTATCGCACGACTGTCACTCCAGCTCAGGCGATTCGCCGACCGGATCTTGGGACGCTCGCCGAGGGCGCGGAAGCGGATGTGGCGGTGCTGCGCTGGGACGACCGCACGCGGGGCTACGTCGACTGTGGGGGCGGGCGGCTGGATGGTCAGGGCCAGCTCGCGTGCGAGCTCACGTTGCGCGCCGGACGCGTCGTGTGGAACCCGTCGGGTCTCGGCCTGCCGAAGTGGCAGCATGCGCCACCGGGCTACTGGAACGTTCCGGCTGTGCAACGCTGAGCCGGGGAACCTGGGGGGTGCGCCCCTACAGCAAAAGCGTGTCCTCCGCATAGCGCGCGGCGAGATGCCAGGGGTGGCCTGCCTCGAAGCTCCAGCACGCGTCGAGCACGGCATGTACGAGGCACCAGTCGCGTGCCCGCTTTCGGTCGAGATCAAGCTCGCCACACAACACGTCGAGCCGGCGACGGTTGACCTCGATGGGTACTTCCCGCGGATTCTTGAGGAATTGGCAAACGTCGAAGCACCGATCGCCAAACAGCCCCTTTGGATCGATGGCGAGCCAGTCGGCGCGCTGGGCACTCAGGATGTTGAAGTGGTGCAGGTCTCCGTGCAGCGCGACGGGGCGATCGCTGGAGACGAGCAGCTCGCCCCGCAGCGCGTCTGCACGCTGGAACAGATGCGCTGGGAACCCACCAGCTCCGTCCGAAAGCGCCTGCCGATTGCGGTCGTACGCCGCACACCAGCTCAGGAGAGGCCGCAGGCTGCTGCTGGCGCCGGACGGCCGCCAGAGCTGGCGCAGGAGAATGGCGGCAATGAGGGTGGCGCGGTCGTCATCGGCGTCAGCCATCTCCACCAGTGTCGTTCCGGGTGTCAGGCGTTCGAGGAGCAGGGCACCGCCCTCAGGCGCGGCCTCCAGTAACCGAGCCGCACCGAGCCCATCCCACAACTGGAGCGCAGCGATCTCGGTGCTTGTTTCGCCGACGTGGCGGCTCACCTTGAGCACACACGGAGTGCCGTCGGCGCGCGTCGCAGGCGCAACGTAGTTGATCTCGATTTCGGCAAAGTGCGGCTGCAGGCTGAGCGACCAGTCAGCCGCCAGTCCCGCCAGCCGATCTGGCAGACTGCCTAACCACTCCGCATCTGCCTGGTTGTGGCGGAGGAACTTCGGCGGAAGATGCAGTCCGCTCTGATTGGCCATGCCAGCCTCATTCTGCACCAGCCGCCCTGGCGCACTTGACCGCTTCGAGCCCGCGTCGATACGCTGCCGTTATGGGGGCGAAGAATGACCGTTCAACCAACTGATACGCAACCCAGCAGCCGAGAAACCAACGACCCTCAGGGCCCGACCGAGTGGCACGACCACATTGCCAAATACGGCTACGTCATCGTGCACCAGGCATTGCCCCAGGAAAATCTCGACGCCACCATCGACGACATCTGGCGCCACACTGGGGCTAACCCCAGCGACCCAGAGACCTGGTACCGTCCGGACATCATCCGCCCGGTCGGCATGGTCGAGATGTATCAGTACCAGTCGATGTGGAACAACCGCCAGCATCCCCACCTGTACGAGATCTTCCGGGCCATCCACGGGACACACGAACTGGCGGTGTCAATCGATCGGGTCGGGTTGAAGCCGCCGGCTACTCCCAAGCACCCCGAATACGATCACCGGGGCATGATCCACTGGGACACCGACATGACGAAATACCCGGATATCCCGTTCCACGTCCAGGGCGTGCTCGCGTTGACCGACACGGAACCGGAGATGGGCGGCTTCCAGTGTATTCCCGAAACGTATCAGCATCTGCCAGAGTTCCTGGCAACCCAGACTCGAGAGAAGATCGAGTCGAGAAATCCCGACTATGACGGCTACACGATCACCAAACCGAGGCTTGTCGCCGGAGACCTGCTCGTGTGGACGTCGCTGCTCCTGCATGGCAATGGGCACAACACCTCGAGCAAGCCTCGGCTGTGCCAGTACATCAGCATGAACCCGGCTGCCGGTCAGAGCGATGAAAATCGTCAGATGCGTATTGAGTCGTGGAGGAACAACACTCACCCGGCCGCGAGGCCTTTCCCTGGCGACCCACGGCGGATCGAAGAACAGCGAACTGCTCCGTCCACACTGACCGACCTCGGCAAAAAGCTGCTCGGCATCGATCCCTGGACGTGAGGCTTTCGATCCAGGCGGTGGCTAGTAGTTACTTGACCATGTAGGCGCCAGGCGGAGGGTAGGCCATGATTCAGAAGCCAGGGACGACGGCGGCGGTTGTCAGGCCGCACGTGCGTCCAGTCGCCGGGGTCCACCGGCGATCTCAGTCTCAGTCCTCGGTGTGGTCGCAGGTACGGCGGGAACGCTGGATGTACGTCTTCGTCCTGCCGGGGTTTCTCTTTTTCGTCATCTTTCGCTATCTGCCGCTCCTCGGCAATATCGTCGCTTTTCAGGACTATTCGCCGTACCTGGGGTTCTTCGACAGCCCCTGGGTTGGCTTGGACAACTTCACTGCGCTGCTCGGCAATCCGGAAGTCGGCACCGCGCTGGCCAACACAGTCATCATCAACGGCCTGCAGGTCATTTTCTACTTCCCAGCCACGATCGGCCTGGCCCTGCTGCTCAACAGCCTGATGGGCCAGGTGGTCAAGCGCGGCGTGCAGTCCATCGTGTACCTGCCGTACTTCATCGGCTGGGTGGTTCTGGTCAGTGTCTGGCAGGCGGTGTTGGGTGGTGATGGGCTGGTGAACCAACTGCTCAGCAACCACGGCATGGCCACCGTAAACCTCATGCGGAGTCCGGCATTCTTCAAACCCATGATGGTGCTCCAGTACATGTGGAAGAACGTCGGATGGGGGTCGATCATCTTTCTGGCCGCGATCAGCAAGGTGGACCCGCAGTTGTACGAAGCAGCGGTTGTCGACGGCGCCGGTCCGTGGCGGCGCATGTGGCATGTCACGCTGCCAGGCATCCGCGGCATCGCCGTGCTGCTGCTGATTTTGAACCTCGGCAACATTTTGACGACGGGGTTCGAGCAAATTCTGCTTCAGCAGCCGGCCGTCGGAGCGCGGGCGGGGCAGGTGCTCGACACCTTCGTGTACTTTCAGGGCATCCTCGGCGGAAACTGGGGGCTGAGTACGGCCGTGGGCCTGTTCAAGGGAGTCGTGGGCACCATCCTGATCATCTCGGCGAATAAGATCGCCCACCTGTTGGGCGAGCAGGGGGTGTTTTGATGGCCGTCCGCGCCGGCGCCGGCCCGTTCTGGTTGGAGCGCCCGAGTCTCAGCGCCCGAGTTATCAAGGCGGCGGTGCTGATCACCATCGTCGCGGTGATGCTGTTTCCGTTCGCGTATGTCCTGTCGGTCAGCCTCTCAAGCGAACGCGACCTGCAAGGCGCGAACGTGTCCCTCATTCCGCTCCACCCCAGCTTGGGCGCGTACACGACCATTCTTCAGGGCGGCGTTGTCACCAGAGCGCTGGGGGTGAGCATCGGCGTGACCGCGGTCGGAACGCTGTGCTGCATGCTCATGACGACCACCCTAGCCTACGGGCTGTCTCGGACGAGCCAGGTACCCGGGACGAAGTTCGTGCTGCTGATCGTCCTGGCCACGCTGCTTTTCAATCCCGGCATCATTCCGAACTATCTGCTGGTTCGTTATCTGGGCCTGCTGAACACGTATCCATCGCTTGTCGTGCCAGGGTTGATCAGCGCCTTCAACCTGATCGTCGTGCGTCAGTTCTTCATGAACATTCCTGAAGAACTCACCGATGCGGCCATGATCGATGGGGCGAACCCGTTTCAGATCTTCTGGGGCATTATCCTGCCCCTGTCAAAGGCGGTTCTGGCGGTAGTCGCCCTGTTCTATGGGGTGGCGCTGTGGTCAGACTACTTCAACGCCTTGCTCTACATCGACGACACCGCCATGTGGCCCATCCAGCTCGTTCTTCGGTTGTACGTGCTGCAAGGTCAGGCGCTCACCGGCGCCGAGCAAGTAGGACAGCCATTGCCGCCTGCCGCGACCATCCAGATGGCGGTAGTGGTGATTGCCACGGTGCCGATCCTGCTGGTCTATCCGTTCCTGCAGCGGTACTTCGCCCAGGGCGTGCTGGCTGGCGCCATCAAGGGATAACGTAGGGTAAGGAGGGATTTTTCACATGGCCTTCACGAGTGATGATCAGAGACAGCAGACCGAGTTGTTGTCGCGGGGGCTCGGACGGCGGGCCTTGCTCCAGGGTGCGCTCGGTGTAGCTGGGATGGGGGCGTTGGCGGCGTGTACGAGCAACAATCAGGCGAACAATGCTGCCGCTGCGTGCGTCTCCAATCTCCACTTTCCCCCCAACGCACCGCCGCCTCGACCGGGGCTGATCGTATCCAAAGTCCCGAACGTGCCGTTCGCCTGGAGCGAATACCCCAAGCCGTACGTCACCATGCCCAACCCGCCAGGCAAGGGCGAAACGGTGACCACCTTCCAGATCTTGTTCAGTTCGCCGCCGCCCCCGCTGAGTGACAACCCGTGGTGGCAGCAGTTCAACAAGCGGCTCGGAGTAACCATCCAGCCCACGCTGGCCGACTCCCCCGACTACGCGGCCAAGCTGAACACACTCGGCGCGAGCGGCAACTTCCCCGATATCACCTATATCAACTTCAACCAGAATGGCCAGAATAACGGCGCGGGCTTCCAGAAGTTCGTTGCGCAGGGCGCTTTCCACGACCTCACTCCGTATCTGACCGGCGATGGGCTGAAAGCATTCCCGAACTTGCAACTGCTGCCACCGGTCACCTGGACCGGGTCGTCCTTCCAGGGGAAAATCTATGGCGTGCCGTATCCCATCCAGCCGGTGAACGGCCAGCTCGGCATGTACCGTAAGGACTGGGCCGAGAAACTGAAGGTAGATAACCCCAAGAACGCGGATGAGGTGATGCGGATGTTCGTCGCCTTTTCGCAGGAGGACCCGGACGGCGACGGAAACAAGGACACCTTTGGCCTGGACACTCTGCACCTGCCCTTCTGGAACGCGATGTTCCGAGTACCCAACAATTGGCGCGTGAACAGCGACGGCTCCTTGACCAAGGATCTGGAGACTGACGAGTTCAAGGCCGCGGTCAATTTCGCGAAAACCATGTGGGACAAGGGGGCTTTCCATCCGGATGCGCTCACGCTGACGCTGAACCAGAACCAGAGTCTTATCGAGTCGGGCAAGACGGGTTTCTTCAGCCAGGGAGGTTGGGGCTATTTTGGCAGCCAACCTGGAACGATGACGACGCTCACCAAGCAGAACAATCCGGACGCCAACCCCGCGCCCTGGATTCCGCCCGGGCATGACGGCGGTAAGCCGGCCATCCCGCTGGGCTCTGCCGCTTACGGTTTCGGAGCCATTCCCAGCTCGATCAAGGACGAAAGCAAGATCGTGGAGCTACTCCACATCATGGAGTTCATCGCGGCGCCCTTTGGCAGCGACGAGTTCAACTTTATCTACTATGGCATCGAAGGGGACATGTTCAACTGGGTCAACGGGGCCCCCGTGCACGTGACCAACGGCAACCAGAACTGGGCCAACGGGCTGAATTACCTCTGCGGCACATCCGAGATCAACTACTTCTACGCCAGCCAGCCCGGCGAGGCCGAGCTCATGCAGCAGCTTCAGGAGCAGCTGATCCAGTCGTCGATTCCCGATCCGACGCAGGGGCTGTACTCACCGACGTGGGTTGCCCAGGGCGCAAACTTGATCAAACTCCAGACAGATGCCTACAACAGCATGGTTGTCGGCAACCAGCCGGTGTCAGAGCTCGACCAGGTGATCAGCGACTGGAAGAAGCAGGGCGGCGACCAGGCGCGCAAGGAGTTCCAGCAATCGTTGGAAAAGTGCAAGTAACTCCGGCCCCAGTCGCGCCAGACTTACAGCGTGTGCGCTAGCTCGGTCACGTCTGACTTGCGGAAGGTGTTCAACCCGGTGCGGTAGCCTTCCGTGAGCGCGCGCATGTCGCTGCTATACAGGATCCAGCGGCTGCCTCTGGAGATCCAATACTGAACCAGTTCCTCCGTCTGCCAGTGGCCACCCGCCGGAATGCCACGCTGCTGGGCGGTGGAGATGATGTGCTCCGTCGCCTCGACGAACTTTGGGTGAGAGTATTCGTCAGGAATGCCCAGCGATATCGATAGGTCGTTGGGACCGATGAAAATCGCATCGATACCGCCGACGTCGAGGATCGCTTCGAGATTCTCGATGGCCGGCACGCTTTCGATACCAATAATCACCACCACGTCTTTGTTGCGCTGCTCCAGGTACTCGCGGGCGGCTGGACTGGGAAACTCGCCGGTATCCCGGGTGCGGTCGTGCACGCGCCCTTTGAGAGGGCGCAAGCGGGCGGCGTTGACTACCGCTCGGACTTCGGCGGGCTGTTCACAGTACGGCACCAGCACACCATGGAAACCAGCGTCAAGGGCCATCACCGTCGCATGGGGTTCCGAATCTTTGACGCGGATGATGGGGCACACGCCGGCGCCCACGAACGCCAGCGCCAGGTCAGCAGCCTCCGAGCGACCTGTCGGCGAGTGCTCGGTGTCGACGATGACATAATCGAACCCGAGCCGTCCGAAAACGCCCGCCCACCTTGGATTTCGGACCAGACTGGTCATCGTGCCGTATACCCGTTCGCCTCTGCGCATCTTCTCGCGCAATTGCGCACCGTTCATGTGTTTCTCCTTCTCAGTCACCCACACCCGAGTCCTCGGTTGCGAGGCTGGCGGGGTTACAGGGTAGCGCTCGTGCCGCCTTCGACGGGCGCATGTAACGGGTGGTCCCTCTAGAATGGGCGACCATGCAGGTCAAGGCAGCGGTCCACTATACGGCTGGTCAGGGTGTGGAGATCGAGATGCTCGATCTCGAGGAGCCCAAGACGCACGAGGTTCGGGTTCGCTATGTCGGAAGCGGTGTGTGCCATAGCGATCTCCACCACATCCAAGGCTTGGTGCCGCACCCGTCTCCAGTCGTCTACGGGCACGAGGGCGCAGGCATCATCGAAGCGGTCGGTCCGGACGCGAGCGGCATTCGAGTCGGCGACCATGTGCTGACCTCGTACATTCCATCGTGCGGCCGCTGCTACTACTGCACGATCGGTCGCCCGAATTTATGCGATCTACGCGACAGGCCGCGCCACCTGCTGCTGGACGGCACGAGTCGATTCAAGAAGGGCGATCAGGACATTTATCAATACCTCCAACTCGGCACCTATGCCGAGATGGCAACGGTTCCAGACGTCAGCGTGATTCCCATTCGCAAGGACGCCCCGCTCGAGGTGGTGTGCCTGGTGAGCTGCGGAGTCATGACTGGCGCTGGCTCCATTTTCAACCGAGCCCAGGTGAAGCCGGGCTCCACGGTGGTCGTGTTCGGCTGCGGTGGCATTGGCCTGAACGCCATCCAGGCAGCCGCGCTGGTGGGCGCCTGGAAGGTTGTCGCCGTGGATGTGTTCGACCAGAAGCTCGACTGGGCGAAGGAGTTTGGGGCGACCCATACGGTCAATGCCAGCCAGGTCGAGGACCCCGTCGCAGCGGTAAAGGAGATCTGCGGCCGGGACGGGGCCGACTATGCCATCGAGGCGGTCGGCATCCAGAAGACAATGGAGCAGGCGTTCAACTCCATCCACCGCGGCGGCACCGCGGTCATGATCGGCGTCCCACCGGCCGGTATGCGACTGTCCATTGATCCTTCGATGTTGCTGGCGGAGCGCATTCTGACGGGCACGGGCTTCGGCAGCACGCGGCAGCGTGTGGATCTGCCGATGATCATCGACATGTTCATGGACGGTAAGTACAAGCTGCGCGAACTGATCAGTCGGGAGATCGAGCTGGAGGATTTGAACGACGCCTACGACCGGCTCATCAAGGGCGAGGTGAAGCGGAGCGTCGTCCGCTACAGCTAGAGCAGCGGTGCCGCTCGGCTGCTGGCCGGCCAGCTCATGGCTGGCTAGCGGCGCAGGACCGACTTACGCAGGTCGCCATTCAGAAACGCGATGAAGTTGATCGGAATGCCTTTCGGGCAAACCGCTTCGCACTCACCGTGATTGCTGCAGTGACCGAAGCCCTCGGCATCGTGTCGCGCTACCATGTCGCGTACACGCTGCCAGCGTTCAGACTGGCCTTGCGGAAGCAGCCCCAGGTGGCTGACCTTGGCGGCCGTAAAGAGCATCGCCGATGCATTCGGACAGGCTGCCACACACGCGCCACATCCAATGCAAGTCGCGGCATCGAAGGCTCGATCAGCGTCGACCTTGGGCACCGGCAGCGTATTGGCATCCGGTCCGCCGCCAGCATTTACCGAGACAAACCCGCCTGACTGGACGATGCGGTCCAATGCTGCGCGATCGACCGTCAAATCCTTGAGGACCGGGAACGCGACCGCCCGCCACGGCTCGAGTGTGAGCGTGTCGCCGTCTTTGAAAAAACGCATGTGCAACTGGCACACCGTCGTAGCCGCGTTTGGACCGTGGGCGACTCCGTTGATCATGAAGCCGCACGTTCCGCAGATGCCTTCGCGACAGTCGCTGTCAAAGGCGATCGGGTCTTCGCCGCGTCCAATGAGGTTCTCGTTGACCACGTCGAGCATCTCCAGAAAAGACATATGCTGGTTGATGTTGTTCGCCTCGTAGGTCGCAAAGCGGCCCTTGTCGCTGGCATCCTTTTGTCGCCAGACCTTCAACTGAATACGCACTACTTGTAGCTCCGAACCGCCAGATGCACATTCTCGAAGTCGAGCGGCTCCTTGTGTAGCCGAGGACGTTTGCCGTCGCCCGCAAACTGCCAGGCGGCAACATACGTAAAGTGCTCGTCATCGCGCAGGGCCTCGCCTTCCTCGGTCTGACTCTCCACTCGGAAATGCGCGCCGCAGGATTCGGTGCGATGCAGCGCATCAATACACAGCAGTTCTGCCAGTTCGAGGAAGTCGGCAACGCGACCAGCGCGTTCGAGCGACTGATTGATGCTCTCATTGTCACCGCCGACGCGCACGTTGTTCCAGAAGTCCTGGCGCAAGGCAGGGATACGATCCAGAGCGTGGCGCAGGCTCGCGTCGGTTCGGGCCATTCCAGCGTTGTTCCACATCAACGTGCCCAGTTCGCGATAAATTGATTCCACTGTGCGCTGACCGTTGATGGACAGCAGTCGGTGCACGCGTTCGGCGACTGCCTGCTTGGCGTTGTGGAACGCGGGGTGACTGACACTCACCTCACCTGGGCGTACGTTGACCAGGTAATCGGGGATGGTAGCCGGCAGCACGAAGTAGCCATCCGCGCACCCCTGCATCAGCGCACTTGCACCAAGTCGGTTGGCGCCGTGGTCCGAGAAGTTCGCTTCGCCGCCCACAAACAAACCGGTGATGGTGCTCATGAGCGTGTAATCCACCCACAAGCCGCCCATGGTGTAGTGTGGCGCTGGGTATATTCGCATCGGGACCGTGTACGGGTCCTCGCCCGTGATGCGTTCGTACATCTCGAATGGATTGACGTAACGCCCACGGATGGTCGCGCGGCCAAGGCGCGCGATCGCCTCGGCGAAGTCCAGGTACACGCCAAGACCGCCGGGTCCAACGCCGTAGCCTTCGTCACACACCTCCTTGGCCGCACGCGAAGCGATGTCACGCGGGGCCAGGTTGCCGTAGCTCGGGTACTTGCGCT
>JBPCIO010000124.1:0-30497 GCA_051006215.1 Chloroflexota bacterium
TACCCCGGCACCCGTCTTCTATAAACTCCATCCTACGGGCGCCTAGTCGAGAGCATGGAGGGGCCTATCCGCGGCCAGGCCTCTCCGTTTTGACGCTAGCCTGGGAGACTCATGCGGCTCGACTACCTCGTCAAACGCGTTGGATTGTTCGTGCTGATCCTGTGGTTTGCGAGCACGGTCAACTTCTTTCTGCCCCGCCTCGGGGGAGGAGATCCCATCCGCACACAGCTCGAGGCTCAGGCGGCCATGGGCGGCATGAGCCAGGTTGGCATGAAGGAGATGATCGCCGAGTACGATCAGCGGTTCGGCCTGGACAAGCCGCTTATCGAGCAGTATTTCACGTATCTCGCTGATACCTCGCACCTCGAGTTCAACTTCTCGATGTCTGGCTATCCAACCAAAGTGCTCGACGTCATCAAGCGCTCGCTACCGTGGACGATCACCCTGCTCACCGTATCGACCCTGATGGCCTGGACGATCGGCACAGTGTTGGGGGCGATGCTGACGCAGCCGAATGCGCCACGCTTTTTACGCTACCTCCTGGCGCCAATTCTCACGCTCAGCGCCATCCCGTTTTTCTTGCTTGGCCTGCTGCTTATCTATCTGCTCGGCTTCCAGCTGAGGTTGTTTCCGCTTGCAGGCGGGTACGACCAGGGCCTGCTGCCCGCGTGGGACCCCAAAATTGTTGCCAACATGGTGTATCACTCGATACTGCCAGCCCTGTCGATCATCCTGGCTTCAATCGGCTTCTGGACCCTGGGCATGCGTGGGGTCATGATCAGCACCCAGGGAGAGGATTACCTGATCTTCGCGGAAGCAAAAGGACTGCGCGGCGCAACCGTGTTCTGGCGGTACGCCATTCGCAACGCATTGCTGCCGCAGTTGACGGCGCTGGCGCTAGCACTTGGGAACGTCGTCTCGGGTGCGGTGCTGGTGGAAGTCATCTTCCAATACCCTGGCGTCGGATCCCTGCTGTATCAGTCCATCCGAGCCTCTGACTACTACATGATTCAGGGAGTGGTGTTCATGATCATCGTAGCGATCGGCGTGGCAACGCTTATCCTTGATCTCGTCTACCCGCTGCTGGATCCGCGTATCAACTACGCCAGGAAGTAGGGGCTACACACCGTGACCACCGTCGCCCAGCCGCAGCAAGTGCTTCCGAATTGGGAAACACCCACCAGTCGTTTCGGCGGGATGGCCACCGGCACGTGGCGCTATATGCGCCGCAATCCGGAATTGATCGTGGGCCTGTGCTTGTTGGGCACACTGCTCGCTTTTGTCGTCATCGGGCACCTGTTTGTCGATCTCGACAAGGCCAAGCCGTTGTCGAACCGACCACTCATGCCCCCCTCACAGGGCCTGCCCTTTGGTACCGACAAGCAGGGCCGCAACCTGCTGGCGGTGATGGTCCTCGGCACACCTCTGACACTCGCAATTGGAGTTGGCGCCGGCCTGATCGGGGTCTCAATTGGCACCCTCCTGGCGCTTGCATCGGCGTTCTACCGCGGCATCGCCGACACGATCATTCGCGGCATCGTCGACGTGGGCCTGACCATCCCCGGGCTCATGGTGCTCATTACGCTGGCCATGAACGTGAAAGGTGGCCTGTCGGTCCCACAGATGACGCTGGTCGTCGCCGCGCTGGCCTGGCTGTTTCCCGCCCGCGTCATTCGCGCGCAGGTCCTCACTCTCCGCGAGCGGGCATACATCGACATCGCCCGGCTGTCCGGCGTACCAACCCCGGTGGTCATCATCAAAGAAGTGCTGCCAAACCTGATGCCGTTTATCGTCGCCTCGCTCGTCGGCTCGGTTTCGGCAGCCGTCCTGGCCTCAGTCGGTCTTGAGGTGCTAGGACTCGGCTCTTTCGACTCGCTGAGCATTGGCATGACGCTGTACTGGATCATTTACTACGCGGCGATCATCAATTCGTGGTGGTGGTGGTGGTTGCCGCCGATCGTCATCATCATCATTCTGTTTACCGGCCTGTTCATGCTAGCCGTCGGTTTGGACGAAATGTCCAATCCACGTCTGCGCAAGCGCACCTGACCGACCGCCTCACGCCTCGGAGCATACGCCCCGTGCTTCGCTCGAAGCTGCCGCATGTCGACACCAATATCTTCAGCACCATGTCCCAGCTGGCGAACAAACATGGCGCGGTCAACCTCGGTCAGGGATTCCCGGATTTTCCCACCCACCAGCTACTCCAGGATGCGCTCGCGCGCCACGTGGCAGGCGGCCACAATCAGTACGCTCCAATGACCGGCGTGCAGCGCCTGCGTGAGCAGGTCGCGCTGAAGACGCTTCGCATGTACGCTCGGAACGTCGATCCCGACACTGAGGTTACGGTCACTTCCGGGGCAACCGAAGCGCTGTTCGCAGCGGTCGCCGCAACCGTAGACACCGGTGACGAGGTGATCCTGCTCGATCCATGCTACGACGCCTACGAGCCGGCCGTCACGCTGCAACATGCCCGAGCTATCCACGTGCCACTCACGCTGCCTGGATTTGGCCCCGATTGGGACCGTGTCAGCGCAGCTCTTACACCCCGCACGCGCATGATTGTGGTCAACTCGCCGCACAATCCCAGTGGCGCAGTGCTCGAGTGGAGTGACCTCGACGCCCTGGCAACCCTTCTGCGCGGCAGCGACGTTCTGGTCTTGTCAGACGAGGTCTACGAGCACATCATCTTCGATGGACGCCAGCATCAGAGCGTACTGCGGCATGCCGAGTTGGCCGAGCGGAGCTTCGTCGTCTCCAGCTTCGGCAAGACGTACCACTGCACTGGGTGGAAGGTCGGCTACTGTATCGCACCGCCGGCACTCTCGGCCGAGTTCCGCAAGGTGCACCAGTACCTCACGTTCGCTACCTTCACGGCCGCGCAGCATGCATTCGCCGATGTCCTGGAGGCGGACCCGCGCCACCATCTCGACCTGCCTGCGTTTTACGCAGCGCGGCGCGACCGCTTCCGAGACCTGATCGGCGAGTCCCGCTTCGCACTCCTGCCGGTGGCTGGCGCGTATTTCCAGGTTGTCGACTACAGCGCTATCGCTGACTGTGACGACGTGTCATTCTGCGAATGGCTGGTGCGCGAAAAGGGCGTAGCGGGTATACCAGTGTCAGTCTTTTACGACGCGGCACCGGCCGATCTGAAGCTGGTGCGTTTCTGCTTCGCGAAGACTGAGGCAACCCTGTCCCAGGCCGGGCAGCGACTCAGCAGCGTATAGGTCTAGGCTGGGACTTCCTGGGCCGTCCAGGTCTCCCCGAGATACGCCCTGCGGATCAGCTCGGTGCCCAGTAGGTCAGATGCTTTGCCTGACAGCACCACTTGCCCGGTCTGCAGGACGAAGCCCCTGTGGGCGATGCTCAGCGCCATGTTTGCGTTCTGTTCGACGACGAAGATCGTGGTGCCCTGACGATTGATCTCCTGGATGACGTCGAAGACCTGCTCCACGAGTTGCGGCGCGAGCCCCATCGACGGCTCGTCCATGCACACCAGTTTGGGCCGGCTCATCAGCGCCCGACCCATCGCCAGCATCTGTTGCTCGCCGCCGGACATGGTCCCGGCTAACTGTTTGCGGCGTTCGGCCAGGCGTGGAAAGAGACCGAAGACCCGGTCGCGGTCACTCCGCATGCCGCCTTTGTCGTCGCGTCGGACGAACGCGCCAAGCTCGAGATTCTCTTCAACGGTCATGCGCGGGAATATACGGCGTGCCTCTGGCACCACGGCGATGCCGCGCTGGATGATCTGGCTGGTATCCAGTCGATCAATACGCTCGCCGTCGAAGATCACCTGCCCCAGCGTTGGTTTGACAATGCCAAGCACCGTCTTCATGGTCGTCGACTTGCCTGAGGCATTTCCGCCGAGCAGGCACACGATCTCGCCTTTGTAGAGGTCGTAGTTGACGCCCTTCAGGACATGAATCGGACCGTAGTACGTGTGCACGTCCTCGAATTTGAGGAACGGCTCAGGCACGCTTGCGCCGCTTACCGAGATACGCCTCGATCACGAGTGGGTCGGCCTGAATCGCGGCCGGGTCGCCTTCGGCGATCTTCTTGCCGTAGTCGAGAACAATCACGCGGTCTGAAATTGTATTGACCAGCTCCATCTTGTGCTCGACGAGCAGCACGGTCACCCCCAAGTCTTTCAGACTCCGGATCTGGTCCATCAGCTCGAGTGTTTCGGCTGGATTCATCCCGGCCGCAGGCTCGTCTAGCAACAACAGGCGCGGCCGGGCGGCGAGCGCGCGGGAAATCTCTACTCGGCGTCGGTTGGCGTACGACAGGCTGGAGACCACGTGATCGAGCCGTGGCAGCAGACGATTACCGAACAGGCCGAGCACGTCGCGCGCCCAGCTCGCCGCGCCCGTCTCCTCGTGCCGCGCGGTCGGCGTTCTGAGAACGCTTGACAGCGTCCCCTCGCGCAGCCTGGCGTGCTGGCCGATCAACACGTTTTCCATCACACTCAGGTTGTTGAACAGGCGCAGGTTCTGGAAGGTACGGGTGATTCCCAACGCCGCAATTTTGTGGGGCGGTAGCCGGGTGATGTCGGTGCCCTGGTAGGTCGCGCTGCCTTCTTCCGGGCGCACCAGGCCGGTCAGCATGTTGAAAAGCGTCGTCTTGCCTGACCCATTCGGCCCAATGATGCTGACGATCTCGCCCGGGTAGGCTAGGAGGTCGATATGGTCGGCCGCCACCAGCCCGCCAAAGCGTTTGACCAGTCCCTTGACCACCAGCAGGGGCTCACCCGATCTCTGGGCGAGATCAGGCTCGGAGATGACGAACGTTGGCTTGAAGCCGCCCCGGCCGGCCGCGACGGTCTGGTCGCCAACGCTCAGCGCGCCCACAAAGCGGCGCGCTGGGATCAGACCCTCGCGGCGGTAGAGCATCATCGCCACCAGCACGATTCCGTAGATCAGCTGGTTAGCCTGGGTCAGATCGAGTGTCTTCAGCGCGGCCACACCGGTGATGCCACCAAGTGAGTGGGCCCATTGATTTAAGCCACCCAGGACGAGACTCTGGAAAATTGTCAGAATCAGGGCGCCCACGGCTACGCCGGGAATACTGCCCATGCCACCCAGCACGACCATGACCAGGATGATGGTCGACACCGAGAATTGAAACATGTCCGGCGTAGCCGTCGTCAGCTTGGCGACGTGGAACGTACCCGCCAGGCCCCCGATGCTGGCCCCGATGCCGAACGCCAGCAGCTTGTAATGGACGTGGTCGATCCCCATCGGGCCGGCTGCCAGCTCATCCTCGCGCAGGGCAAGCCAGGCGCGGCCTGTGCGCGAGAACTGGAGGCGGTAACTGATGAACACGATCAGCGCCACCAGGCCCACAATCAAGTAGAAGTACGGCCGCGAATCGAACCCGAAGCTGTAGCCAAAGATCGACGGCGTCCGCACACCTGGCAGGCCCTGCGCGCCATTGGTGATGCCAGACGCGTTGCGGAGCACGATCGGCACGATCTCGCCGAATCCAAGCGTGACAATGGCCAGGTAATCACCCCGTAAGCGGAGCGTGGGCGTTCCGAACACAAGGCCGAACCCGGCGCAAACCAGCGCCGCCAGCGGCAGCACAAGCCAGTACGAAAAGTGCAGCTGCGCCACGTCCCCCGTGCCGAACCGGACCTGGCTGACCTGGCCCAGCCAGGCGAACGGAATCCACAGCGTGGACCAGGGGATCTTGAGCTGAAACGAGGCAGCCAGTCCGTAGGTGTACGCGCCCAGCGCGAAGAAAGCCGCGTAGCCCAGATCGAGCAGGCCCGTAAAGCCCACCACGATGTTCAGCCCGAGCGCCAGCAGAACAAACGTGCCGGCATTGGCAAACCCGTCGATGTCGCCCCCATTCGTGTCGGCGAACGGCAGGACGAGCAGCAGCGCAAACGCCACGCTCCAACCCAGCAGCGTGCGACGGGGGGGTGGCACGCGGTCCCACCACGGCAGGGCGATGCCGAACGGTCGCGTCGGCTTGAGGGCAGCCACTGTGGGCTGGGCAACAAACGCCGGCGGCTGGAGCGAGTCAGGAACGTCGTCGACGGGAGCGGTGCTCATGCGCGCTGCGGTCTTTGCATTCCAATGAGGCCGTTCGGCCTGAATACCAACACGCAGATCAGGATCGAAAAGATGACCACGTCGGACCAGGAATTCCCAATGAATTGGCCGCTCAGCGACTCCACGAAGCCGATCACCAGACCGCCAAGCACCGCACCCGGAATATTGCCGATGCCACCCAGGACCGCCGCGGTAAAGGCCCGCAGCCCAGCCAGGTAGCCGACGATATACGAGGTCAGGCCGTAATACACGCCGAAGATCAGCGCGGCGGCGCCGGCCAGGGCCGACCCGATGAAAAACGTCAGCAGGATAATCACGTCGATGCGGATGCCCATCATTCGCGCGGCTTCGGGATCTTGCGCGGTTGCGCGCATGGCCTTGCCGAGCCACGTGCGGCGCACGAAGAAGTCGAGGATTACCATCAAGACGATGGCCGAGGTCCACAACAGAACGTTCTTCAAGGTGACTTCGACGGTCGAGCCGAAGACAGCCCAGCGCTGGTTGGGAATCAGGGCTGGGAACGGAACGTTGTTGGCGAAATTGGTGGCGTACAGGATCAGGCTCTGCAAAATGAGCGAGACCCCAATCGTCGTGATCATCGGTGCCGTACCCGACACACCCCGCAGAGGCTTCAAGCACACCCGCTCGATGAGTGCGCCCAGAGCGCCCGTAGTCACCATCGTGACCACGAATGCGCCAGTGAACACGAGTGCCAGGTTGAGGCCGCTAAGTGGGGCGGCGTTTTTGCCGTAGCCAAGCCAGGCGAGGAACCATAGGCCGAAAAACGTGCCGGCCATAAATACGTTGAAGTGGGCGAAGTTAATCAGCTCGATGATGCCGTAGACCATCGTGAAGCCCAGCGCGAGCAAGGCGTACATCATCCCCAGGGACAGCCCATTGATGAGCTGTTGCAGGATGACGGCTTGGTCAGGCGTCATGTGTGTGGGCGATCGTCACCGGTCAAGGGCCAGTCTCAAAACCCTGGCTGCGCGCCGAGACTGACCCTTGATCCGTGCTTTAGTGGTGACTAGCTCTGCGGCGCCGCGCCAACGTACTGATACTTGCCGTCTTTGATCTGAAAGACAGAAATGACCTTATCCTTCAGGTCGCCGTTCTCGTCGAACGAGATCGTACCTTGCATGGTCGGCAAGTTCGTTTGCTGCGCGTAATCTCGAACGGTCTCGCGATTGATCGGCATGCCGTCGTTGAGCAGTCGCTTGACCGTGTCGTCCACCACCAGGACCGCGTCGTATGCGGTCAGGGCGTAGTCCTGGGGTGAGGCCCCGAACTTCGACTGGTACTTGGCCACCCAGTCCTGCGCTTGTGGCTCGTCGATCGTATCTGGCGCAGCGATCGTGGCGTACCAGTTTTCCGAGGCGCGACCCGCGTCCGTTGGGAAGCTGGCCGAATACACGCCGTCACCACCCATCTTCGGCAAATTCGGCATCACGTCGTTTGCCTGTTTGGCCAATTTTACGGCCGCTTGCTGGACACCCCCGTAGTAGAGCGCGTCAGGATTCAGGGCTTTGATCTTGGTCAGGATCGTGGTGTAGTCGGATTCCTTCGGGTTCAGCTTGTCGTGGCCAAGCACGTTGATGCCCTTGGCCTTCGCCTGGGCCTCGAACGAATTCGCAATGCCCTCACCATACGCGCCAGTGTCGTCCACAATATAGACTGACTTGATGCCGAGGTTACCGGCGGCATAATTAGCCATGTACGGCCCCTGGAAAGCGTCGGTGGTTACCGTTCGAAAGTAGATCGCCTTGCCGTTGGGCCGGTACTGGCTGGCGAAGTTCGGGTCGGTGATATCAGGGTTCGTCGAACTGGGCGTGATGATCATCAGCCCGGCGTCCGAAGCGATAGGCGCCATGGCCTTCCCTGAACCGCTCATCTCGGGACCAACAATGGCTACGACGTTAGGGTCGGAGACGAACTGCTTGGTGTTAGTGGCGGCCTGGGCCGGATCGTACTGGCCGGCGGCAACGGTTCCGTCATCTTTGAGCAGCGGCTGAATCATGATCTTGCCGCCGATCCCACCGTTGGTGTTGATCTCCTCGATAGCCATGAGCGCACCGTCGCGGATATTGGCGGCGTCAGCGGCGTCGGCGCCGGTAAACGGCAGGTTGATGCCGATCACGATCGACGACGGTACATCCTGAGCCGACGCAATCGGTACTGCTGCCGGCGCGGCGCTGGCCACCAGTGCCAGACCCGCAATGAACGATGGTGCAATTCGGCGCCCGAAAAACGTACGCATTCATCCTCCTGTTGGCTGCTCCCCGAGCCGTCAAGTGTGGACGGAATAGTAGTGACGCCCTATTGCGGTGTCAATTGGGTAGGCTGCCCAAGTTTCGCTGCGGATCTTTGGTGTATCGATGGGCCGTGTTCACCCAACCCTAGCTCGGCGCGAAGACGGCATCCCCCACGTTGAGTACCACTGGATCACCCGCATAGCTGACGTAAAAGCCTCGCATGCCCCGCCGCAAGAAGCGCAAGCCCTCCGCACATGCCTCGCCACCGGGCACTGACTGACCCAGCTGCAGCGCGTAACACGTGAATTCGACACACGGCTCCGCCACGATGATGTGGTCCAGGTGAACCTGTCCGCCATCGCGCAGGAAGATGTCGAGTCCACCCAACAGACGCTCATGGTCGATGTTGTCATCGGTCCCGACCAGCACGTTTTCGCCAGCGATGCCGTCGGCAAGGTGTGAGCCGAAGCGGTCGCGCATAAGCTCATAGTGGGCGGTAAAGCCCACCGACATCCCGTTGGTGCCGCGGACATTCTTGCTGGCCGGGTGGCGCAGATGGTGCACGTCCACAATCGCATCGCCCTGGTCGATCAGGCCAAGCACTCCGTCAGGTGTCAGCTGCAGTCGTGCCACCTGCACCAGCGCGGCCGGGTCGTAGTAGCGCCCATTGGCCGCGCCTGGCGATGACGGCAGCTTCAAGGCCGAGCGCTGCACTTGCAGCCGCACAATCTGGCCGATCACTGGCACGCCCCGATTGTCGGTTACTGTGGGCGCCCATCGCAACGCAAAGACAAGCTGCAGAGCTCGGCACGTCGGGTGAACTATCCTCACACACAACGGGAGGAGCGTGTCATGGTCCAGGTTAGCCCACTACTATCGCCCAGCCAGCAGAAAACGCAATACGAGGACGAAGGATACCTCGTCTTTCCGGAGCTCCTCGACGCGGCCGAGCTCGCCACCCTGCGAGCTGCACTGGCCGACGTATTGCGCGAGGCAACCGGACTGACTGATTCCAGCGACAAGTTCTCGATCGTGCCCTCAGATGACGGCGCCCGCCACGTCGTGCGGCGGATCTTCAATCCGATTGCCCACCATCCCGCTTTTCACGACCTTGTCTTCAATCCGAAGATCGTGGACGTCGTCGAGAACCTCCTCGGTCCAGATATCCAGCTCCACCACACCAAGCTCAACCTGAAACCGCCCAGCAAGGCGGCCCGGTTCGAGTGGCATCAGGATTACCCGTTCTTCCCCCACACCAACTTTGATCTGCTCGCCGTCATGATCATGCTGGACGACTCGACGGAAGAAAACGGCTGCCTCAAGATCATCCCCGCCAGCCACAATTGGGGACCGCGAAATCACCTGTTCGCGCGCGACGGGGCATTCTCGTCGCAGCTCGAAGATCGAACTGTGCTCGAGGATCCGTCGCGCTGGAAGACAGTACCGGTCCCGGCAGGCGGGATGGAGCTCCACCACTGCAACATGCTCCACAGCTCTGGACCAAACCGCGGCGACCGGCCCCGCAGCGCGATCGTCATCCAGTATCGTGCCGCCGACAACGTTCAGCTCGGCGGCAACGTCGGTCACTTCGGCAACGGGCTCCAGATCCGTGGCACCGACCCGTATCGCGTGCGGATGATCGCCGGAACGTTCCTTCTGCCAGGTCAGATTTCTGATCCGCTGCAGCGCGACGGCTAAATCACGATTTCAGGTTGGCGGTGCGTACAGCGCTTGGAAGGGGCCAATGTGGGGGTACAGGTCCGCGGCCAGGACGGACAGGATCTGACGTAGATGATCCAGGTCGTGGTAGGCCCACTCCGCCACGTACGTATCGACGTTGATCCGGCCGAATCGGGCATGATGCACCACGTGGGCGCGCTGCTCCGGCGTGAGTTTGCGCAACCAGGCCAGGTTGGCGCTGCGGGCATCCGCCCAGTCATTCGACATCTGGCGCGGCTCACCTGGCGGCGGCGGCGGCGCCGACAACGCCTCGAAGCGCACGTTATTCTCCTGCGATGCGCGCAGCACGCGCGGCCCCAGGGCAATTGTCTCGGCGTGCAGCAGATGCCCGAGCACCTCCCGCGGTGACCACGCGCCCTCTGACGGGTGCTCATCTTGTGCCGATCGCGGCAAGCTGCTCACGATCGCCGACAGTACAGAAGGCGTGCCGGCCAAGACGTCGAGGGCACGCTCAAAACTCAACTCAGCCACGCCATGATTCTAGACCCACGCCCGACACCGTTTAGCCTCAGCCGCGGGCGAGGCCCCACGCAGGCGGCGGCTTGCGCAGGCGTGGCACTATCGAGGCGTGAGCCAGGCCGAGCGAGTCGCTCCGTCGTTCCGCCCTGGGGTTGCGCAGCCCGCGCGGCGACTGGGAGATCTCTCGGAGTCTCGCCACTGGGCGTACTACCTGCTCCTGCCTAGCCTGTTGCTCGTGGCTGCGGTGGCGCTGTACCCCGTCGCTTCGGGAGTCTGGCTGAGCTTCCAGCGCTACAACCTCTTGCGCGCGCCCGTGCCGAGCTTCGTCGGCCTGAGCCAGTATGCCGATCTGTGGACCGATTCTGTGTTCTGGACCGCCGTCCGCAACACCGGCGTGTGGGTCACCGTCGGCGCCGGATCCCAGTTTCTGCTCGGCCTGGTCACCGCCCTGGCGTTGAATCGGCCGCGTTTGCGGGTTGGCCCGCTACTGCGTGTCGGCCTGTTGCTGCCATGGCTCATGCCGACCGTGGTTGCCGGGCACATGTGGAGTCTGCTGCTCGACTCCCGCCTGGGCGTCGTCAACGACGTTCTTGTGCGGCTCGGGGTGGTCCACAGCTATGTGGCGTGGTTCGCCCAATCCGAAACCGCCATGGGCGCCGTCCTGGTGGTCGACCTGTGGAAGAACTTTCCCTTCTTCACGCTGCTCCTGCTCGCGGGCCTACAGGGCATACCCGACGAACTGTATGAGGCAGCCGAAGTCGACGGCGCGGATACGTGGTACCGCTTCCTGCGGATCACGCTGCCGCTGCTCACGCCAGTCATCGTCGCGTCGGTGATCCTGCGGGTGATTGGACTCGTCAACTCACCCGATCTAATGATCATCTTGACTCATGGCGGTCCAGGCCTGGCGACGCATGTCCTGTCGCTGCTCGCCTTCAACGATGCCTACACCGGCTTCGACTTTGGTGCGGCAGCCGCTGTCGCCACGGTGATGCTCGTCCTGTTGATGGTCTTCACCTCAGCCTACGTGCGTGTCTCGGGCGTGACGCGTGATTCCTGACTGCCGAGTAACGCCATGATCCGGTCGCGACGCCAGACCCAGCGCCTGTACGACGCGCTGGCCTATGCCGTCCTGATCGGTGCGTTTTGCTTCGCCGTCTTTCCGATCCTCTGGACGCTGCTCACCTCCTTGAAGCCAGACGCCGATATCGTCACCAGCCAGATGCAGTACATCCCGCTCCGCCCAACCCTGCAGAACTACGTCACGCTGTGGGGGCAGGCCGGCTTTCCGACAATGTTCATCAACAGCACTGTCGTGACCGCGCTCACCGTCCTGGCGTGTCTGGCGGTCGGCATCAGCGGCGCGTACAGCCTGTCGCGCTATCGTTTCCGCGGTCGCGGTCAGATCTTGCTGTTCTATCTGGTCATTCGTATGTTCCCGGCCGTGTTGCTGCTGCTGCCCATCTTCATCGCCCTGCGCGTTCTCGGGCTGTACGACACTCATCTTGGGCTGGCCCTGGCGTATACGGCCTTTCTGTCGCCGGTCGCCATCTGGATGCTCAAGGGCTTCTTCGACAGCATCCCGCCTGAGCTAGAGGACGCCGCCCGCATTGACGGTTGCACGCGCGCTGGCGCAATCATTCGGATCGTGCTGCCGCTTGCCCGGCCCGGCGTCGCAGCGACTGCCGTGCTGGTCGCCATTTCGGCTTGGAACGAGTTCTTGTTCGCGCTGATGTTGACCACCAGCCAGGGCATTCGCACCTGGCCCGTTGGCCTGCAACTGATGGTCGGCGAATACCAGTTACCGTGGGGTCTGCTGACCGCCGGTGGCATCATCAGCATCGCTCCGATTCTGGTGTTCTTCGCGCTCGTCCAGCGCGCGCTGGTCCGCGGCCTGACGCTGGGCGCTGTCAAAGGCTAATCGTCCTCGGGAGGGAACCTATGCGCAGACGCGACTTTCTGAAAGCTTCAGCAATAACTGGCACCGGACTCCTGGTCGCGGGATGCGCGCCGCAGTCGATCGCGCCACCGGGTGTCGCTTCGTCGAATGCGCCGGGGCCGACCAGCGCGGGGGTGCCCACGACCGCTCCGACCGCGTTGGCAGGCACCGTCAGCTACTGGCATACCTTCACCAGCCAGAGTGAGATGGCCGGTCTGGACAAGGTCACCAAAGCCTTCAACCAGAAGTACCCGAACGTCACCGTAAATAGCGAAAACGTGCCAAACTCCGACTTTATGGCCAAGTTCACGCTGGCCGTGCAGGGTGGCGGCAAGCCCGAGACCACCATGATCAGCAGCATCCGGCTGCCGGATATGGCCGCCATGGGCGGCCTGATCGACCTCACTCCGCGGGTCGCCGCGTGGGACCAGCGCCAGTACCTGCCGGATGAACGCTTCAAGGACGCCACGGTCAACGGCAAGATCTACGGCGTTCCCAGCTTCGCCTTCGTCAACTGGATGTACTACCGCGCAGACTGGTTCAAAGAAGCCGGCCTGACGCCACCGAAAACCTTCGACGACTTCCAGAACGCGGCCGTCAAGTTGACCGATCCGTCGAAGAATCGCTTTGGCTTCGGCATGCGCGGCGCGGGTGGCGGAGAAGGGCTGCTCATCGAGGTCATCCGTTCATTCGGCTCGCCCATTGTCGACGACAAGGGCCAGCCGGCTATGGATCGCCAAAAAGCGACCGACGCTGTCCGCTGGTACACCGAGCTCTTCACCAAGTACCACGCGGTACCACCAAGCGTCACCAACGACAGCTTCCAGCAGATGATGACCGGGTTCACCACCGGCCAGACGGCCATGATCTGGCACCACACCGGTTCGCTCATCGACGTGAGCACCGCCCTCGGCGCCGACTCCGGGACATTCGGTACCCTGGCCCGGCCAGCCGGTCCTGCCGCACACGTGGCCGACGTGAGCTACTCCTACAACGGCATGAGCGATCCGAAGAACGCCGACGCCGATTGGGCCTGGCTGGACCACTGGGCGCAGCCTGATACGCAGATCGCGTTCCTGGAATCCACCGGCTATTTCCCGTCTTCCACCAAGGTCGTGGACGACGCTCGGGTGCAGAAAAATCCGTATTACGCCGCGGCCATCGAGACCCTCAAGTTCGGTGGACCGGCACCCGCGTTCGCCGGCTCCTCGAACTGGGGACTGACCGTAGTCCTGCCCAGTTTCCAGCGCGTGCTGCTGGGGGAGATCAAACCGGACGAGGCGGTCGACGTGATGATGAAAGGGCTCGACAAGGCGGTGAAAGGCTGAATGCCGGCTGATGTCCGCTCTGGCCGCCTGGCGGGCCAGGTGGCGGTCGTCACCGGCGCCGGCAACGGTATCGGCCGGGCAATCGCTCAGGCATTTGCCGCTGCAGGCGCGCACGTTGTCGTCGCCGATCGGGACGCCGATGCTGCTTCGGCAGCGGCGGACAGCATCATCTCAGACGGCGGCAGCGCATTGGCCGTGCTCACCGACGTCACCCTGCCTAACTCACAGAACCAACTGTTCGCGCGCGTCACACACGAGTTCAAACGGCTCGACGTCCTGGTCAACAACGCTGGTGTTTTCCACGTCGCCCCGCTGTTGGATTTTCCACTCGAGGAATGGCGACGTGTATTCGCCGTCAATGTCGAGGGCGCGCTGCTGGCTACCCAGCGCGCCGGGCGGATGATGCGGGCCCAGGATCCGCACCCGTCGACCGGCTGTCGCGGCAAGATCTTGAACATCAGCTCCGGAGCGGCGGAGCGAGGGCGTCCGTTTTTGCCAGCGTACGGCGCCAGCAAGGCCGCGCTGAACCACCTCTCGAAGTCGTCGGCGGTGGTCCTCGGACCGCACGCCATAGCCACCACGGTGCTGTACCCGACGTCGGTGCGTGAGGGTATGTTCGGTCCGATCGCCGATCAGATGGCCGGCCTTGAAGGCATGAGTGCCGAGGACTTCAGTGCGCAGCGCGCAGCTGGCAGTCCGATCGAGCGCCTCCAGAAGCCCGAGGAGGTTGGGGTCATCGCGGTGTGGGTGGCTGCTCAGGCTGGCATGAGCCTAAACGGGCAGCTGGTGCACACCGAAGCCCACGTAGGCTGCCTGGCATGAGGCTGCGACTGGGCGTCGCCGGCGGGCCAGTGCCTCGTGAGCCCGGACAGATCGACGACGCGCTCGCTCGCCAGCTCGCCGGACTTGGAGTGCGGGTGCTCACGACCCACTTCCAGCCCACGCCCGAGGCAGTCGGGGCGGACGCCAGGCGCGTGCGTAGCGTGCTGGCAGAGCACGGCTTGTCCATCGTGCAGGCGACTGGCTACAACCCCCAGCTCACCCATCCTGACGATGCTGTTCTTGCGGGTGAGCTCGATCGCCTGCGCTCGGCCTTCGCCACCGCGCGCCTGCTCGGCGCCGAGATGATCATCAGCGGCTGCGGGTCGCGGCATCCGAGCCACTTCTATGGCCCCCACCCCGACAACCACACCCCTGCTACCCGCGACCGGTTGATTGCGAACCTGCGCCGCGTCGTGCCGTGGGCGCAGGAGGCGGGGGTTGTGCTGGCTCTCGAGTGCCACGTCACGACCGCGCTCGACACGCCTGAGCACATCCGCGAGATCGTCCAGGCGGTGGACTCGGCCTGGGTTCGCGCCAACTTCGATCCGGTCAACCTGCTGGGGGACTTCTCGAAGGTCTGGCACAACGCCGACGCCATGCGCCACATGTGGCGCACGCTTGGGAGCGGGTATGCGAAATCGGCCCACATTAAGGACGTCCGGGCCGATCCGGAGCTGGTGGTCCATATCTCCGAAGCCCCGCCCGGACACGGCCTGCTCGACCTGGACGCATTTTTCGAAGTCGTCGCCCACCTGGGCGACGACACCGCCGTGATCGTAGAACACCTCCCCGCCGACGAAGCCGTGGCTGCCATAGCCTACGTCCACCAAGCCGCTCGCCAGCGCGGGTTCGCGTTTGGGTAGACAACACGCGGGCCGCAGGCCGGAGTGGGTCAGGGCGGGTGCACGACGTTCTAGAGCCTGGGTCGCAGCCCAGGCTCTAGAACCTCAACCTCGTTCAGAACTCCTCCTTGTGCTTGGCAAACCTGCCTATCGAATAACAGGGCCGAAGGCGAAGCTCACTGGCACCGGCGTGTTGGTGACCGCCCCCGTGGGCCGCAGAACGCCCGAGCTCTGGTCGATGCGGAAGGGGACGACCGTGTCCGAATTCTGGTTGCCCACCAGCATCAGCCTGCCAGATGGGTCGATGTTGAACCCGCGTGGGATTTCGCCCTGGGTCGACGTCCACCCAATCAGGTCCAACTTGCCGGTGGTCTGATTGATCCGGAAGCCGACGATGCTGTTGTGGCCGCGGTTCGAGCCGTAGACGAACTTGCCGCTGCGATGAACGATGATCTCAGCCGTCGTGCTCGTGCCAGTGTAATCCGGCGGCAACGTCGAGACCGTCTGGAGCCAGATGAACGTGCCGCGCGCGGCGTCATAGCTGAAGGCAGTGATCGACGAGACCATCTCGTCGATGACGTACACGAACTTGCCGCTAGGATGGAATGCTAGATGGCGCGGTCCGGACCCGGACGCGACCTGCGCATGGTCGAGGTTCGGGTTCGGCACCAGCTTGCCAGTGCTCGTGTCGAGGGTCCAGGACCACACGCGGTCGGTGCCCAGGTCCGCTCCGAAGACATACTTGCCGGCCGGATCGAAGACCGTCTGGTGTGGATGCGGGGCCTCCTGCCGCGCGGTGTCCGGACCGCGCCCGCTCACCCCGAACACGTCTGTTGCCGGCCCGACGCCGCCGTTCGGCAGAATAGGCAACACGCTCCAGTTCGCGCCGACATAGTTTGCGACTAACGCGTACTTGCCCGAGGGATCGACCGTCACATGCGCCGGAATCGCACCCTGGGTCGGCTGGTCGTCGATGGCCGTAATTTTGCCCGTGTTCGGGTCGATTGCGAACGCAGTGACGCCGCCCGTGTTCGGGGCGCCCTTCCAGGTACTGACTTCGCTGGTCGCGTACAGATGCCGCCTGCGGGCATCGACGGCAACCCATGAGGGATTTTCGAGGTCGAATACCTGAATCTGGCTCAAGCGACCCGTGCGGCCGTTCATCCTGAAGACATAGATGCCTCTGGCAGTACTCGGCTGGGTACCACCTGGCGCGGTGTTCGGGGCGGTGTACGTTCCGACGTACACGAACCGCGACGGCGCTGACTGGCCGTCGTCCGCGTCTCGCTCGTCGTCGTCCTCGTCTGCGCTGACCACGCCTGGAATGACCAACGCCGCGAGCGCGGCGGCGCCGACGAGCGGAAAGATATCCCGACGGCGAAGCGTGTGCGCCTCTAGCGGCGCGTGTTGCGATGGGGTCACGCACGTCCTCCCTTGATCCAAAGCTGCCGTTGCTCCACCCGAGAACAATCGGACCCCAATCTGGAAGGGGCCGGGCCAGGCTACCGCCACCTCAGCCCGCCCGCAACTCCGCCGGCGTGTGCTTCTCCGGCAGGGCGGCCGCAGGCTAGTCTTGTCTCATGCACCGCCAACCCGTTGGCAGGCACACTTGTATTAGTGTAGTCTGCTTGTCAATAGAAACTTAATCCGGCCGCGACCCACAGGAGGATCAAGCTATGAGCGGAGTACGCGTACTGGTGGGCACCCGCAAGGGCGCTTTCGTGTTGACTTCAGACGCAAAACGCGAACACTGGGACGTCGCTGGCCCGCATTTCGCGGGCTGGGAGATTTACCACCTCAACGGATCACCCGCCGACCCCAACCGCCTGTACGCCTCGCAGAGCAGCGGCTGGTTCGGCCAGCTGATCCAGCGCTCGGACGACGCCGGCAAGACCTGGTCGCCAGCCGGAAACCAGTTCACGTACGACGGCGTGCCCGGCACCCACCAGTGGTACGACGGCACGCCCCGCCCGTGGGAGTTCAAGCGCGTATGGCATCTCGAACCATCACTCCACGACCCCGACACGATCTACGCGGGGATTGAGGACGCCGCCTTGTTTCGCTCGACCGACGGTGCGCAGACCTGGCAGGAGCTCGCTGGACTGCGCGGACACGGCTCCGGACCGTCCTGGCAGCCAGGTGCGGGCGGGATGTGCCTGCACACGATCCTGCTCGATCCGAGCCAGCCCGAGCGCATCTTCGTCGCCATCTCGGCCGCCGGCGCATTCCGGACTGAAGACGCTGGCAAGACGTGGCAGCCCGTGAACCGCGGCTTGAAGTCCGAAGGCATCCCGGACGAGAATGCGGAAGTCGGTCACTGCGTTCACCGCCTGGCAATGCACCCCTCGCGACCGAACGTGCTGTTCATGCAGAAGCACTGGGACGTCATGCGCAGCGACAACGCGGGCGACTCGTGGTATGAGGTCAGCGGCAACTTGCCAACCGACTTCGGGTTCGCCATCGACGTGCACGCGCACGAACCGGAGACCATCTATGTCGTCCCGATCAAGAGCGATTCGGAGCATTTCCCACCAGAAGGCAAGCTGCGCGTGTACCGCAGCCGGACTGGTGGAAACGAGTGGGAAGCGCTGACGAAAGGACTGCCCCAACGCGACTGCTACGTTAACGTCCTGCGCGACGCGATGGCGGTTGATTCGCTGGAGTCCTGCGGCATCTACTTCGGCACCACCGGTGGCCAGGTGTACGCGTCGGCTGACGCTGGAGACAACTGGAGTCCCATCGTCCGCGATCTGCCGCCGGTGCTTTCGGTGGAAGTCCAGACACTAGCGTGATCCGAGTGGTTCTTCCGCACCATCTGCGCACCCTGGCCCAGGTTGAGCGGGAGGTACAGCTCGAAGTCTACGGCCAGCCCACGCAGCGGTCGGTGCTCGACGCCCTCGAGGCTTCTTATCCGATGCTACGTGGGACAATCCGCGACCACCTCACGCAACAGCGACGGCCGTTCGTGAGATTCTTCGCCTGCGGCCGGGATCTGTCACACGAATCCGCGGATGCCGCCTTACCCGACGCGGTCTGCACCGGAACCGAGCAGTTTCTGGTCATCGGCGCCATGGCCGGCGGCTGAGGCCTTGCACTCCGGCCAATTATTCTCGCGTCTTCAACACTTCCGGGTTCACGCAGGATAAGGGTGCTTCGCCGCGCAGCACGCGGGCGACGTTCTGGACCGCCATCGCCGCCATGGCCGTACGGGACTGTTGTGTGACCCCAGCAATGTGTGGCGTGAGGATCAAATTGGGCGCTTGTCGCAAGGGGCTCGAGGCCGGCAGCGGCTCTCGGTCGAACACGTCGAGCGCAGCTCCGGCGATCTGGCCAGCATGCAGCGCGTTGGCGAGTGCCACTTCGTCAACCAGCGATCCTCTCGCGGTATTGACGACGTACGCCGAAGGTTTCATCTTCCCGAGAGCCGCTGCATCGATCAGGCCGCGTGTTTGCGGCAGTAGCGGCGCGTGCCGGCTGAGCCCATCGGACTGACGCAACAGCCCATCCATAATGACGTATTCGACCCAAAAGCGCTGCACCAATTCGGGAGAATCAACGAAGTCGTAAGCCACCAGGCGCGGCTCGAAGCCAGACAGACGCTTGATCACCTCGCGGCCGATCAGACCGGTGCCCACCACCCCGATAGTCGTTGCGCGAAGCTCGGCGCCTACCTGCTGAGGCGCCCAGTTGCCCGCCCGCACCGCCTCGGCTGCCGCCACGATGTGCCGCACACATGCCAGGATGAGCCCAACCGCCAGGTCGGCTACCGAGTGATGGTTCGTGCCGGGGGTAGTACACACGATGATCCCGCGTCGGGTGGCCTCGATTACGTCGATGGCGTCGTAGCCGACGCCCAGCCGCGAGATCACCCGCAGATCCGGCGTTTCGGCCAGCACGGCTGCCGTGTACGGTTCGATGCTGGCAAGGCTGGCCGACATGCCCTGCAAGGCGTCGATCAGGGCAGCCTCACTGCGCACCGAGATGCTGTCCACGGCGTGGACGTCGTGTCCATCTGACCTGAGCGGCTCAAGGAGCGGATCGTCAGGAGCTATGAATAGGGTCGCGAGCAGACACCGGGCCATCGCTGAGGTCCTCGTACGACGTATCGTGCCACATCACCTGGCCGATTCGCATCGGCGCGTGCGGCTGGGCGTCTGCAGCTCTTTCCCGCCCAGCCCTCTTAGTCCTGCTTTGTCTCAGAACGCGGTATCGGCGTCGAAGCATGACCGGCGGACTCTCGCAGGCGCTGCGTGGCCGCCAGGTCAATCGCCATGCTGATCGGATCGATGACCACCCCGTAGGCCTCCCGAGCGTGCTCGACGGTGAGCTTCTCTTGCAGCACATCCGCCAGAACCGCGGCCGGCTCGCGCTCGAGCGGGGGTCCCCAGCCGCCAGCGCCGGCGAGCTCGTGCCGAAGCACGTCGCCACGCCGCACGGTCAGAGAGACTTTTGATGGCAGAATCCGTGCAGCGTGGCCCGGATTGAAGACGCTGCGCGAGGGCGTCCCCGGCTGGCCGCCCGCGAGGCCATACGCTAGATGCTCCTGGCGGTCGGCACGGATCTGGAGCGCGCCGTCGCCCTGCAGGAACCGGTACTGGCGCACCAGGGCGAGACCTCCACGAAAGCGACCCGGCCCGCCGGTATTGGCAAGGTACCCGTACTCCTCGATGCGAAGCGGATACTCCCGTTCGATGACCTCGACCGGGTAGTTGGAGAAATTGACGACAATCGAGGAGACGCCGTCCGTCCCGTCAGCGTCGGGCCTGCCGCCTCGGCTACACACCAGAAACTCGAGGAACACAAACGGCTGACCAGCCTCGTCGCGGCCGCCCAGGCTAATGCCGGTGTCGCCCCCGGATTCGCACGCCGGTACGCGGTCCGGGGCAATCTGCGCGAGCGCCCCCATAACCGCGTCGGCGACTCGGTAGCCGGTGAGCCCTCGCGCAGCCACCGCGGCCGGAGGCAGCGGATTGACAATCGTTCCGGGCGGCGCGTGCACGCGGACGGCTCGAAAGTAGCCCTCGTTGTTCGGCATGTTTGACGGCATCAAGCAGCGCACGCAGGCATACACAGCCGACTTCGTGAATGACAGGACGCAGTTGATCGCACCCTTTACCTGAGGGCTGCTGCCGGCGAAGTCGACGTCCAGTGCCTTCTCCGTCACGGTCACGGTAACGTGGATGCAAATCGGACCGGAGTCGACTCCGTCCCCATCCAGGTAGTCCGAGAAAGCGTACTGGCCTTCTGGCAGCCGGCCGATCTCAGCCCGAGTCAGGCGCTCGGTGTAGTCGAGCAGCTCGTCGAATGCCGCCACCACGCGGTCCGCACGGTAGCGCTCGACCACCTCTAGCAGACCGCGCTCGCCGATGTGGCACGCCGCGAGCTGGGCGCGCAAGTCGCCCAACACCTTGGTCGGTATGCGCACGTTGCAGGCGAGCAAACGCATAAACATCGGGTCGATCTGTCCACGCGTACACAGCCGCAACGGTGGGATACGGAACCCTTCCTGGAAAATTTCAGTAGAGTCGTAGCCATTGCCGCCGGGTACGCGCCCCCCAACATCGGTGTGGTGAGCCACGGTCACCGAAAAACCCAGAAGCTGCGCCTGCAGAAAGACGGGCTGCATTACGAAAAAGTCGGGTAGGTGCGTGCCTCCTTCGTACGGGTCATTCAGCACAAAGGCGTCGCCCGGCTGGAGGCTGTCGGCGTACGTCGCCAGGAATGCCTCCATAGCATCCGGAACGGCACCCATGTGTAGCGGGAGCGTTAGGCCCTGGGCGACGAGTCGGCCGCGTGCGTCGCACAGCGCGGAGGACAGGTCCATGGCGCTTTTGAGATTGGCCGAATAGGCTGTACGAACGAGGGTCAGCGCCATCTCGTCGACCACGGATTGCAGTCCATTGCGGATCAGTTCGAGTGTGACAGGGTCCAACGTCACGCGATCCCACCGGCAGATCGCACGGTGATCACCAGGTTGGAGCGACTGTCGCGGGCGATAGTGCACCCGGGCGGAACGACCGTGGTCGCGTCGTACTCCTCGACAATCATCGGACCCTCTAACGGCTGCGGTCCGATCTCGGCGCGCGTCAGTACAGGCGCCGTCAGCTCTCCCAGCCGCGGGCCGAAGAAAGCGCGCCGCCACTGCTGTTTAGACTGACGCTGGCTGCTCGAGTGACCGTTTGGCAAGTACACGATCGGGGGTCCGTCGGCCCTTGGCACCCGAGCCTCGGCGCGGATGTGGACCAGCTCGATCGGGTCCCCGTCGCTGCGGTGGCCATACGTCCGCTCGTGCTCGCGCGCGAAGCGCTCGTCCAGATCGTCCAGCGCCGCCGTGCTCACTGGCGTTGGCATGCCTAAGCGCAGCTCGAAGGATTGACCAGCGTAGCGTACGTCGGCCACGCGCATTAAAGTGATGTCTCGATCGGCGTAACCCTCGCGTGCGAGCGCGTCACGGGCGCGACCTTCGAGTTCACGGTAGGCCGCTTCCAGGGCCGCCGGACCGAGGCGGCGGGTTGAGGACCACAGCGAACGCGAGACGTGATGGGACGGCTCCGCGCAGAGCAGTCCAAAGGCGCTGAACAGGCCCGGCCAGGGCGGGACCACGACGCATTCCGCCCCTAGTTCCGCCGCTGCTGGAACGCCGTGGAGCGGGCCGTTGCCACCATACGCGACGAACGTAAAACCGCGCGGGTCGCGCCCGCGCTCGGACGAGATTGTTTTCACTGCCCTGACCATGTTGGCGACGGCAATGCGATGGACGCCGTACGCTGCCTCGAGCACATTGAGTCCGAGTGGGCTCGCCACGCGCTCCTGGAAGACACGTTTCGCCAGCTTCGCGTCGACCCGGAGTTGACCTCCCAGTAGCGCCTCGGGATTCAGGTAGCCCAACAGAAGGTTGGCGTCGGTGAGCGTCGGCTCGGTGCCGCCAGCCCCGTAGCACACCGGCCCGGGCTGCGCGCCTGCGCTCTGGGGCCCTACGTGCACGGCCCCGGCGATGTCGATCCACACCAGGCTGCCACCCCCAGCGCCGACTTCAGCGATGTCGATTGCGGGCACTCGCAAGCGGTAACCGGCGCCAGTATTCAAGCGGTTGCCCACGTTGAGGCCGGCGCCCACCTCGTACTCGGCAGTCCGGTGGAGCTGCCCGCCTTCGATTATGGATGCCTTGGCCGTCGTACCGCCCATATCGAGCGCGATCACCTCGCTCAGCTGCATGTCACGGGCCAGCCCCAGTGCGGCAATGACGCCTGCCGCCGGGCCCGACTCCACGATGTGGATCGGCCGCTCGCTGGCCGCTGCCGCCGACATCACTCCGCCGTTGGACTGCATGACCCACAAGCCAGCGCTTACTCCCGCTGCGGCGAGGCTAGCTTCCAGCGCGCCCAGGTAGCGGGCGACGACCGGCTGCAGATAGGCATTGATGACCGTCGTACTGGTGCGTTCATACTCACCGATCTCCGGGAGGACCTCAGAAGACAGCGAGACGAGGAGTCCAGGTGCCAGTTCCTCGGCAATCTGCCGCACCTGCCGTTCAGGCGCACCGTTGGCGTAACTGTGCAGCAGACACACGGCGAGGGATTCGATATGCTCGTCCAGCAGGCGTCGGATCGCGACGCGCGCCGATTGCTCGTCCAACGGCTCGACAATCTCACCGTCACGGTCGAGTCGCTCCACCACCTCCAGCCGCCGGCGCCTCTCGACCAGCGGGATCGGCTTATTCCAGGCCAGGTCGTACAGGCGCGGGTAGCGCATGCGGCCGATTTCAAGGGTGTCTCGAAACCCACGCGTGGTAATCAAGCCGGTGCGGGCGCCCTTGCCCTCGAGAATCGCATTCGTACAGATGGTCGTGCCGTGAATGACCTCGTGAATGGACGCGCCGCTCAGCCCGTTGACACGGGCCAGGTCGCTCAGCGCCCGAAGGATCGCGAGCCCGTAGTCGTCGGGACTCGAGAGCACTTTGCGCGTGGCGACGCTTCCGTCATCGCCGACAATGACGACATCGGTAAACGTGCCACCAATATCGGCGCCCAGGCGGTACCGCACGTTGGCATTGTCGCCACCGGGCTGGACTAGGGTAGCTGCCTCGTACTCTGACAAGGGACGGCCTACACTACCCACCATGCCGCTGCACTCGCAAGGTCTCGCTCTCGGCCGCACCGCGGCAGCGTAGATTTTGGTCATTCCCGGGTCGAGCCTCGCCGCTTCAGGATAATCCAGCCTGCCCGTTCACCAACGACAGCATGGTTGCGCCGGTGCTGGGCAGTCCGGTGCACGGGTACGCCTCCGCCTGACGCACGCGCAGTGTCCACCGGAGGACGGATACCTGGTAATGCAATGCGAGGCCGCCATGCGCTTCGTCGGCCGGCCGCGAGGGCCGCTTATCTCGACGTTGGTCAGGCCATGGGTCGAATCAGCGATCGTACATGGCTTCCGCCGCACCGACTTCGTCCCGGCTCCACATGTGGAAGTCGTCATGCCGCGGCAGTTCGCTGGTGCTGCCCACGCGGGCGCGCTCAGTTGCGCAGAGCGGGTGATCATGCGTCAGCTGCGGCGACTCCGCCAGGTGCACCGCACCAGCGCAGGTGGCCGTGCTCCACACACTCGGCCAGTCGCACCCCGCATTGAAACGCCGCTGGGGCCACGCCTGACGTGTCGTCCACCACCTGAAGCCACCCTCATCAGGTCATTAGGGGCGAGGACGTATTCGCTGGTCTCGTCCGCCTCAGCGAGCCCCCGGATGAGACCTCGCACGTAGGTCTCAGTTGCCAGTCAACGAATCGGCTGCTATTCATGGTCACTTTGCATGTGCCGGATGGCTGGCCATCTTGAGCCCGTCCCGAGCTCAGCCGCATCAGATGCTGAGTCATCCCTGCCGATCAAGAGGTGACGCTAGCTGTGCCACCACGGCTGCACGCGCGGGTGGAATAGAGACTGCCCGCCTGATCTTGCCCGAGACAGCGCGATTCATTTTTGCGCCCGTGACAGGGCCGGCACGATTTCGCGGGGAGAGTTGGCTCCCCAAAGTCTCGAAGGCGGCTTCTGCCGCACCTGGTCGGCGTGGTGACCGATACCGCGCCGGTCCAGAGCCGCCAACCGCGAGTCCGGGACAAACTGAATCCGTGACGGCCAACCACGATCGCCGCTCCTAGCCGGTCCTCCTACCACCGTAGGCACCTCCTCTGGCAAGCCGCGATAGCCGGCTTGGTTGAACCCGTATGTCCCAGTCAGCGATCGGCTAGCGGGCGAAGTCGGGCGGGTCGTCAGCCACGACCTTGGTGAAGAAGACTCGACGGTAACCGTCGTGCGTTCCTCGGTGGGTCTCGCGGTACCCGTGGCGGACGTAGTAGTTCAGGTTCTCGGTCATCGCCGCATTGGTGTAGAGCCTCACCTCGGGCAGTCTGCGCTCGCGCGCCACCTCTTCCGCGACACGCAGGAGACGGGCACCGATGCCGATGCCCTGCGCCTCCGGAGCGACAGCCAGGTTCTCGAGCAGGAGATGGTCTCGTCTCGCCTCGAGTACCAGCAGGCCGACTATCCGTCCGTTGCTCTCGGCCACCCAGGTGTTCTGCGCGCCTGCGATTAGGTTGTAGTCCGCGCTCATCGGGGCGGGTTCTCGTTCAATCCGCGACACATAGCGCTCGTACGCCCGCGAGGCGAGTTGAGCCATGGCGGTTGCGTCCTCCGGACGGGAATGGCGCAACGTCAACGCGGCCATGTCCGGGTCCGATAGAACTGGGCGTTCATGCCACGAATCTCCCGCGCCGAGCGCCCGAGTCGCGATCCTTCTCCGATACAGCGGTCCTGCTCGGCCGTGGGCGAACAACCGCTGTCAGCCATGACCCGCGCTGATGGACTCGGCTCGTGGCGCTGCCGGCACCACGGTAGGCGGGGCCGTGAGCTGGTCGTCCCGCCAATGTACCCGGTTGGACGGCGCGGCGATGGCGGATACATCTCTGGTCAGCACGCGCACGGCGAGCCCGCGCGCCAGCAGGCGCTCTACCAACCGGCTGCCCAATACCTTCCAGGACGTGCCCGGCTTCCTCGTCGAAGCTCCCGTCGCCGTCGGCGACGAGGACCGTCACTTGGCGACTGGCCGTTCGAACAGAAAAAGGAGACTTTCGGCGAACTGTTCACGCTCTGTGCTACATACGAAGAATATCTGCTGAAAGAAGCATCCACCTGGGAGCTATCGCGCCATCTTGAACAACACGAGAAGTGGCTCTCCAAAACCGTTGCTCGAATGGCCGTGGCCCTGAAGCAGCCAGGGCACCAGCAAGACCCCACCGATTGCCTGGAGCGCTCTTCGACCACTGCAACTTGCCACCTCTCCTTTGTCTCGCCCGACGGCGGCAACAGCTGGGAGCGGGCGGTCGCTGGTGTCAGAAGTCCACCGCACACAACCCCCGGCAATCTGCGCGCCGACCTGGCGCTTCCGTCGGCTGAGATCGACACACTGGCACAGCATCAGTCCGGGGGCGCACCTTCGCCGGCTGCCAGCACAGGCCGTCATCGTCAACCCCACAGGCGCCTCAGCCTTCGCTTCCACCTACCCCCCACCGAACCCACAGCCTGGGACTAAACCGCGGCATTCAACCAAGCCACGCATGGGCGAGACGTTCGGGACGCCGGTGTACAGCGCCGACGGAGTCGTCGCCACGCCGCATTATCTCCCCTCGCTGTGTACGTAACGTGGCTGATTATCGCTTCTAGCGTCAGTGACCTGGTCCTCAATATGCGTTCGTCGTCCGAAGCCTCCTTACGTGCAGTTCAGAACCGTCAGCGTACGCCCAGCCTTTTCAGGGCGAGCCGAGCGTACGCTCGAGGCCCGCCGCATCAGGACAGCACGCCCGAAGCAACCGTGCCGGAGGAACGCCGCGGCTGCTGGCGAGCGCGAGCACGGCTCAGCCACCGAGCGAGGCCAGCGGCGCGCCGACGGATGGTGAGCGGACAGGCGATGGACTTCGCCCGGGCCCTCCGAAGCGGCGGGCTAAACGGGGCCGCCGCCCGCGGCCGTCACCGCCGACCCTGCCCTTCTGAACGCGGCGCATGGGCGCCGGCCGCGGTCAGGCCGCGAGCCTTGCCGGTGCCACGAAGGCCTCTGACGAAGCCTGGCGCGGCCGGCCCTGGAAAAGGACGCCAAGCGCGCGGCTGCTCGGTCGAAGTGCCCAGGAAACGACGACTAGGGCAGCCATCAGCAGCTGGGCGACGACGTGCCAGGGCTCACGGGTGCCGGTCACCGCGACGGTCGAAACCGTCGCGCCGGTCATGTTGAAAAAGATGCCGGCGTACGCCCACTCCTTGAGCCGCGGCAAACCTGGCACCAGCACCGCGATGGCCCCCAGCACCTTCCACAGCCCAATGAGCACGACGAAGTATATAGGGTAGCCCAGGTCCGCCAGACCCTGGACGTTGCCGGGCATCTGCGCAAGCTCCGCCGCTCCTCCACTCCCGATGCAAAAGGCGAGAATGCCCGTGGCGGCCCAGTAAGCAACGACCTTCGTTTTCATAGTGTCAGTCTCCTTCGGTTTGGGTTCGTCATTGACCTGACGAGCCGAGAAGCCGAAAGGTGACCGCGCAGGGAAGACTGGGTCGCGCCTACGCCAGCAGCTCGGTGTTCATCCGGCCACCCCGCTTATCCGCCTGCTCACCAGCACCACTGCTCGCCAGGCGCGCTCACTCTCGAATATCGCCGCTGCGCCGCCAGTGACCTGGCTTCCCCGCCAACGTTTTCGGGCACCCTGCTCTACGACAGACGCCGCCGGCTCGCCGGCGTCCTCGAGCACACGTCCTCCGAGCAACCGGGTGGCCGCGCAGCGCATCGGCGATGTTAGGGCCGCGGTGTAGGCGACCATTGGCTCACGAAGTAACCTGGCGGACGGCGAGGCGCAGGCGGGCTACACAGACTCGATTTCACCGGTGACCAAGCCCACGAACTGCTGGGTACGGAGCTCGCCTGGGTGGTCGAGCACCGAGCCGAGTGGGCCGCCTCGACGATGCGCCCCTCATCCATGAAGACGATGCGACCCGGCGCCCTCACGTGCGAAGCGGACTTCGTGCGTAACCACGATCATGCTCATGCCGCCTTCGGCTGCGGCCGACTCGGCGTGCGGTGGTCCTGATCCAGTCCATGCTGCGGGCCGGGGTGGCGTCGGAAAGAGCAGCTCGGTCATTGGGTCACGCGCGCCGCGAGGACGACACGCGCAAACCGTTAAGCCGAACCGTTGCCTCAAGAATATCGGCCAGTTCGTCGTATGGATCAGGCACTACGGCCGCTCCAGGACGCCAGACGAAGCCGCGGGTTTCGGCCAGGGCGTGGACCAATGACTGCCGCGGCTCCTGGCGTTCGAGTAATCCGTGCAGATGCGTTCCGACGACTGGCGTGTTTGCAGAGACGCTGGCTTCGGGGCCGGCCTCCACGTCGATGAACGGCAGGCTCTTACCACGCGGTCGCGTGCGGCCTACGTGGATTTCGTAGCCTTCGATTGGTAGATCCGCCAGACAGGTCCACACGCCGAACGCGTGCTCGAGCACCCGCCCGCGGGTTACGCGTCTTACGCGTCTGGTAGGCCCGGTGCAGCAGTGACAGGACGGCTCCTTGTGCCACCGCCATGCTCGGTGTTCTCCTTTTGCCGGTGCACGAGAGCCATGGCATGCCCATGGCCTACGCCGTGCTCCGTTTTGAGCCAGCCGATAAGTTCCGAATTTTTGGTCAGCGGCGAGGCCGCGATGATCTCCATCCATTCGCCGATTGGCTTGCCATATGCCTTCTCGATGGCTGGGAAACTGATTCGCGGTCCGCTCGACGGGTTCGTCACGTTGCACTTCTCCTCTGATTAACGTTTTAACGTTCTGAGTGTTTTCACTGGGCCTCGCATTCCGTGCGGCGAGCGCGCTTGCTTCGCGAAGGGGTCGTGGGCTGGACAGCCCGTGCCTGGCCGGATACTCCTTGCCTACCGCATAAAAGGTTCGAATTACAGTGGCATGGCAGCGACGAAGCGTTCGTGGTGCCACATCGCCATCCTGTTGACCGGGGGGCTGCTCAGCGTGCTGGGCAGCGGTGGGCTCGCTAGCTGGCGAAGTACAGAACCCCGGGAAGTTCCTGGGCCGGTCGATTCCCTCCCGGCGGGCTTTGACGCCGTCGGCCCCGAATAGAGTTATCCAAGCCGACGGGATTCTGCTCGACGCGAGTGCGCCTTGATGGCCGCGATCGCGATCAGCTGCTGAGGCTGCCCACGGCGACCTCCAACCACATCGGCTGCCAGTCGTTCTTCTCGTGGAAGCGACGCAGTGCGGCGAAGCCGGACAGCGTGCCCATCCAGCCGGCGTACGGTGGTCGCTGGGTGGTGAATCCACTCTGCACAAAGGTGAGTCGCGTCTGGCCGTTGGAGTTCTCGAGCTCCCAGGTGGCGATGCCGTTGTCGCCCCAATCGACGGACATCGTGCGGCCGGGCTCCAGCGCGACGATCCTGGCGGCAAAGACTCCCGGCGGCGCAGACTCGAGGCCGCCCATGGCAAAGCGCCCACCCACCCACGGCTCGATGCCAATTGGAAAGCCGAACCACCGGCTAGCCTTGTCGGAGTCGATCAGCGAGTCGTACACCTTTTCCGGCGACGCGTCGATCAGGAACTGCGCCCACATCTCGGCCGAGGTGAAGTCACACCGGGCAGTAAGCTCGCGGCCCTCCAGGTGGTCGGCCAAATTGGACAGGCTGAGTGCCCAGAAGGTGTAGAGGACGCCGCGGACGGTGGTCTCGGTCAGCGCCTCCTGCATGTCGAAGTGGGTCTGCGAGAGGGTCAGGATGGTCGAATCCGCGCCTTCCTGCTGGAGTTCAATGTGCACCGTGGTATCTTCGCCGTCCAGCAGCCAGTTGAAACGCAGCGTGTGGTCGTCGACGTGCAGCAGGCGCTGATGGGGCGCCTCGCCCTCAGGCGTGTAGCGCCCCCAGAAGGCATACGTGCGCGGCAGGTCAACCTCCGCCTGCTCGGCCAGCCACACCCGCAGCGAAGCGGCGTCGGTCAGCGCGTGGCGGACGGCCTGGATCGGAGCGGCAAGACGGACACGCAGGATCATTGGTTCAGTCACGGGGTGCTTTCTCCTGTCCTTTCGGATAACAGGCCACGGCGAGCTTGAAGGCATCACCCTCGGCGCCGCCGTAGCGGGTGAAAAGGTCCTGCAGCACGCTCTGCAGGTCGTTCAGGAACTCCTGACGGTGCTCCGGTAGGACGCGGATCTCGCCCGAAACGCCTATCGACGGCAACTCGGGCACGGTCCGGTCGAGTGCGGCGATGTCGGCCTGGACGTCCTCCATGAGGTCCAGCAGATAGCCCAGGCTGAGCTCGTCCTGAACCTTGCGCAAGCCGATGCGGCCGACCAGGCGAGGCGACACCCAGTACGAGCGGGCGCTGGCCTGATAGATGCCCTCGTGGATGCCGCGCACCTTGCGCTCCGAGACCTGGTTGACCAGGCCCACGGCGACCAAACGTTTGACGTGGTAGTAGACCCGCTGCGGCGTCTGGCCGAGCCGCAGGGCGACCTCGGTACACGTGCGAGGCTCGGCCAGCTGGCGCAAAACCTCAATGGGCTGCGGCTTGAGCAAAGCCTCAGCCTGATCGGTCTGCTCCAGGAGCAGTACGTCTCTCATTAGCAAATTCATTTTGTACGTAAGATAATCTTTTGTCAATGGCAGCAAGGCTGTGCAGGGCTACAACTGCCGTCGGTCGGTGGTCGGGCTCTTTGAAGGCTTCTGGATCTGGATGTCTACCCGGAGCCAGCAGGCGTGCGAGATCCCGGATGGTGTTTTCAGCAAATTGAACCTAGCCGAGACTTCGAGGAGCCGATGCAACTGGAAGGCGCGGCCCAGCCCTTGGATTGACGGAGTTGAGTCCCCGGACGTGTGGGTTTTCGTGACAGACCGTTGACAAGCACGGCCATCGGATGGTTCCCATTGGGATTGTCGAGATCACCAAAAGGAGAACCAGCACCGATGGCCGAGGATTTGAGGATCGCGCTTCAGGAGCTTCTGCGCAAGGCCGAGTTGGACCAGGATGTCGATTTCCTA
>JBPCIO010000125.1:0-21190 GCA_051006215.1 Chloroflexota bacterium
AAGCAGTACATCGGCAAGCAACTGCCGGACGACGCTCAGGCAAACCCGCGCATCGCCTCAGGCCGACCAGCTGGCAGCGCGTCCGAGGACCACGTTGCACCTTGACAAAGACCATAGGGACGCACCCACTTCAAAGCGCGCTGACCCCCCCGGATCGGATGTGTAAGTCGAGTGGCGACAGCCCGCTCCGAGTCGACCACCTCAGCTGTGCTGGCGCCGCTGAAGACGCGGGTCGAGCGCTCGACGCAGGCCATCTCCGATGAGGTTGAACGCCAGCACCGTCGCGAAGATCGCGATGCCTGGCGCGAACGCGAGCCAGGGTGCGGCCTCGAGGAGTTGAGAGCCGCTACGCAGCATCGAGCCCCACGTGGCCGTGGGTGGCCTGGCGCCCACGCCCAGGAACGACAACGCGGCTTCGGTCACGATTGCGCCCGCCACGAGCAGCGTGGCCTGGACGATAATCGGGCTGGTGATATTCGGAAACACGTGTCTGACGATGATGCGCACGGACGAGGCGCCCAGCACGCGGGACGCAGTGACATACTCCCGCTCTCGCACCGACAGCGTCTGCCCGCGGGTCAGCCTGGCGATGAGCGGCATGGTGGTGATGCCGATAGCGATCATCGCGTTGCCGATGCTCGGCCCGAGCGCGGCGGTGATCGCAAGCGCCAGGATGAGCGACGGGAACGCCTGGATGGAGTCCATCAGACGCATGATCAGCGTGCCGGCTGGGCCACCGAGATAGCCCGCTGCCAGACCGAACGACACGCCGAACGTCAGTGCGATGCCAACCGCGATCATGCCGACCTGGAGTGAAACTCGCGACCCGTAAATTACTCGGGACAGCACGTCGCGGCCAATATCGTCGGTGCCGAGCAAGTGTCGCGAGGAGGGCGGCATCGTCAGCTGCGTATAGTCCTGCAGATTGGGCGGATACGGAGAGATCAGATCGGCAAACACGGCGCAGAACAGCACCACCCCCAGCACCAGCATCCCCGCGGGCACCAGGCGCGTCGCAAGCAGTTGGCGGAAAAACCGACGAATTGGATTGGCGCGAACTGGCTGACTCGAGACCGACGCAGTGGCGCTGGGGAGGACGATGGCTGACGGAGAAGAGGCCATGTTACGTGAAGCGAATCCGTGGATCGAAGTAGGCATAGGCCAGGTCGGAGACAAGATTTGCCAGCATGACCGCAATCGTCAGGATCACGACCGCTCCCTGGAGTACCGGAAAGTCTCGGAAGAAGATCGCGTCGACCGCTGCGCGCCCGACGCCCGGAATCGCAAATACTGTCTCGGTGATGGCTGCGCCAGCGACAAGGTTGCCGACCTGAAGCCCGAGAATCGTGACGATCGGGATCATCGCGTTCTTGAGCGCGTGCAGCAGCACCACCTGTTGTTCGCGCAGACCCTTGGCCCGCGCGACGACCACGTATTCCTGCTCGAGCACCTCCAGCAGGGCCGACCGGCCCTGGCGCATGATCACCGCGGCCGAGTGCGTCCCCAGCACGACGGCTGGCATGATCAACATGCGCACGCTCAGGCCGGGGTCGGTGAAGAACGGCGTGTACCCGCTCGGCGGCAGCCACCGCAGCACCAGCGCAAAAACATAGATGAAGATCAGCGCCTGCCAGAAACTGGGAATCGCCACTCCACCCAGCGCGAACACCGTCGTCGCTAGATCGAGCTTGCTGCCCGGCTTGAGCGCTGACACGATGGCCACTGGCAGCCCGATGAGCAACCCAACCAGCAGACCCCCAAAGCCGACGTACAGCGTCGTGGGGATGCGTTGCATCAATACGGCGGCTACTGGCTCGCCCGTGCGGATGGACTTTCCGAGGTCTCCCTGCGCCAGTCGCCCCAACCAATCGGCGTACTGCAGCCAGAGTGGTCGGTCGAGTCCCAGGTCGCGTCTGAGCGCCTGGTAGGTGGCGGGATTTCCCGCGTTTTCGCCCAGGATCGCGGCTGCGGGATCACCTGGCAACACGTACAGCAGCCCGAACGAGATCATGCTGACGATGAAAAGCACCGGGATCATCCCGCCAACCTGCCGCACAATGTACTCACGCATGAATGTCGCCTTGCCTCAGACGGCGCTGCGTCTCGTACTACACCACCTGGGCAGCATGGAACTCGGCGATCTCGGCTGGCGAATACCCGATTTCGCTCAGGATCTCATCCGAGTGCTGGCCAAGCGTGGGTGCTGCGCGTGTGACTGCCCCGGGTGTCTCTGATAGCTTGATCGGCACCCCCAGTGTTTTCATGCGACCGATCACCGGATGGTCCACCTCGACCACCATCTCACGCGCCCGCACGTGCGGGTCGTCGAGTATCTCGGCCACGTTCTTGATCGGACCGACAGGGATGCCCGCCGTCTGGAAACGTTCGATCCACTCGTCCGACGGCCGTTTCAGAAATTCTGCCTGGAGTAGCGCCGACAACTCCCGATGATTGTGCACGCGCAGCGTGGACGTCGCGAAGCGCGGATCGTCGGCCAGCTCGGGCACATTCAGGGTCCGGCATGCTGCCGGCCAGAGCCGATTCGACGGGCCGATATTGACCCACCGATCGTCGGCGCACTTGAAGGCGCGGTAGGCCGCGCGCCCGCTACCCTGCGGCTCCGGGATTTCGCCGGTGCCCCAGTATTCGGCAGCCCGCCACGTCAGCCACGAGATGGGCGCGTCCAGCAGCGTCGACTCGACGTGTTGTCCGACTCCGCTCGTCGTGCGATGCAGTAGCGCCGAGACGATGCCCAGGGCGCCGTACATGCCCGCGCCCATATCACACACCGGCGTGCCGACCTTGACCGGTTCACCGCAATCCGGATCTCCGGTCACGCTCATCAGGCCACTCATGCCCTGTGCGATCAAGTCGAACCCGGCGAAGTCCGCGTACGGACTGCCCTGGCCGAACCCGGAGATGGAGCAATACACCAGCCCTGGATTGATGCTGCGCAGGGTCTCCCAGTCACAGCCCAGCCGCTTCATGACACCCGGCCGGTAATTCTGAATAAACGCGTCCGAGGTCCGCACCAGCCGATACAAAATATCGCGAGCAGACTTCTGCTTCAGGTCCAGGGTCAGGCCGCGCTTGTTACGATTCGCAATCAGGAAGTGGCCGTTTTCGCCACGGTACGCGGCCAGGCCGCCCTCCGTGCGGGCCTTGGGGTCGGGGCTCTCGATCTTGATCACATCCGCGCCGAGGTCGGCCAGCACCAGCCCGCAATACGGACCGGCCAGCGCTAGCGTGCAATCGAGCACGCGGATGCCAGCTAACGGACCTGGCATGCTACGCGTCGAGCCACAGCAGCTCTTCGTGCCAGAGATCCAGGAAGGTGGGGGACTGTGGTGACAGGAAGCCAGGCGTGCTCTTCACGCGTTTGCTCAGGACATAGTTCTGTGGTTGGAGCCACAGAAAGCCCCACCACGCGGAGTTGAACCATTGGGTCTGAAGATCCTTATAGATTTGCTGTCGCTTCTGGGCCTCATACGTGCTTCGACCCAGGTCGAATTGGGTGTGAATGGAATCGATCTCGGGGCCATTCGCCCGGATATACGCCGCCGGTCCAGCGCTTGCCCATGACAGCGACAACTGGTCCGGATCGACCGCGGTTCCCGTCCGCTGCGTACCCATGTCAAAGTCATTCTGCTTGCGGACCCGATCACCCCAGGCGACGCGCTCCAGAGCAGAAATCTGCGCCTTGATGCCAAGGTTTTCGAGCATCTGCTGAATGATTTGCGCTTGCAGCTGGTCGGCCTCACGCGTGATCACCACCAGGTCAATCTGCAGGCCGCTCGGGGCACCGGACTCAGCAAACAGGGATTTGGCCTTGTCGAGATCGAAGCTGTAAAACGGGGCCGACTCGTCGTAGCCGATGACGCCCTTGGTCAGATCATACTTCTGCGGCACGCCCACACCCGCGCCGACCGCCTTGGCGATGGCGTCGCGGTCGATGGCGTAGCTCACCGCCTGGCGCAGCTTCAGGTTGTCCTTGAACGGACCCTTCTGACCATTGAAGAAGAAGCGATAGCGTTGGCCAAGCGTCGCGTCCTCGAAGTAGGCAAGGCTCGAGTCGCTCCTGGCGGTGATCGCGTCCCGCCCAAGAATGGTGTCGGTGATGTCGGCGTTGGCCGAGCGCATTTCGGTCAATCGGACCGAATCATTGGGTACAAAGCGATACACGATCTTGTCGAGATACGGCAGCGGACTACCCTCCGCATCTTTATCCCAGTAGCTGTCGTTTCGGTTGACCACGAGCTGAGAGCCGCTCTGGAACTGCTCGAAGACAAACGGGCCGGTGCCCACCGCGTGCAGGTTCAACCCGTCGGCGCCCAGCTTGTCAAAGGCTGCCTTGGAGGCGATGCCCGTATTGCGGGAGGCGTCGCTGAGCGCTGCCAGCAGCGCGCCATTTGCCCCGCCCAGATTAATGTTGAGCGTATAGTCGTCCACCACCGTGGCTGGATTCTTGTCGTCGACCCCCAGCAGCGTGTCGCGTGCGAGAGACTTGGGGTTCTGCATCCACTGCTGGGCGTTCCACGCCACCGCCTCGGCGTTCAGGTCCGAGCCGTCGTGGAACTTGACGCCGCGACGAAGTTTGAACGTAGCAGTGGTATCGCCCAGCTCCCAGGACTCCGCCAGGCCCGGCACTGGGCCCCATCGCCCATCCGCACCTTTCCGCCACCGGACCAGCCAGTCGTAACACATGGCGGCAGTTGGCCCAGTCGCGAGGGTCGGCCACATGGTGGTGAAGTCATTGACCACCACCGCGCGCAGCGTCCCGCCACGCTTCGGCTTGTCGGCGGCGGGCTGGCTGGCCAGGGCGGGCAGAGTGTTAGCGGGGGCAGCAGCTGCGGCCACAGTTGTAGAGGCCGCGGCGGTGGCCACCGGCACAGCTGGCGCGGCCGCCGGAACGGGCGCGCCACACGCTGACAACGCGGCCACCATGCCCGAGCTGGCCACACCGACCGCCACACGCCTGAGCAGGACCCGCCGTGTCAGAAGCTCGGTCGATCGAAGCGCTTCAGAACCTGACATGACGTCACCTCCCGGAGTCCGCACAGCGCGCTTCGAATGTGAAACGCAGTTGCAAAATCGAGACTATCCGGATACGCTCCGCCGTGTCTATACGCGCGCCGTTGCCCGAGGTATGACGTCGACGATGGCGTCGCCGGACTCCTTGTCGGGTACGAAAACCAACACGGCGTATTCATAGGAATGACGCCGCAAACTGGGGTGCGGCGGGAGGTTCAGGTATGAGTGAGATAGACGTGGCCGATGGCGCGCTGCTGGTCGAGCCGCTGAGTTTCGAGCACATCGAGCGCATGCCCTTGTACGAGTGGGAGGTCGCCAGGATAGGCGATGCGGCGCCGCCGCTGACGGTCAAGGTAACCGAAGAGATGATCGCCAACTACTGCGCTGCGGTTCGCAATGACAACCCGCTCTACCTGGATCGAGATGTGGCTCGGCGCGGAGCGTTCGGCAACATCGTCGCTCCGCCGACCTTCGTGTTCATGTGCGCGCCGCAGCGCCGCAACGAGGTCATGCATGCGCGGGGCTATGCCTCGCCTGAGGAAAAGGCAGATCGAGCCACGCCGTACGCAAAGTCAGAGGTGTCCTTCGAGGGGCCAATCCGGCCAGGCGACGAAATCACGTCGGTCGTCCGTTTGGACGACAAGTACGAACGGCGCGGCAACCAGTTCATCACCTGGCGCGTGAACGCGCACACTGCGCGTGGCGTACGCGTGGTCGAGTACACATACACCATCATCTGGCGGCAGGCCGCGAGCGGCCCGAACGGGACGTCGACACCCAGCCCACCGACGCCTGAGTCCACGGCTCTGCCAAATGGCGCCGAGGCCCTGCCGGTGCTCACGAAGGTGGAGTCGCAGGAGGCGATCGATCAGTACGCGGCGCTGACGCGCGTGCGAGCGAGGGCCAACCACCATAGCCTTCACAGCGATCCCGAGTTTGCCCGACGCACGATCTTTGGCAGCACCGTGAACATGGGCGTGGCCACCGCGGCCTACTGCTCGGAAGTGCTCGAGCGCGCGCATGGACCTGACGCGCTCCTGCAGCCCGGTGCGAAGCTTGAGTACAAGGGCATTCGGCCGATTCGGGCCGGCTACGAGGTCACGGTCAGTGGCTACGCAGACGTCTCCGAGCATGCCCGTCGCAAATGCCACCTCGCGGTCCACAATCAGGACGGGACCCTGTGTGGAGTGGCAACCGCGACCATCCTGAAGTGACAGCCGCGTGTACAACATGAGCGATGGCTGAATTTCTCGTCTTGTACACGGATCGTGGTGATTACTCGGATGACTTCAGCATCGAAGATCGCCTGTATGGTGCGATCGGAGCGGACATTGTCGATGCTCGCCTGAACCACAACGCTATCGACTGGCATGCGTATGAGCGCCACCTCAGCCAGGCTGACGCGGTGATTTGCTTTCGCATGCCGGTGGATCGTCGGGCAGTCCAGGCGGCACCACGTATGAAGGTCGCGGTGCGCTCAGGCGTTGGGTACGAAAACTTCGATCTGCAGGCATTCGCCGAGCGCGGGATTCCAGCGTGCAACGTTCCGGACTACGGCAGCGAAGAGGTAGCCGTCCACGCGCTATCGCTCATCCTGGCCCTCAAGCGCCAGGTCGTTCATTACGACCGGGCGTTACGCCATGGCCAGTGGCGTGGGGCACCCGGGCAAGTAGCAATGCGTCGGCTGACCAAACAGACTGCCGGGGTCATTGGCCTGGGTCGGATCGGCCGACAATTCGCGGCCCGCGCGCGCGCCCTGTTTGGAGAGGTGCTCGCCTGCGACCCCTTTGTGGCACCGGAAGCGTTCGCGGCCGCGGGCGTGGAGGCGGTCGGTCTCGAGGACTTGTTGGCGCGCTCTGACGCGATCTCGATCCACGTCCCACTTACCAGGCAGACGCGCCACATGATCGGCCAGCGTGAGCTTGGGCTGATGAAGCCCACCGCGCTACTGGTCAATACCGCCCGCGGCGCGGTCCTGGATCAGCTGGCGCTGGCCGAGGGGTTGAACGCGGGCGTCCTCGAAGGCGCAGCCTGCGACGTCTGGGAGCACGAGCCGACACCTGTGGATCACCCGTTGCTCAGCTGCGCCAACTTCATCGCGTCCCCGCACGTCGCCGGAATTTCCGTCGAGGGCGCGATCGACAATCGAACCAAGCAGGCCGAGGAGGTAGTCCGCGTCCTTTCCGGCCAGCCGCCCCTCAACCAGGTGTTTCCTGAAGACTGAAGGATGAACCGCGGCTGACAACTGGATGTATCAGGCGTCCGTCTATCGGCGGCGCGTACATCCCCGAGGCCAACGCAAAGGCTGCCGGCAATAGACACTCGCTCAACCCGCAAACGGTTCGCCTGCGGCTGGCGGCCCTGGTCGTGCGATCACTCCGAACTCTTTGAGCCGACGCGGCGCCTGGACAGCCCTTTCGGTGCGACACGCTGGGTTCGGGCAGAGCTGCTCCGGTTGGAGAGGGCCTGTGCGGCGTCGACCAGGCAACGTTCGCCACTGACTCTAGCGCGCTGACAGCGCTCGGCGCCGTCGGACCGGTTCCGCCGACCTAGGTATGGCAAAGCGGACGTGAGCCGCATCCACGTCTGACTCACGGCGCGCCAAGCTGGATGCGAGCCAGCCCAGGAGCGCGGCGCGGCATCGGCTGAGAGTTGTTTGACGCTGAACTCCCGAATCCTGGGAGCCCGCACCGACGGTGGTAAAACGGCCGCTGCCCAAGCTGAAGGTCGCCGCCGACTGATTCGCCAGCCCGAAGCGCTCAGTTGTCGAAGCTGCCTGCTTACGGACGCTGTTCGAGACTTTTCGATCATCCAGCGCAAAGACGTGACGCCGAATGTCCGCGCTCACCTCAAAGAGGTGGAGCGGCGCATCACGGCCTCGGGCGAGCGCTTCCTCTGCGCTTGGCAAGCCATTCGCCTGGACATTCACCTGGCAGGAGCTCGAGCGCCGCTTGCACGATCCTGGCCTACACCAAGAGCCAGCCGGCCGCGTGAGTCGTGCTGCCTGACCGGCCCGGACTTTCCGGGATGCTCCACCTAGCGCTCAGCTATGGCTACCGTTGGACTTGAACTTGAGCGGGACGCCGGTGTGCTCGGCTACCCAGTCCAGGTCGTCGAGGGTGAACTGCTCGAACGGGATCCCCTGGCGCTGGTGGAGCTGGGCTTTTTCGTTCTCCAGGTCGCCCGGCGCCAGCACCCGCTCGAAGCCGCGCCGGAGTGGGTTGTGCTGCACCCGCTCGCGGACCCCGCGCACCTCCGAGGTGAACTTCTCCGGTTCCACAAACTGTGCGATGTCATAGGCGGCGAACCAGTGGTTCGTGTTGCCAGTCTGCGGGCGCTGGTCGTCAAAACTCGCACCGGCCAGAAACGAGGTGATCGCCGACAGCAGGATGGCAATGCCCGAGCCCTTGTAGTCGGCCAGTGGCGCGTAGGTGCCGCCGCGGTTGGCTTCGACTGGATCGGTGGTCGGCTCGCCCTCTCGGTCGAGCGCCCAGCCAACCGGAATTGGCTCCCCGCGCCGGCGGTAGATGTCGAGGCGGTTGCCAGCCACGACGCTCAATGCAACGTCCAAGAACATGGACTCCGTATCGGCTGGCGATAAACCAGCGTTCGGCGACACGACCCGCGATGGGACTGCCCAGGCCGGCGGATTGTTGCCGACCAGCGCCGCCTTGCCACCCCACGGGGCAATCCGCGCCGAGGCCGTGGTGAAGGCGAACCCAATCATGTTGTGCTGCAGTGGCAAACGCGCCCAGTAACCGGACGCGCCGTAGTGGTTGCTGTCACGCACCATGACCGTGCCCACCCCGTATTCGCGCGCCAGCTCGATCGCCCGCTCCATACCCACGTGGCCAGCGACATGGCCGAGCCCGTTGTCAGCACTGATGACGCGCGCAGCCTTGCCACCACCCACATCGTGCATGTTCGGCCGCGGGTTGATCCGCCCGTCGAGTAGGCCCGAAACGTAGTTGCGCAGGTTCTTCAACCCGTGGGTGACCGTGCCGTGCAGGTCAGCATCCACGAGCGCCTCGCCGGCCTTGCGGGCATCAGCCTGGGGCACACCCGTTGCCGCAAATGCCTCGGCTGCAAAGTCGACCGCTGCCTGCCATGGCACCGTTGCCGCGGCTCGGACCTTCTCCATGCGTGTACCCTCCCTCGAGTAGCGTAGCCGCTGCTACATCAGCTCCCGTACCAGCGCCCGACCCGTCTCAGCATCTACTCCCAGAGGCCGTCGCGCAAGTGGCGTTTCGTCGTCCAGGACTGGCTCGAGTTGGTCGAGCGACGGCAGGTCGTCCCGTTTCCAGAACAGGCCAATGGGAATGCTTTCACCCCACTCGTAGGCCCGCTCCATGGCCCGCGAAAAATCCGTCGGATCATGAGCCTGGTCCTCGAGCTTTTGCGTGCGCTGCTTGAAAAACTCGTGCGTGTTATCGCGGTTGAAGGTGACGCACGGGCTGAATGTGTCGATGAGCGAAAATCCCCGGTGCTGGATGCCACCCTTGATGAGCTCAGTGAGATGTCGAACCTGGCCAGTAAAGCCGCGCGCTACGTAGGTCGCGCCGCCCACGATCGCCAGAGGGATCGGATTGATCTGATTTTCCACACTCCCGAACGGAGTGCTCTTGGTTTTCATCCCTTTGATACTGGTGGGTGACACCTGGCCAGTTGTGAGGCCGTACACCTGGTTATCCATGACGACGTAGGTGAGGTCCACGTTGCGGCGCATGGTGTGCAGGAAGTGGTTGCCGCCGATCCCGTAGCCATCACCATCTCCACCGGTGACGATGACTTTCAGGCGGTGATTGGCTAGCTGGGCGCCGGTCGCTACCGCAAGTGCCCGGCCGTGCAGGGTGTGCATGCCGTACGTGTTGATGTAGCCGGGCAGATTGGACGAGCAGCCAATGCCGCTGATCGTCATCACCTCACTTGGGTGCAACCCCAACTCGGCTATGGCCTGTTTCAGCGCGTGCAGCACGCCGAAGTCACCGCAGCCGGGGCACCAGTCGGGGTCTGCATGGCCCTTGAAGTCCTTGACGCTCAGCGTCTGCTTGGGCTCGATCTCAGCAATCATTGTGTGTCCCTTTTCCTACACCAGGATCTCGTGCACTGGCACGTATTGACGAGTGACCTGCCCCAGCACCTGCTTTACGCCCTCCACGATGTGGTGCGGCATAAACGGCTCTCCATCGTACTTGCGAATGTAGCCGTTGGGGACAAAGCTGGTCTCGGAGCGAAGATAGCGGGCAAATTGGCCGCTGTAATTGTTCTCGACGATGATCACCTTCCGAGTGGCGTTGAGTGTGGCCAGAATCTGCTCGGCATGCAAGGGAACGAGCCACTTGATCTGCAAATTGTTGGCGACCACGTGTTCCTCATGTGCGAGTTTCTCGATTGCCTCGCGAATCACGCCCTCGGTCGATCCCCAGCCCACCAGCGTCACCTCCGCGTCGGGGGCGCCGAACAGCTGCGGTGGCCCGATGAGCGACAGCATGCCATCCATCTTGCGCATGCGCTTTTCGTGCATGGCCTGGCGCTTGTGGGGGTTGGTGAACTCGTCGCTGATGAGCCCACCCTCCTCGTCGTGCTCGTCGGTGGCAACCACGTGCACGTAGCCCAGCGTGCCAGGTATGGCGCGCGGCGAAATACCGCTGTCGGTGAACTCATAGCGCTTGTAGGGGGTGCCGTTCAGCTCCGGTGTATGGCCGTTCAGACCAATCATCTCGCCGCGTTCAATGGGCACATTGAAGTCCAGCTCAGCCGGATCGATGCTCGAGCGGCCCTCGGAGATCAGCAGATCCGAGAGCACGATGCCCGGACACTGGAACTTGTCGACCAGATTGAACAGCTCGGGCACGGTTCGATAGCAGTCCGGAATCGTGGTCGGGGCAACGATGATTCTGGGGTAGTCGCCTTGGCCCGCGCCCAGCGCCTGCCACAAGTCACCCTGTTCAGTCTTGGTCGGCACACCGGTCGCCGGACCTGCGCGCTGGACGTCGATGCACACCAGTGGCAGCTCGAACATGGCAGCCGCTCCCAGCGCCTCCGTCATCAGCGCAAAACCGCCGCCCGAGGTGGCGCACATGGCGCGACAACCGGCGTGTGCTGCACCGATGGTCATGTTGATGACGCCAAGCTCGTCTTCGACCTGGCGGACCATAATCCCCAGCTCGCGAGCGTGCCGCGCAAACCAGTGCAGCACACCCGTGGACGGGCTCATCGGGTACGCAGCGTAGAAGCGGACGCCGGCCGCAGCGCCGCCCATCGCCAGCGCCGAATTGCCGTCGACAAAAGCCAGCGGTTTACCCACCGCCTCGGGCAGGCTGAAGCCATGTCGGAAGTGAGCCGCGGCGTAGTCGTAGCCTGCTCTGGCGACTCCCACGTTCTCGTCGACCAGGGCCTGGCCCTTGCGCTGAAACTGGAAGGTCAGAATGTCTTCGAGCGTGCTGAAGTCCACACCCAGCAGATTCAGGGCCGCGGCCAGGGCGACCGTATTTTGCACCAGGTCGCCTTTCGCCTTGGGCGCAAGCTCCTTGACCGAGAACGGGCACAACTGCACGCCATCGGCGACCGGGCCCGGCTGGATCTTGTCAGCGTTGTACAGAACGATTGACCCGCTGCCCATCAGTTTGAGATGGCGATCCATCGTGTCCTGATTCAAGGTCAGGAGCATGTCGAGCGAGTCGCCGGTGCTCAAGACGGGTCGGTCGCTCGTTCGCAAGGTCAAAAAGATGTGACCACCCCGAACGATGGACTGGTAGGCGTTGTAGGTGTTCAGGTGGAGGCCGCGGCGCACGAAGATGCGGGCCAGGATGTCGCCTGGCGTGGCAATACCCTGACCCGCCGCGCCTCCAATGCCGATTGCCAAGTCCATTCAACTGGCCCCATTTCCATAAACAAAGTTTATAGCTGCGCTACTAAGATCTATAGCCGCCTTACGATAACGCCTTTGCAGGTCGAGCGGCCATGATGCGCAGTTAACGTTTCGTGGCAAGCGCGAGGACCGACGTCCGATACGGTGCGCACGGCTGGAGTGAACGTGGCGTACCCTGGAACCGTGTCGACTGCCCAGGACATCGATCTTCCCAGTGGCAATGCCGACGAGCGAGAGTTGCTGCTCAGCTGGCTGGACTATCTTAGGGGTGCGGTACTGCGGAAGATCGAGGGTCTCGACGAGGCACAGGGTCGCTGGAGACCGGACGACCATCTGATCTCACTACTGGGTATTGTCAACCACCTCACCCACGTCGAGTGGAGGTGGATTGACGGCGGAATGCTCGGCGAGAAGGTCAGCCGAAGCGAGAGTGAGTTCTCCCCGGGCGCCGAGCTGCGTGTCGCGGCGGCGGTTGCCGCCTACCGAGCCCGAGCCGCCGCGACCAACGCCGCGGTGCGAGCGATGCGCTCGCTCGCGCAGCCTTGCCAACGCCAGGAGGGTACGGACCTTCGCTGGGTGCTCATGCATTTGATCAACGAGACAGCGCGCCATGCGGGTCATGCGGACGCCACGCGCGAGCTTCTGGACGGCACGATCGGAGAATAACCGTGGCGTCGGAGTGTGCGTAGATCGCCTTTCAACGCCACCAGGCTCCCGCGCCGGGCACATGGCACCTGCGTGCGACTTCCAGGCCACCGACCGAGTACCTTTGGCCTGGCATACACTGGGCTGGAGGGGGACAGGTGAGATGGTCTCGACGGTGTTCTCGCGGCGTCATTTCCTGAGCTTGAGCAGCGTGACCGTCGCGGTCTGGCTGCAGGCATGCTCGAGCCGGCCGGGTCCAGCCGGCCAGACTGCCGAGTCGAGCCAGCCGACAGCATCCACCCAGCCACCCGGGTCGGTCCCCACCAGCGCGGCCGAGGCTGTGGCAACCAGCGCATCAGCCAACGCTACCGGACGCACTACCCAGCTGAAGTACTGGACCCAGCTCCAGCCTGAGACGCAGAGCTGGAAGGACAACAAGGTCGTCATCGATTCGTTCATGGAGGCCAACCCGAGCATCGAGGTCGTTACCGAGCACCTGGCATTCGTCGACCTGGACACCAAACTGGTCACGGCCGCGCGGGCGGGTACGCCGCCAGACGCGTCCGAGGTGTCCGACTCTTTTCCCCAACTGGCCAAGGGCGGCTATCTCGTCCAGCTCGACCAGTTCGTTCAGGATGTCAAGCTTGATCTGAAAGACTATTACGAAGGCAAGCTCCAAACCTGTTATGTCGACAACAAGCTGTGGGCGCTCCCGATCACGGCCGATTGCCGCGGGCTGTGGTGGAACATGAACATCCTCAAGGAAGCCGGCGTCAGCCAGCCACCCCAGACCTGGGACGAGCTGGTGGGCGTGGCCACAAAGGTCACCAAGAACGGTGTCTACGGCTGGGGCGTCCAGGGTGGCAATCAGGGCTTCATGATCTGCGAGCAGTTCTCGGCTTTCTTCGTTCAGAACGACGGCAAGATTATCAGCGACGATCTGACGAAAGCGCTGACCGACCAGCCCGAGTGGATCACGGGCGCGACCTACTGGCAGGAGCTAACGACGAAGTACAAGGTCACGCAACCAAGTGCTTCGACGGACGACCAGAATGCCACCTACTCGCTGTTCGCGCAGGGCAAGATTGCGATGTTTCCAGGCGGCCCCTGGGCGCGGGGGAATATCGAGCGGAATAACCCCCAGCTCACGTTCGGCCAGGATTTCTCCGTGTCGGTCGTGCCGTATCCGAAGGACAAGCACCCCGGCACGTGCCAGGGCGGTTGGCTGCAGTCGATCTGGACGGCGAGCAAGGTTCAGGACGCGGCCCAGAAGCTGCTAGCGCATTACCACACGCCAGAGAACATTGCGCAGGAGGCCGCCAGCGCGATGCCGACCCGGCGTTCGTCGACCACCTTCGCGCCCTTCAATGACCCCTGGTACAAGCCGTTCTGGGACACCATGCCGTTCGCCCGAAAGCCAGTCCCGACCATGGCCGCCGGAGCGGAGATCTCGACGTCGCTGTACAAGGTCCTCCAGTCGATGCTCCTCGGCCAACAGACCGCGGATCAGGCGGGCAAAGCCTTTGCCAAGGACGTAAACGAGCGGATTCTGCCCCGGTACGTGGCGTCGGGCATCGGCAGCGGATGCGGCTGTCCAGCGGTGTGAGCGCCGTACCGTCGGTCGCCCGCCGCGACCGACGGTTCACCTACCGCAAAGTCTACCCCTACCTGCTGCTTGCACCGGCGCTTTCCGTGTTCGCGCTCGTTCTCGTCTACCCTTTGGTGGACGGCATCCGAATCTCTTTTCTCCAGGACACGCTGGCGTCTCAGTCGCGTCCGTTCGTGGGGTTCGCGAACTATCGCGCCATCTTTCAAATCCCGCAGTTCGGGACCGTGCTCGGCGTCTCGCTCACGTGGGCGCTGGGCTCGGTCGTGGGCGAGGCGCTGCTGGGTGTCGCGATTGCCTTGCTGGTCAACCGCAAATTCAGATTCCGCGGCCTCTTTCGTGGCCTGCTGCTGGTACCCTGGGTGATGCCGGCGGTGGTGACGAGCGTCATCTGGCGCTGGCTGTACCACTCCGAGTTTGGCGTAGTAAACATTCTGCTCGGACCGCTCGGGCTGTTTCCCGAAAACGAGAACTGGCTCGGGGATCCGAGCACCGCCCTGGGTGCCGTCATGGTTGCGAACATCTGGCGTGGGTTCCCGTTCTGGATGATTATGATTCTGGCCGGGCTACAGGCCATCGAGCCAGAGTCGTATGAGGCGGCGCGTATCGACGGAGCCGGCAACTGGCAGCTCTTCAAATACATCACATTGCCCAATTTGCGCATCGTGTTGACGATTACCTCCATTCTCTCGTTCGTAGGGAATTTCAACAATTTCACGCTCGTGTACGCCTTGACCGAAGGCGGGCCAATCGACTCAACCAAGATCCTGCCCATCTTCATCTGGGAGACCGCGTTCAAGTTCACTCGCTTCGGCGAAGCAGCCGCCCTGGCGACCTTCTTTGCGGTACTTATGGCGATCGCGATCCTGATCTATGCGCGCGCGCTGCGGCTGCGGAGTCGTGAAGCGTGAATGCACGTGTGCAGCGGCGTGTCGGCAACTGGCTTCTGAATGGAGTGCTGGTCGGGTTCACGGCCGCCATTTTGTTCCCGTTCTACTGGTTGCTTGCCTCGTCGGTGAAAACGCCGGATCAGCTACTGCGTGCGCCGCCGCTGTGGGTGCCGACCGCACCCACCCTGGACAACTTCGATCGGCTCATGCGCGGGTCGTTCCCAGCCTGGTTTCAGAACAGCGTCGTCGTCGCATCGGCGACCACGGTGGTGGCGTTGACGTTTGCGGCCCTGGCGGCGTACAGCTTCTCGCGGTTCCCGTTTCCGGGTAGCCAAGCGCTCTCGACGATCTTCCTGTTCGTTCAGCTGTTCCCTGTCGCTGTGGTGGTCATTCCGCTATTCATCCTGTGGACCAACCTGAAGCTGACCAACACGTACTGGTCGCTGATCATTACGTATCTCGTTTTCGGGCTGCCGATCGCGACGTGGCTGCTGATCGGTTTCTTCAACTCCGTCCCAGTCGAGCTCGAAGAGGCAGCCATGATCGACGGATCCTCGCGGCTCGGAGCGTTGTGGCGTATAACCCTGCCGCTGGCGGTTCCGGGTCTAGCCGCCACGGCCATTTATGTCTTCCTGCTCGCTTGGAACGAGTTCTTTTTCGCGCTCACGTTCATGAATTCGACGGCTATGCGGACCATTCCGGTCGGACTGACCTCGTTCTTTGGTGAGCACTCGGTTGATTGGGGCCTGGTGATGGCCGGCTCGGTGGTAGCGTCAGTGCCAGTCGTGGTCTTGTTCGGTCTGCTCTCGCGCTACTTCGTCCAGGGGCTTACCTCGGGCGCAGTCAAAGGCTAAACAATCCCAGGCCAGTCGCTACGGGGTCGAGAACAACTTCCCCTTGCGCAGCGATTGGTAAGCCGGCCGGAAGCCAGCTGCTTCGTACGCGTGGCGTGCTGACCAACGACCGCTATCGGTCTCGACGAACACGCGCTCCACACCGAGTGCCTTACACCGTTGGAATAGCTCGAACAGCAGGGCACGACCGAGCCCCAGTCGCTGAAAATCGGGATCGACTCCGGCTGGCTCAATTTGCACCGCGGGCTGTGCTGGCGCGAGCCACCCAATGCAGAAGCCGACCAAGCGGCTATCGGGCGCGATGACCACGAGGTCCAGCTCGGACCGGTACTGAGGCATGCGCAGGGTACCTGCCCGCCAGGCGGTGGTCATGGACGTACTCGCAAAAGCGCGCCGGTGCAACTTTACGTAGTTGGCTACTTCGTCACTGCCCGCCAGAGGACGAATGACGAACCCGTCAGGTGGAGCTGGACGCGGGAGCGGCTCGACCAGCGTGCGACTCAGCATGACGTAGACATACTCGTCGTCCAGGGTGTACCCGCGGTCGGCAAGCAGTGCGAGGCGCTCGGAGTCGTGTTCGCTCGCTTCTGCCCAATACCGCAGTGCATGCCCACGTTCGATGTCGAGGGCCCGGAACCGCTCCGACGCCCAGTCGAAGATTCCCTCCTCGACCGCCTGCCGCGAGCGGCCCGGACGAACATAGAAATCAAGCGCTGCCCATGTGCTCTGCCACGCCGCGAAGCCGACAAGGGTTCCGTCCGGTTCCGTCCACACGCGGGCATCCGCTGGTGTTTGCAGTGTTGGCGAGCAAAGTCGCCACGGGAAGTCGATGAGATGCCGGCTGAGGGGTGGTGCGGCCTGGATGAGGTCGACTACAGGGGGCAGGTCCATCTTGCCAACGTAAGGGCGCCTGGTCAGATGCATTGCGTCGCTTTCGATGCCGTTCAATTGGTGTCAGGTTTGCGGGCTTTGAACAACACGAACATCGGCCTGCGCCGCTCGTCGTGGGCGTTCGGGTCGGTGCGCAGCCTGTCCTCACTCGGAACGGGCTCCACCACCCGCTCGACGACCAGCCCGGCGTCCACCAGCGCATTGATCAGGGTGGACAGCGTGCGGTGGACCTTTCGCACGCCCGCCACGAACCAGTCCTCCTGGCGCGCACCTTCGTCTGCGTAGCCGTCGATGCCCCAGCGCGTACGCCGGCCGCCGGCATCCAGCACCCAGCCCTCACCCGGCAGGCGCGCGGTAAAGATGGGGTGCTCGGTTGAATAGACCAGCACGCCGCCAGGCACCAGCCAGCCGGCGATGCGCTCGACCAGGCCGGCGTAGTCGTCCACGTAGTGGAAGGCGAGCGAGCTTACGACCAGGTCGAACCGGGCTGCCGCAAACGCCACGTCCTCGATGGCCGCACGTTCGTACCGCACGTTTGGATGCGCCCAGTCCGTTCGAGCCAGCGCCAGCATCCGCTCGGAAACGTCGACGGCCACCACCTGAGTCGCCCCCGTCTCGGCCAGGTGGTGCGCCAGCTGGCCGGCCCCACACCCAAGATCGAGCACCCGCAGACCGGCCGCCGCCGGCAGCAGCGCCAACAAATCGGCATGCTCCATGGCGCGTTTCCACCCGGCGCCGAACCGTTCGAGGCCCGAGTAGCCAGCGAAGAAGCTGGCGTCGTCGTAGATGTTCTGGGGAGTGCCAGCGCTCTCACACACGCTGCGTACGATACCTGTGTACCGTAACCAGGTGATCGATCCGCACCACCACCTGTGGGACGTTGAGCGGTACCCATACCCAGGCCTCTCCGATCCGAATACTCGCATCCTCCGTCGCTACGGGCTCGAGGACTTCCTGGCCGACGCAGCCAATCGTTCACTTACCAAGTCCGTGCATCTTCAGGGTGAGGTCCATCGGAACCATTCCCTGGACGAAACTGCCTGGCTGCAATCGATCGCGGACCAGCACGGATTTCCGCACGGCATCGTGGCGTACGCGCCGCTCCAGGACCCGGGCATCGACGCTCTGCTTGCGGCGCACGCTCAGTATCCGAATCTGCGCGGCATTCGCCAGATCCTCAACCCCGACCAATGCGAGCGCGACGACTATCTGCGAGACCCCAGCTGGCAGGCAGGCTACGCTCGCCTGGCCCAGCACGGGCTGCTCTTCGACCTCCAGGCGCTTCCGTCCCAGTTTGCGGACGCCGCCAGAGTCGCCCGGGCGTATCCGAACATACCCATGGTGATCAACCACACCGGCATGCCGCGAGACCAGACCGCCGAGGGGACCGAGCGTTGGCGGGCAGCCATGCGGCTGATGGCCGAACAGCCCAACGTCAGCGTCAAGATGTCCGGCTTCGGGATGTTCGACCCGGCCTGGACGGCCGACAGTATCCGGCCACTGGTGCTGGGCACCATCGAGCTGTTTGGTGTCGAGCGGTGTATGTTCGCCAGCAATTTCCCGGTCGACAAGGTGTTTCGCGCATACGACGCGCTCTACGACGCATTCGAAACCCTGACCTCCGACCTGACTGCCGAGCACCGCCACCAGCTCTTTCACGCGAATGCCGAACGGACGTACCGTCTCTAGCCACTCGGCGGGACTGGATCCTCACACCGGCTCGGCCCTGGGAGCGGGATCGGACGAAGACAATCTCCTGGAGTAAATAGAAATGAGTACCGACCAGACGTTTGCCCGCCGAGGCCTCGGGCGCACCACCGTCCACGTGTCCACGCTGGGCTTTGGCGGCGCCACGATTGGGGGCATCGGCAAACAGGTATCCGAGGCCGAGGCAGACGCCACGCTCGAGGCAGCCTGGAACGCCGGCATCCGCTACTTCGATACGGCGCCCTGGTACGGCCGCGGCTTAAGCGAGCTGCGCGTCGGACGCCTTCTTCGGAACCAGCCGCGCCAGGACTTCGTGGTGTCCACCAAGGTTGGCCGCAGACTGCGCGCGCCAGTCAATCCGGGCGGGCTGGATACTGCGCCCTGGTTGGGCGGACTGCCCTTCGAGGTCCAGTTCGACTACACCTACGCTGGGATCATGCGGGCATACGAGGACAGCCTCCAGCGACTCGGGCTGCCCCGAATAGACCTCGCGATCGTCCACGATCTGGACCTGGGCTACCACGCTCCGCAGGCACGCTGGGATGCATTGATGGCCCAGCTCATCACTGGCGGTTGGCGAGCGCTCGACGAACTGCGCGCTGGCGGCGTCATCGGCGGAATCGGCGTCGGTATCAATCCGAAAGGCATGATCCCGCGATTTCTGGAGCTCTTCGACCCTGACTTCTTCCTGCTCGCCGGTCGATACACGCTCATGGAGCAGGACACGTTGGACCAGGAGCTGCCGGCGTGCCTGGAGCGTGGCGTGGGCGTGGCGATCGGCGCGGTTTTCAACTCGGGCCTGCTGGCGACCGGGCCTCGGCGTGGCGCGCGCTACGATTACCAGGAGGCCACACCCGAACAACTGGAGCACGCCACCCGCTTGCATGCAGTGTGCCAGCGCCACGGGGTTCCGCTGCCCGCTGCTGCGCTCCAATTCCCGCTCGCCCATCCGGCCGTCGCGTCCGTTATCCCCGGGCCGAACTCTCCCGAACAGGTCCAGCAAAACGTGGCCGCCGCGCGTCATCCGATTCCAGCAGATCTCTGGCGCGAGCTGGTGGCCGAAGGCTTGCTACGTGAGGACGCGCCGACGCCTTCCGCAGGACCTCAGCAGCATGACCGATGAACCTCGCGTAGCGCTCGCGACGAGTGCGGCGCCGGATCGGCGCGGCCGCTGAAGACTGGACCCGTATCCTGAAGGGGACCAATGCCTACCGGAGACATCAATCTGTTCCAGGCGATCGTGATCGCGGTTGTGCAGGGCGTGACCGAGTTGTTTCCGGTCAGTAGCCTCGGGCACGCCGTCGTTCTGCCCCACCTGCTGAGGTGGGACATCGCTCAGGACTCACCTACCTTCCTGCCCTTCCTGGTGATGCTGCACGTCGGCACCGCCCTGGCGCTGTTGATCTATTTTTGGCGCGACTGGTGGGTGCTGCTCTCGTCGCTGCTGCCGGGCGTGGCTGGCGAAGCGCGAACGGAGTCACGCCGCGTGCTGCTGCTGATTGTCCTCGGGACTATTCCGGCCGGGGTCCTGGGGCTCATCTTTCGCAAGGGACTCGGTGCGCTGTTCGCTGACTTTCACGTCGCGGCAGGGCTCTTGATACTGAATGGCGTGTTGCTTGCGGTTGGCGAGCTCCTGCGCCGTCGAGCCGGCAGCGCTCAGCTAGCCACGCTCCGACCGTGGCAGGCGGTGGCGATCGGCACTAGCCAGGCTATCGCGCTCCTGCCGGGTTTCTCACGATCGGGCGCCACCATGGTTGGCGGACTGCTGGTCGGCCTCGAGCACCAGTCGGCGGCACGGTTTTCGTTCCTGCTTGCGACCCCGATCATCCTCGCCGCGGGGGTACTCGAAGTGCCGACGCTGCTCCGACCAGAAGCCCGCGCGGCGCTCGGGCCAGCGCTGATCGGGGGTGTTGTGGCTGGCGTGCTGGCGTACCTGAGCACGCTGCTGCTGATGCGTTACTTCAAGCGGCAGGAGGTGAACGCGTTGCTGCCGTTCGCTGTCTACTGCGTGTTGGTCGGCGCCGCGGCGCTGGTGTTGGGTCGCTGAGGCCGCGCTGACCGGATGACTTCGAGCACTCGCGTACGCCTGCGTCAGGGCCGCCTGAGCGGGGTCTGGATCAACGAACCCCACACGTTCGGTGACGAACGAGGCTTTTTCCGCGAGGCGTTCCGCGTCCAGGACCTCGAGGCGGCGGTCGGTCGCCGGTTGAGTTTTGTCCAGATGAACCATTCACGCTCACTGCAGGGTGCGCTACGCGGCCTGCATGCGGAGGATTGGGAAAAGCTGGTGTATGTCGCGCGTGGCGACGTATTCGTCGCTCTCGCCGACATCCGACCTGACTCGTCGACGTTCGCTCAGATCGAGACGTTCACCATCTCGGCTGAACGACCGCTGTGCGTGTTTATCCCGCGTGGCGTGGCGCACGGCTACTGCGTGCTCAGCGACGTAGCTGACTACACCTACCAGGCGTCTACCTACTACGATGGCACCGACCGACGCGCGGTCGCCTGGGATGACCCCGACCTGGCCGTGCCGTGGCCGATCGAGAACCCGATCCTGTCTGACCGCGACCGGCACAATCCAACCTTGCGCGAGCTTCTCCCGGACTACTTTCCCCGCGTCTGAAGTGGGGTCCTGAGTCTCGGTTGGGCACTCGGCGGGGGGGGGGGGGGGGGGGGAGAGGGGGGGGGGGGG
>JBPCIO010000126.1:0-9018 GCA_051006215.1 Chloroflexota bacterium
CCAGCCAGGCGAAGCCGTTCTGGAAGAAGCTGTCTCGGGCGGCCCAAGGCTACCCGGGGTGACCCGCTGGCGCGGCGAGCGCAGCCACAAGGATGACGGGGGCTACTTCGGGGGCGAAGCCACTGAGGAGGTGTGGAGGGGCTGCGCCCCTCCGCGCGCTGAGCAAGAACCCAGGTTGTGGGTGAGTCCGGCGGGGTAGAGGGGCAGCGCCCCTCCGGCCCGCAGGGCCGTGCCAAAGCAGCACCAGAATCCAACCACGTCCACGGATTCCAAACCCGTGCCAAAGCACTGTGCCAATCCAACCACGTCCATGAATTGCGAACCGCGTGGCAAAGACTTATTTCGGGTGTAGGGTACGCTGCTCGGGTCATGACGAGCGCGAGCGAAGTACTTGTTGGGCCAGGCGGGCGGAGTTTTCGTGAGGTCGACGACTGGGCGCGGCTGCCCGACGGCTGGAGCTTCTGCGATGTGCCGGGGGTCACGGTCGGGCCGGACGACCGCGTCTACCTCTTCAACCGCGGCAATTGCCCGCGCACCGCCGACCATCCGATCATTGTTCTGGAGCCGGACGGGACCTTCGTTCGTTCGTTTGGCGAAGGCTACTTCACGTTCGCCCACGCCATCGCGATGGGAGTGGACGGCCTGCTGTACTGCGTCGACGTTGGCGGTCACCTCGTGCGCGTCTTCACTCCAGAGGGCGAGCTGGTGCGCACGATCGCCGGACCAGTCACCCCCTCCGATACCGGGTATACGACCGACTTCCGCACCATCCTGCGCGCCGCCGGGCCGTTCAATCAGCCGACAAAAATGGTCAGCGCCGCCAACGGCGACCTGTTTGCCTCGGATGGCTACGGCAACGCCCGAGTCCACCATTTCAGCCCTATGGGTGAGCTGCGGACGTCGTGGGGCGAGCCGGGCGCCGGGCAGGGCGCCTTCAACATCCCGCATTCGGTGCTGGTATTGCCGGACGAGCGCGTCCTGGTGTGCGACCGCGAAAACGAGCGGATCCAGGTCTTCAGTCTGGATGGGCGGTTTCTGAACGAGTGGACGGATCTCGCTCGCCCCGACGACGTATGCGTGGACGACGCAGGGAACGTGTACGTAGCCGAGCTGGGCGAGCGGGCCGCACTGTTCCCGTTCATGCCACGTCCCTACGGCCAGGATCGCGTCGCCCGCATCTCGGTGCTGGACCTCGATGGCAATGTCGTCATGCGCTGGGGAGATGACCCGCAAGGACCGATCCAGTTCGTCGCCCCCCACGGCATTGCCGTCGATAGTGGCGGCAACCTGTACGTTGGCGAGGTCCGCGAAGCCGCTGGCGCCGAGGCGACAGGCTGGCACAAAGCGGTCCGCAAGCTGGCGCGGATCGCCTGAGCCGGGAGCCTGCTTTCGTGAGCGAACAGCGCAGGCCAGCGCGCATCGGCATCATCGGCACGGGCTGGTGGGCCACGTATGCCCATCTGCCCTCGCTTACGACCTACCCCCGCGCCGAGGTGGTAGCCATAGCCGACCCGTCGCCCGAACGCCTGGCGCAGGCTGCCGAGCGGTTCGGCATCGCCGCACAATTCGCCGACTACCGCACCATGCTGAATCGGGGTGACCTGGACGGAGTGGTAGTTGCCACGCCGCACGCGACCCACTACGCGGTAGCCACCGACGTGCTGCAGCGTGGAATCGGGCTGATGTTGGAGAAGCCGATGGTGCTGCGCGCCCGAGAGGCGCGCGAGCTTGTCCGCCTGGCCGAGGAGCGTCGAGTGCCACTCGTCGTCGGCTACCCCTACCACTTCATCGACCAGCTCGCGCGGCTGCGTATGCGCATCGCCCAGGGCGCGCTGGGCCAGATCCAGCTCAGCCACGCCCTGTTTGCGTCGATGGTGCTCGAGTATTACCGCGCCAATCCGCAGGCTTACGCCGAGGTGTTCAGGTGGGAGGTGACCGGACCGCTGCCAGGCACGTACAGCGAACCGTCGGTTGCCGGTGGCGGCCAGGGGCACCTCCAGGTGACGCACTCAGCGGCACTCCTGTTGTGGCTCACCGATCTGCGACCGCTCGAAGTGGCCGCGTTCATGGAGAGCTTCGACGTGAAGGTCGACGTGTGCGATGCGATCAGCGTGCGCTTCGAGGGCGGCAGCGTCGGCACACTGGCCAGCACTGGCGGCATCCCAACGTCCCACAGTGGACATCAGCAATTGGAGCTGCGCATCTACGGCAGCGGAGGCTACGCGCTGCTGGATGCGATGGCCGGCACCTGCACCATCTTCTTCAACGACGGCTCGATCGAGCAGTTCGACGAGGTAGCGCCTGACCAACGCTATCCGCTCGAGGCGACCTCGCGGCATCTGGTTGATCTCATCCTGGACGATGCGGTGGTCAACACGTCAAGTGGTGAGATCGGGGCGCGGACAGTCGAGCTGCTCGAGGCAGCATATCGTTCAGCCGCCGAGCGACGCGTGGTACGTGTCGGCGAGCTTGGATAGGAGTCGACCTGTATGGCGCGCATAACGTTCGTCATGGAGCTGAACCCAGGCAACGAGGCCATCTATCGGCAGAAGCACGACGACATCTGGCCTGAGATGGTGGAGACCCTGCATCGCTTTGGGATACGCAACTACTCCATCTTTCGACATGGGCTGACGTTGTTTGCGTACCTGGAGTGTGACGACCCGGTGCGTTTGGCCGGCCAGCCCGACGACCCCATGGTGCAGCGCTGGGGGAAGATGATGCGGCCGTACATACGCTACAACGTCGACGGCACGCCGTGGAGTGAGCCGATCGAAGAGACATTTCACCTGGACTGACGGGGAATGACCGAAACCCGCGTGGGGATTGTCATTGTGGGTTGCGGGGCCGTAACTCGCCTGGTCCGGGTTCCCGTCTACCCGAGGCTCTCGGATCTGGCGCAGGTTGTCGGAGTGTGTGATGCAGACCTCGGCCGCGCCGACGAGATGGCGCCCCAATTTGGGCCGTCGGCCAGGGTATATACCAGCCTCGAGGACGCCCTTGGTGACCCTGACGTGACAGCCGTCGACATCTGCACCCCGCACGCGCTGCACGCCGAACACGTCATCCGCGCGCTCCAGTCGGGGCGGCATGTGCTGGTGGAAAAACCAATCGCGGCGAGGTTCGAGGATGGCAAGGGCATGGTCGAGGCGGCTCAGGCCAATGCGCGCGTCCTGGCCGTGAACGAGCAGATCCGCTTCGGCAGCGGCTTGCGCGAAGCCCGCGCACAGGTGGAGTCGGGTCGCATTGGCAGTCTCGTCAGCGTGCGCGCGCATCGCCTGTTCGAGCTGCCTGCCCCGTACGTGGCCAGCGGCTGGCGCAACGATCCACGCGTGTCGAGCGCTGGCATCCTGATTGACCAGGGCCCGCACTACGTCCACCTGCTGCGCCGACTAGCGTCGGGTGTCGCCGGCGAGGTCACGCATGCCAGCGCCCTGGCCGACAACGCTCAGGCCCCAGTCGCGGCGGTACACCTGCGGTTCGCCTCGGGCGTGTTGGGCGAGGTGTTGCTGGCGTGGAACGTGCCGACACCCCCGACGGCAGCGGCTGGCTACGCCTTCGGCACGCTGGGGAGTCTGGAGATCGACCGCCGCGACGCTGGCCTGGTCCGCTACGGGCCTGGCGGCGACGAGCAGATCCTGGTCGGCCGGGACGACTATCTGGCCGCAGTCGAGGCGTGCATGCGCGATTTTCTGCGCGCCGCCTTGGGTCAGACGCCCGCGGCCGAGATGTCTGGCGAGGAAGGCCTGCGCGACCTGGCGGTGGTGGATGCCGCGTTGCGATCAGTCGAGTCGGGACGCCTCGAGCCCGTCCCCGGCGCTTGACACGCTGCCGCGCAGCGCGGGTACGCTACGTGGGCCTGGGGTTCAGACACGCGAGCTCCGGCAAGAGGGAGGGCAGCATCGACGTGACACGCGGGAACCCCTTCATGCGCGTTGGGGTGGGTCTGGCTCTGTTGGCGACCGCGTGTACGGGCGCGCCGCAAGCGGCTGCACCGGCAGCTACCGCTCCACCGGCGGCAGCGGCCAAACCCACTACACCACCATCACCAGCCGCCGCAGGGGCAGCTACGACAGCTCCGGTCGGACCCACGACGGCGCCAGCCGCTGCCGCCGCGGCTGCCTCACCCGCCGCCGCCGCTAAGCCGACCACAGCGCCGGCCGCGCCGGCGCCCACGGTTGCCGCGGCGCAACCTGCCGCTGCCGGCCCGGTCAAAGACGTCGCACGCAATCGCACCCTGGTGGTCACGCCATGGGGCAAGGGCGCTGAGATTGTCAATCCCAACAACATCAATATCTATTTGACGTCGTCCTGGAATCACCAGCGCGAGATCACCGACAAGACGGTCTTCGAAGACCTGATGTACACGAATCTCAATACGGGTGAGATCGTTCCGTGGCAGGCTGAGAGCTTTCAGTACAACGACGCATTCACGGCCATCACCGTCAAGCTGCGCCAGGGCGTGACCTGGTCAGACGGCGAGCCGTTCACCTCCAAAGACGTCAAGTACACCCTCGAGATGCTGCGCGACAACGCCCCAGACCTGATGTACGCGACGATCTACAAGGAGTATCTCAAGAACGTCGAGACGCCGGATGACCTCACGGCCGTTTTGAATCTGAACAAGCCCAACCCACGCTTCTTCCAGGAGAACCTGGCGCTCGGCCACGAGAATCACCAGGTCATCCTGCCCGAACACATCTGGAAAACCCAGGACCCCAAGACGTTCACCAACTTCGATCTGGCCAAGGGCTGGCCGATCGGCACCGGCGCCTACAAATTGGTTGCAACGTCCGCGCAGCAGATGGTGTTCGACCGCCGCGACGACTGGTGGGCCGTCAAGACCGGTTTCAAGCCAGCTCCGGCGCCCGAACGGATCATCCTGATCCCAGCCGCAAGTGACGAAGCCACGGCCCAGCTGTACATTGGCAACAAGGCCGACAGCGGCAACCCGCTCCAGCCGGCAACCTTCGAAGCCGCCACCGCCCGCAACAAGAACTTGCAGTCGTGGCACGCTCAGGGTCCGGTCTGGGGTGCGCCCGATGGCTGCGGCTACGTGCTGTCGTTCAACAACGCCAAGGCGCCCTGGAACAACGTCGACGTCAGGCTGGCGGTCAATTACGCGATCGACCGCCAGCAGATCTCGTCGCTGGGATACAGCAGCGCGAACTACCCGATCGTGGCGCCCTTTTCGGGCTACATGAAGGAGCGTTGGCTGCCAGGCCGACTCCAGGACGTGATCGATAAGTACGATCGCGACAAGCGCGACCTCGGCCTGGTCGAGCAGCACATGACCGCGGCTGGCTATGCCAAAAACGCCGACGGCATGTGGGCCAAGGACGGTCAGACACTGAGGGTGCCGGTGCGCGGGCCGCAGTTCTTCGCACCGCTGGCGCCCCCATTGTCGGAGCAGCTCAAGAGCGCCGGCTTCGATTCGCCGGCGATTGTCGAACCGGATAGCTCCACCGCGTGGAACGACGATATGGCGACCGGGCAGTCGGACACCATCTTCTTCGTGCACTGCGGCAGCATCTCCGAGCCGTTGAATACGCTGCGCGATCTGCACAGCAAATTCGGCACGCCGGTCGGGACCAAGTGCCCGAACATCATTGCCTGCACTCGCTACAGCAACCCTGAATACGACAAGCTCATCGACGAAATGGAAGGCATGGTCGGGGCGCCCGACAACGCCAAGTACATGGACGACGCCGCCAAGGCGCTGGACATCTACTTGCGTGACATGCCCGAAATCATGCTGCTCGAAGAGCTGCACGTCGTGACGTTCAACACAACGTACTGGAAGAACTGGCCGAGCGAGAAGGACCCCTACGCCGCGCCGTACCCGCCGTGGGAAGCGTGGTACCTGATCGTCAACAAGATTCAGCCGACGCAGTAAGGAAACGGAGGGCTCCACGTCACGGTGGAGCCCTCTTTGGGTCGCGCAGGAGGCCAGGCGGTTGCCAATCGACTATGTAGCAAAGCGGATACTCCAGTTGCTGCTGATCGTGTTCATCGCGGTCACCTTCAACTTCCTGATTCCGCGCATGATCCCCGGCGATCCGGTCGAGAGTGCTCTGCGCACCAAGATCGCGGTGAGCGGCAGCGTCAGCGTCGACGTCGAAGCCGTAGCCGCTGCCTACCGCGCGAAGTTCGGTATCGATAAACCCCTGTGGGTGCAGTACCTCAATTACTGGGGCGGCATCTTCCGGCGCGACCTCGGGGTGTCGCTGGTCGATTTCCCGCAGCCAGTCATCGAGAAGATTCAGAGCGCGGTGCCGTGGACGCTGGGTCTGCTGGTTGTTTCGACGGTCATTTCATTCATAGTCGGATCCACGCTGGGCGCGCTGATCGCGTGGCCCAGAGCCCCCCGATTGCTGCATGTGCTGGTGCCACCTTTCATGCTGTTGTCGTCGGTGCCGTTCTTCCTGCTGGCGATCATCCTGGTGTTCACGTTCTCGGTGCTCCTGCCCTGGTTTCCGCCGGGTGGCGGCTTCGATCCGGTGTCTATCCTGAGATTGGACGCCCCGACGATCCTCGACATCCTGTACCACGCCATTTTGCCGGCACTGGCACTGGTGCTGGGCAGCATCGGCTTCTGGGCCCTGGGCATGCGCGCGATGATGGTCTCGATCCTGGGCGAGGACTTCATCACCTTCGCCGATTCCAAGGGTTTGGCGCCGCAGCGTGTATTCCTTTGGTACGGCATGCGTAACGCGATGTTGCCTCAGATCACCAGCCTGGCTATTGCGCTCGGCTCGATCCTGTCCGGCGCGGTCCTGGTGGAAGCGGTCTTCGGCTACCCGGGGCTGGGTGGCATCCTCTTCGCGGCTATCGCCGGCAAAGACTACTTTGTCATCCAGGGCATCGTTCTGATGCTGATCTTCGCGCTTGCACTGGCGTTGTTTGTCGTGGACCTGATCTATCCACTCGTTGATCCACGCATCCGGTACCAGGCGTGAGCGTTGTTCCTGCGCTCGCGGCTGCCGGCGGCCGCTCGTATGGCACGGCTGCCCTGCGTGGCGTACTGCGTAGCCCGCGCATGAGTGGCAGCCTGGTCACGGGCCTGGTCATGCTCGGGCTGGTGGTGGTGTTGGCGTTGTTCGGGCCACGTTTTGTCAACGTCCGTCTGGCGGCGGTCGGCGCGGTGAAGCCATCGCAGGCTCCTTCGGCGCAGTACCTGCTCGGCACGGACTCCCAGGGCCGCGACATGCTGACGATCATGGTCCTGGCCACGCCTCAGACGCTGCGGATTGGCCTGATCGCCGGTGTGGTTGGCCTGGCACTCGGCCTAGCGCTTGGCCTGTTGTCAGGCTTCTTCGGCGGCCCGATCGATGCGGTGATCCGGGTGCTGGCCGATTCGCTGATGACCGTGCCCAGTCTGGCGATCATGGTCATCATCGCTGCCAGTGTCGGGCACATGACCGTCGAGCTGATGGGCTTGACCGTCGCTGCTCTGGCCTGGATGCACCCGACCCGCTCCATCCGCGCCCAGGTCCTGTCGATTCGAGAGCGCTCGTACGTCTCGGTCGCTCGTGCTAACGGCGAGGGCGAGCTGGGCATCCTCTTTCGCGAGGTGATGCCAAATCTGGTCCCATATATCGCGGCCTCTTTCGTCGGCGCCGTGTCCGGAGCAATTCTCGCGGCAGTCGGTCTAGAAGCCATCGGCCTTGGCCCGAACGACGTGCACACCCTCGGCACGACCATCTACTGGGCTGAGAAGTTCAGCGCCGTGCTGCGCGGCCAGTGGTGGTGGTGGGGGCCGCCGATTGTGGCTATCTCGTTCATCTTCGTCGGCCTGTTCATGTTGTCGTCTGGACTTGACCGCATCGCCAATCCCAAACTGAGAACGCGCACGTGAGCGTCGACGCGAGCGGCCCACCGGAGGTGCTGCGCGTCGAGGGCCTGCGGGTGATCTACGACACGCCAAGCGGGCCGGTGCGGGCGGTTGACGGCGTGTCGTTTACGCTGCGGGCCGGCGAGCGGATGGGTCTGATCGGCGAATCTGGCTCGGGTAAAACGACGCTTGGCACCGCGATTGTACGACTCCATCGACCGCCGGCGCGCATCGTCGGCGGCAGCGTCCTCGTGAACGGCAAGGATTTTTCGCGGGCTGACGAGCGGCAAATGCGCATGATGCGCATGCGGGATCTGGCGCTCATACCTCAAGCCGCGATGAACTCGCTAAACCCGGTCATGCGAGTTGGCGACCAGGTCGCCGACGGGATCGTGGCTCACGAGGGCAAGATCGCCCGCCGAGCCATAGCCGAGCGAGTCGCGGGAGCGCTCACCCAGGTCGGCCTGGCGGCGGGTGTCGCGAACCGCTATCCGCATCAGTTGAGCGGGGGCCAACGCCAGCGCGCGGCGATGGCTGTCGCCACGGCGCTCCACCCCAGGATCATCGTGGCCGACGAGCCGACGAGTGCCCTCGACGTGGTCGTCCAGCGCCAGGTGATGCTCACCCTGGGCCGCCTGCAGCAGGGTCTGCAGGCGGCCGTGCTGCTCATCGGTCACGACATGGGCCTGATTGCCCAGTTCGCGGATACGGTTGGCGTGCTGTACGCTGGCCGGCTCGTCGAGCAAGGGCCGGTCGACGAGGTTCTGGAGTATCCACGCCATCCCTATACCCGACTGCTGATCGATAGTCTGCCCACACTGGACGACAAAAAGGCGCTGCGCGGGATTCCGGGTCTCCCCCCGTCGCTGCTGGAGTTGCCGCCGGGATGCGCGTTCGCTCCGCGCTGTCCGTATGCATTCGAGCGCTGTCGGATCGAAGCGCCGCTTCTGCAGCAGGTCGCAGCGGGTCAGCTGGCAGCCTGCCACCTCTATCCGGAGCACGCTGTCTTGCCGCCTTTGCCCGCCAGCGCCCACCTGCCCGTCGTGGCGCCAGCTGCCGAGCCGGAGATCGCAACGCCGTGACGGCCCTGCTCGAGGTCCGCCAGGCGTCGAAGGTGTACGCCGGCAGCGTGCTCGGAAAACGCGAAGCGACCTTCGCCCTCGACAACCTGAGCTACTCTATTC
>JBPCIO010000127.1:0-9362 GCA_051006215.1 Chloroflexota bacterium
GGACAGGCCAAGCCACGTGAACTTAACCAAGGTGGCCCGCCGCCAAGCGTCCAATCAATTAGATTTGCGTTCACTTGGTGGACACCTGTTTTTCTATGCTCAGCGGACGCTCGACAACCGCATCGCCATTGGCGGTCGAGGAGCACCGTACGAGGTGGGCTCGCCAATCGTCAAACGTTCTCACGACCCTCAAGTTCGCACCCGACTGGAGTCCGCACTGCGGCGCCACTTTCCGGCAACAGCGAATGCAGCGATTACCCACGCGTGGAGCGGCCCACTGGCGGTCCTTAGGGATTGGTGCATGAGCGTCACGTTCGATCGTGACCGCCAGTTTGGCTGGGCGGGCGGCTAATCAGGCCATGGCGTGGCGTCTGGCCGCGTGGTGAGCTTGGTCGCCGCAAACATCGCCGGCCACACACTTGCGGACCTGGCGTTGGGAACTGACAGCGATCTTATCCGTCTACCGTGGGTCAACCACCGCAGTGGCCTCTGGGAGCCTGAACCGTTGCGGTTTCTCGCCTCCCGCGCAATTGTGGCAATACTTGCCAGCGCAGATCGGCATGAAGATACAACCGTCAGCCGGCCCGGCGAGCGCTTCTCGTGGCGCCCTTCGTCGCACAGCCGTGACTGGCCGACCCTACCACCTCGAGCGGACGCCAGAAGCTGCTGGGCAAGCCAGACCGGTCGCTCCTCTGGGATCCAGTGGCGGCCGACTCCGCGCCGAGTCCGCTAGCGTTCTCGGCGAAGTGCGGTGCCGCTTGCCTCGGACACCCGCCCAAGGTCTTCGGGGCACGCTATAAAGCACCGGCATGCACGTTTTTCGCTCGGCGATCTGGCGGTTTGGGGCCGCACTTCAGCGGATTCCCGCGAACAGGCCCCCTCCATTTCGCCCTCCGGTACGCGGTTCTCCACCAGCGAGCGCGCTAGCTCATACTCGTCCCAGGGGAACGCGTTGCGCAGAGCGTCGCCGGGGATGCGCATCCACGCGCCTTCGGGGTCGATCTGCGTGCGGTGGGCCAGCAGCGCCGCGCGCCGCACGGCCAGGAAGTCACCCACGTCGATCTTCGCGGTCACTGTGTCCGACCGCATCTCGGGCAGACCTTGCTCCCGACGCCGCGCCTGCCACTGCGCAAACGGGTTTTCCTCGCCATCGCCTCGTACAGGCCGGTGAGCGCTTGCATGCGCTCCGCCGACATGGCGCCGCCGGTGTAGTACAGCTTCAGCGGCTGCCACGGCTCGCCCATCTCCGTGTACTGGCTCGGGTCGTCGGCGGCGTTGAAGGCTGGCCCTGTGATGTCGTGGACGCGCAGGTGGTCTGGGTGGGCGTGGCCCGCGCGCCCATCGGCGCAAGTAATGATGACCTGCGGCCGCTCGGTGCGGACGATGGCCACCAGCTTGCCGATGGCTTCGTCGATGGACGCGTTGTGGAAGTTGTCCGGGCGCAGGTTCCACTCCGTTTCGGGCATGCCCGAGTCGTGGTAGCCCAACAGGTACACGGCCGCGTAGCCGATCGCTGCCACGCTGGCCTTCAGCTCCTCGGCCCGAATCGCTGGCAGGTTCGCCTGGATCTCGGGCGTGTCCATTGCCTTGTTCAGCACCTCGATCGCTCACCTCGCCACCGTTCTGCCAGACGGCTCGCCCACATTGTTTAGTGTTCACCTCTCGAGGGCAGGATCTCGACGTACCCGTCCGTTCCATGCACGCGGATGCGCTGCCCATCCTTGATTAGCCGGGTGGCATGCTCCACGCCGACCACCGTTGGCAAGCCGTATTCCCGGGCGATCACCGCGCCATGGGTCATCAGGCCCCCCACCTCCGTCACCAGACCCTTGATCGCGACGAACAGCGGCGTCCAGCTGGGGTCCGTGTAGGCGGTGACCAGGATGTCGCCTGTTTCGAGATCGGCTTCCGCCATGTCCAGGACCACTCGGGCTCGCCCCTCGCTGGTCCCGGCGGAAACCGGTAAGCCGATCAGCGCGCCGGCCGGCAAGTCGTCGCGCCGGTACGAGCCGGCGACGACCTCGCCGTCCGACGTGAGCACTCGGGGCGGCGTGAGCGCCTCATACGACCTGAATGCGTCCTTGTGCTGGCTGACGAGATGGTCATCGACCTGCTTCGTGCCCACGACGTCGTGGAGCTCCTGGAGGGTGAGGTAGAAGATGTCTTCCTGCTCACGAAGCACGTGGGCCTGCACCAGGCGCTCGGCCTCCTCCAACAAGGCCTGCTTGTAGACGAAGTAGCGGCTGATCATGAAGTACTTCGGATACTCGCGGTACCCGATGCAGGTGCGCACCCGGTCGATCATCCGCTTGACCTCGTCGGCCTTCCGCTCCCCGTCCGGCAAGGCCCGCAGGCGCTCCAGCAGCTCCTGTTCCTTGTTCCAAGCCTGCTGCCGTCCTTGCTCCAGGCGCCGTTTGCCGGCGCCTGGCTCGAAGTTCTTGATGTTGCCGAGGATCATCGGCAGGAGTGTGGTAGGGCGTTCGCTCCAACGCGGCCTGGTAATGTCGATCTCGCCGACGCAGCGCATGCCGTACTGTCGAGCCAGGCCCGGATGGCGTTTCTCGCTTCCTGCCCACCCGGCCAGATCGCGCCAGCGCTCCTTCATCTCGGCACCCTCCTGGGGCCGACGAACCCGAGATCGCGCGCAACTGCCTTCAGGACGCGTGCACACTGGGCCGTCAGACTGGCGATGCTCCAACGGCAGCGCTGGCCTCGAGCCTGCTTGCGATGCTTGCGCTGCGCGAGGGGCGCGCCATGGAGGCACTGATGCTTGCAGACCAGGCGAGTGGCACCGCCAACGGTGTGGGCTTCCGGGACGGCGTCGCACTCGCGCAACACATCCAGGGGGCGTTCGCCCGACTACAGGGCGCTCACGAGCAGGCTCGCGCACTGTACAGCGCGAGCCTGCGGGTGGTGTGGGAAGAGGGCCACCTGATCGGCGTGTGCTGCATGCTGGATGAATGGGCCGGTATCGAGGCCGACGCGGGTAATGACGAGCTAGCCGCGCGACTCGTGGGGGCCGTCGATGGCTTCTGCACACCACGGGGTGTCGTGCTCCCGCGTATGTGGGGATGTGGTGGACCCAGGAGCCCGCGGCAACCCGTGCACGAGCCTGCACCGGGGAGCAGCGTCTGGCCGCGGCCTGGACGGCCGGACGAGACACGGGTCTGGACGACGCGGTCGCGCTCGCCACAGGTTCCCAGCTGACCGACCAGGCGCGTCGGCGGGACCGGGGCGCCGTGCAGCGCACCGCCAGCACGGACGGATCCGTCACCAGCCCGCCTCCCTCTTGAAATATTGGCACAACGATTCATGGTCGTTGTTCGTGAGCGACGCGGAACCCAACTCGAACAATGGATTGCGCTGTTCAGCCGCATGTCGATCAGAACGGCGCGGCTTCGGCCGCAATCTTCACCAGGCGCTTGAGGCCGAGGCATGCTCGGTCGCCTTGCTCGGGAGGCGGTCGGGGTCGGCGATGAGCCGACGGTCTCCATCCTCGCGCGCATGACTGGCTACTCGTGCGGTTTCGGTGCAGAATCTCGACCACGTGGGCGGTTGTACGCACGTCGATCGGTTCGTGCACCACCTGGTAGGGAACTCGCCGGCCGACCTTTGCTTCCGGTTGACCAGAGGTCGTTGAGACTGCCAAGCTGGGCCGACTCAGTGATGCTGAAACGCGGAGGGGATGATGTCGCCGGCCGCGACGGAGGTCCCGCGGGCGGAGCATGTCGGGCGCACGGTGCATGCGTGAGCACCTCCTGCGATGGCGGGGCGAACCGATGATTGCGCTTGGACGCGCTCTGAACAAGACTCCGTTGGCATTCGGGGTCCGTTCGGGCGAGCTACAACGAGTCGCCATCCTGGCCGTCTACTCGGCCGCCGCGGTGGGCGGCGTACTCACGGTGGGCAGCCAAGGCCTCGCCACGGCGGTGTTCGTGAGCCGGCTGCCGACCGAAGCCATGCCGTTCACCCTCATCCTGCCAGGCGCGTCGATCGTCGTGATGCTCCTGATCTACAACCGTTTGCTGGCGCACTTCGAGTTGACCAGGGTGGCAACCACATCAGCGGTGGCGCTGGTCTGCATCGGTCTTGGCTTGCGGCTGCTGCTCGCTGCCGGATATGGCACCGACATGCTGGTGCTGGGCGCGGTGTTCCTATTCTGCGCGACGGCCGCGTCGCTGATGACCGTCCAATTCTGGACAATAGCGGGCCAGGTGTTCAACCCACGCGAGGCCAGACGGCTCTTTGGTCCAATCGCCATGGGCGGCACGCTGTCGGTAGTGGTGGCCGGCCTCTCACTGGGCGCTCTGGTGAAACTGGTCGGACTCGACAACCTCCTCTTCGTCGTAGTCGCGTCGCTTGGCATTTGCGGCGTCTGCGCGGGTGCGCTGGGACGCCACGTGGCCTCCTCAGAGCTCGGCGGCGAGCGCCGGACCGCCTACGACCTGCCTGAAGCCGGCCAGGCGTCGTTGCTGCACGATGTGCGTGAGATCGTCCGCTCGCCGCTGCTGCGTGCCATTGCCGGTCTGGCCATCCTGCTGTCACTGTTGATCAACATTGGTTTCTATCAGTACGTCCTGGGGCTGCATGCGCTGTATGCAGGCCGCGCTGAGGCGTTGGCTGTGTTTCTCGGCAGCTTCGCATTGTGGACTGGACTCGCCGGCCTGACGATGCAGCTTCTCGTCACCAGCCGCGTGATGACCCATTGGGGCATGTTCGTGGCGTTGCTCCTTTTTCCTCTGGCGACCGCCGTCGGTGCCACATTGGGGTTGTTGTCGGGCGGCGCGCTGTGGGCTCTGGCCGTGACACGTGCGGCGGACCCCGTCGTCCGCCGCACGATCAACGAGTCGGCTCTCAACGCGCTGTATCTGCCAGTACCGCCCGCTGTGCGGCGCCAGGTGACGACGGTGCTGGAGGGCGTCTACGCGTTGACCTTCACCGTTGCAGGTGTCTGTTTCCTTTTCGTGCAGCGCGACCCCAACTGGACCTATGAGCGCTGGTCATTGCCACTACTTGTACTGTGTCTGTGCTGGATCGCGCACGTAGTCTGGGGACGGCGCCAATACGCGCGGGCCGTCGCCGATGGCTTGAAGCGGCGACGGTTGTCCTTCGACGGAGTGACCTTGGACGTTACGGACGAGAACACTGTCCGGCTCTTGGCGAATGCGCTACGCAGCGCCGACGACGCGCGAGTGGTCCACGTGCTGGAGCTCCTGAGAGATGCGCCACGGGGCGCCTGGAGCCGGCACGTTCTGCCGCTGCTGAGTCATGCGTCGCCCGAGATCCGCATCCTTGCTCTCAGCACGCTGGAGCGCGATCGCGACCCCGAGCATGTCGATTCCATCGTCCCCCTCCTCGATGCTCCGGAGCCGGCTGTTCGGGCGGCGGCAGTCCTGGCGTACGCTTCGCTCCACGAGAGCAGTGCCGACACACGGATTCCGCATATGCTCAATGACCCGAGTCCACAGGTCAAAGCAGCGGCCATAGTTGGGCTGCTGGCGCATGCTGAAGCGCGGTGGCATTTCCGCGCTGCCGAGGAATGTGAACGGATGCTCGGCAGCGATGACCCGCGAACCCGACGCGAGGCAGCTTGGGTGCTGGATGCGATACGAGCCTACGAAGTTGAACCACGCATTCTCTCGTTCCTCAACGCTGAGGGCGATGCATTCGGCACGCGTCGGGAATGCGACGAGGTGATCATCCGCCACCTGGTTCGGCTGCTTGAGGATTCGGCGTGTGCAGGGGCAGCGGCCGAAGGACTTGTGCACTATGGTGACAGCAGTCTGCCGGCCCTGGCTGAAACGCTGGGGAACCCGACGATGTCGCGCAGTGTGCGTCTCCGCGTTGTACGCATCATCCAGCGCATCGGTGGCGGAGCGGTCTCCGCGTTGCTGCTTCGTCAACTCGGCGACCCTGACGGCGCGGTGCGTGGGGCGGTCTGCCGGGCGCTAGCGCACTTGCGGACTTCCGGCCAGAGTGGACCTATCGACGAGGCGGCACTCCTCTCCACAATCCTGGCCGAGCTGCACGAGATGTACGCGCTGTATGTCGCGCGCGCCGATCTCGCGAACGATACCGGCGCATTGATCGAAACGGCCCTCATTGAGCGGACGACCGGCACGCTTGACCGCATCTTGCTGCTGCTCGAGGCCTGCTTTTCGAATAAAGGACTCGCCCACGCCCGCCTTGCTCTGAGCGTACCCGGATCGGTTGGCCCGGCCCTGGCGATTGAGCTCCTGGATACCGTTGTCGACGATCGCGTTACGCGGCTGTTGATTCCATTTCTCGAAGGGACGCCGAACGAAATCATAGCGCTCGGACAGGTACAGTTGGGCATCGCTCGACAGACGTCACCCAAACGCCTCGAACAGTTTGCCGCGGGTGCGGACGCGTGGCTGCAGGCATGCGCGCTGCATGAGGTCGGTCGACGCCGCTTGTCCCAGCTTTCGCCGGTTGTAGTGTCGGCTCTGAGTGCGCAAAACCCGGTTGTCTGCGAAGCCGCGATGGCGGCATGCTGTGAATTGCTCGACCAGGCTCAGGTCGTCCGATTGGCACAGGAACAAGCGAGCCACGGCCGTTTCCCACTGTTACGCCGGTACGCTTGGTCGCGATCCCAGCAGTTCCAGGCCGCGAGTGCTGTCCACCGTTGAGCGGGTCCTCTTTCTCAGGTCGGCAGACATCTTCAGCGCGGTCGCGAGCGAAGATCTGGTCGGCGTGAGCCTGGCGGCCGAAGAGACCACTGTCCAGGCAGGGGAAGTGCTCATACGCCAGGGAGATCCGGGCGACTGCCTATACGTGCTCGTGAGCGGTGAGGTCCGTGTGGTCGTGCGGGGCCAGGGCCAGGTAGCGGTGCTCGGTCCGAACAGCGTCGTGGGGGAACTTGGCTTGCTGTCGGGTCGACCGCGCACAGCCGACTGCATGGCGACAGTGGAGACACTCGCCTTGCGACTCGCGCGCGACGAGTTCTGGGCGTTGATGGAGGATCGACCAGCGGTGGCCCTTGGGGTGATCAGGGTGCTGACCCGACGCATCGAGGACACCACCGCACGCCTGGCTCAACTCCAAGCCACGTCACCTTCGACAGTCGAGTACCGCTCGCCAGCGGTGCAAGACGGCGCCGAACATCGTCCTTAGCCACAGTGTGCAGGTCCTCCGAAGCATGGCTACGATCAGGTTACGATCAGCGCAGACGTGCTCTTGGCGTAACTCGAGCCCAGAATGATGGCCAGCGTTTTCCGGCAGGTGCGAGCTTGGCGTCTGCAAAACGTTCTGCCTCGCCTGGGGTCAACTGGCTTTCGGCGCAATGCGCACGCCCTGCTGCTTATCCTCCCGGCCGCGGCGTTGGCTTCGACAGTGCAGGTCATGCAGGCGAACGCCATGTACCCTGGCGCCGGACTGAGCGCACCGCTGTATGCGCTTGAGACGGCGCTCCAGGATGCCGTTCTCCGCTCGCAGCCACCAGATCGGTATGGCAGCAGCATTGGCCGCGATCCGCGCAGCGTGTTGACGCTGATCGCCATGGACGAGTCCAGCCTCGCCGAGCTGGGTGTCTTTCGCTCCTGGCCACGTGCATACTACGCGCACGTCTTGAACAATCTCCTGGTGGCACCACCGCGGGTGGTGGGTTTCGATGTCGGCTTCTTCGACACCACGCCCGATGATCCAGACCTCGCCGCAGCCTTCGAGCGCGCCCGTGCCCAGCGGCCGCCGACCAGCATCGTCCTGGGTGATGCTGGGAGTGGTCGCGCGACAATGGACGCTGACGGGATACCGACATTCGGAGCAGGGCTACAGCCCGTCAACCACCTGGCCGACCTCGCCACCGTGGCATTCACCAACGTGCTGCCCGACGAGCGCGGTGTCGTCCGATCGATGCCGCTGGTCGCGTCGCTCGGCGGACAGGAACAGTTCACCCTGGGGCTGGCGGTGGTCAACGGCTACCTGCGGCTGCGTGACCCCACCGTTGCCCGCCAGTCCGGCGATCGGCTTGCGCTGAACGCGGGCGGCGCGACGGTACGGCAGGTGCCGGTCGACGCTACCAACAGTATGCGGCTCCACTTCTTCGGGCCGCCCTCGGAGCCGAATTCGTCGGCAACATTCCGGGTCGTCTCGTTCGCCGATGTGCTGCGCGGGCGGGCCGACCCGACCTTGTGGCGGGACGGCATCGTGTTGATTGGCTTTCTGGGCACGACCGGATTCGCCGACGATTGGTGGACCCCCGTTAGCGATCAGGGGCGCAAGATGGCCGGCGTGGAGGTGCATGCGAACGTGGCGGCCACGCTCCTGTCGAGCGAGTACCTGCGCACGTCGGCGGTCCCGATCCAGGTTGCCGTTATCGTCGGCCTCGCGTTACTGGTGGGACTGATCGCCGCCAACGTCGGCGGAGTGCGGGCGGCGCTCGCGACGCTGGCCGTCCTCGGCGCGTACCTGTTGCTCAACCTTGCGATCTTCGACGCTCTCGAGCTTCAACTGCCGCTGGCCGATCCGCTCGCCGCTGGCGGCGTGGTGTTCGTGGCAGTGACGGCGTACCGGGAGATCGTCGGGCAGCGCCAGGCCAGCGTGCTCCAGGCTGCCCTGGCCTCGGTCATCCCGCCGAGCGTCGCCCGGGAGCTCGCACGCAATCCGGAGCAGGTGCGCATCGGTGGTGAGCGCCGAGTGGTAAGCGTGTTGTTCACCGATTTGGTGGGCTTTACGGCGTTTTCCGAAACCGTCCAGCCCGAGGTGGTCGCCAGTGTCATACGGGACTACCTTGAAGCGATGACGGCGGTCATTTTTCAGTATCGCGGCACCGTCGACAAATTTATCGGGGATGGAGTTATGGCGCTCTTCAACGCACCGCTGGATGATGCCGAGCATGCCCGTCAGGCGTGCGACGCAGCGCTCGCGATGCAGGCAGCGCTAGCCACCCTCAACCGCCGCTGGGAGGGTGAGGGCCTGCCTGGGCACTCGATGCGCATCGGCATCCATACCGGTCCTGCCCACGTCGGCAACATGGGCACCTCGCTCCGATTCGCGTACACCGCCCTGGGCGATACGGTTAATCTCGCCGCCCGACTCGAGCCGCTGAACAACGTATACGGGTCGGCCATCTGCACGTCAGAAGCGACCCTCCAGCAGGCGGGCGGGCCACGCCGTTTTCTGGTCCGGTTCCTGGACCTGGTCCAGGTGCGCGGGAGACAAGAGCGGGTCGCGGTGTACGAGCTGCTCGGTCGGACCGACGATCAGCAGGTGGTCAGCCGCTGGGGCCCGCTGCTCCGCCCCTACGGGCAAGCTGTGTTGCTGTACCAGGCGCGGGACTTCGTTGCCGCGTCGTCTTTGTTCCTGGCAGCGCTAGAGGCAGTGTCGGATCACACGGACCGACC
>JBPCIO010000128.1:0-12144 GCA_051006215.1 Chloroflexota bacterium
AGCCAGGCGTGTGGAATGTCCTGCTGGGTCCGTACAAGGTTGGCCCACGCGGTTGCGACTACCGCGTCGACATTGACTTCGGCGAAGACGCGGGTGCAGCCGAGCCGCGGCCGGAGGAGATCCTGGCACAGCCGCAGCCGTCTGAGCGAGCGCCCGTCGCCGAGCCCGGCTGGCTGCGCGGCGACCTGCACTGCCACACGCTGCATTCCGACGGCGATTCCTGGCCGGTCGAGATGCTGGCCGAGGCTGTCCGCCGCCGCCTGGACTTCCTGGGCGTGACCGATCACAATCAAGTCGGACACCACGCAGACTACGCGCGCGCCCGCGGCCACGCACTACCGATTGTGTTGCCAGGGGTGGAGGTGACCACCTACGGCGGGCACTGGAACGCCTGGGGCACGAACCGCTGGTGGGATTTCCGGGAGCCTGAGACTGCAGCCGTCAGCCGCACCATGCAGGCAGCGGCGGCCACTGGTGCGCTGGTGTCGGTCAACCACCCGAAGCCGTACGGCCCAGCCTGGGAGTACCCAGAGGCCGCCGGCTACCACGCGATCGAGGTCTGGAACGGGGTATGGGACCGCCTGAACCATGTCGCCCTGGCTTGGTGGGAGCAACAGTTGCGCGCTGGCCGCCGGCCCGTGGCTCCGGGTGGCAGCGACACCCACTATCTGCGGGCGCCCGACCCAGACAGCCGTCACGGGCATGGGCTGGGGTCGCCGACGACGTGGGCCATGACTGGCGGCGCTCGGACTCCGGAAGCGGTATTGGATGCGCTGCGCGCCGGGCGGGTGTTCGTCTCGCGCGGCCCGGATGGGCCACAGCTCTATCTGCACAGAGAGCCAGCGCACGTGCGGGTGCATGTGGTCGGCGCCCGTGGCGCAGCGCTTCTGCTCATTTCAGCAGATGGCGTCCAGCATGCTGCTCGCGTCAGCTCTGAGGATTGGTGCGACACGCTGCTGCCAGCCGATTGGCGCGTGTACCTGCGAGCACAGATCATGGACGAGCACGGCCAGGTTCTGGCACTGACCAACCCCATTTTCACGTCCGAGCAGACGGCCTAGAGTGCTACGGTATACGTCTTGGCTCTGATCAAGTGCCCCGATTGCGGCCGTGATGTGTCGACGCTTGCGACAGCCTGCCCTGGCTGTGGGCGGCCGGTCGCCACCACGCCTGCGCCCGAGCAGCAGCCTCAATCGCCGCCGGTCCAGCCAGGGATTTTGCCTTCCAATCTGGGCGAGGTCGCGGACGTCAGGCCGGCTAAGCGACGATCGCGCTTTCCTGCACTGGCCGTACTGGTGGTGGCCCTCGTGGTGGTGCTGGGGGCGGCGCTCGCACTCGTGTGGCCCACCATTCGGCCAGACTCCCCGCCAGTTGCGAACGCCGCTGCGACTGCTCAGTCCCGTCCGACACCCGCCTCAGGCGCGGCCGCCGCTTCCAATTCGGGTAGAACACCACTGGCCGCGGCGCCGCTTCCGCTGGTCAACGGCGTGCCTTGCGACATGCTGGAGTCCACGATTTTCCACATTCACGCGCACCTGGCATTGTTCGTCGATGGTCAGGAACAGGTCGTCCCTTTTGGGGTTGGCATTGGCCAACCGTGGCAGGTCTCAGACAGCGGCGAGGGGCCGTTCGTTACGGGCGGCGCGTGCTTCTACTGGATCCATACTCACACACAGGACGGCGTTGTGCACATCGAGTCTCCGATCCGCCGGAGCTTCACCCTTGGCGATTTCTTTGCCATCTGGCACCAGCCGTTGAGTTCTACACAGATGGGGCCCCTGCAGGGCGCCATCATCGCCTACGTGAATGGTCAGCGCGTCGATACCAACCCGGCCGACATCCGCCTGCTACCCCACGAGCGGATACAGCTGGACATGGGACAGGATGTGCCGCCCGCCGGATTCGACTTCCCGCCCGGCGACTGAATGTTCTGAATGAGCATGCAGCCACTTGTCGTCGAGTACGACAACATGCTGCGCTGCATTCGCTGCGCAGCCTGTCTCACGTCATGCCCCACGTACGTCGTCACCCACAAAGAAGAGGAGGGTCCGCGCGGTCGCATCGCGATCATGCGCGCGATGGTCGAGGGTCACCTGGAGGTTACTCCAGATGCGGTGACGCACCTCGACAACTGTCTGCTGTGCGAAGCGTGCACCAACGTCTGCCCGGCTGGAGTCCAGATGGAGAGCATGGGTATAGCATTTCGTGAGACGCTGTCAGCACGGAGGCAGGATCACAGGAAGCCCATTGCCGAGCGCTTCGCATTCGAGTGGCTGTTCGGGGATCTTGGGCATTTTCGACTCCTGGGCAGGTTGATCTGGTTGTACGAGCGGTCCGGAGTGCAGTGGCTGGCGCGACACTCCGGCCTGCTGCGGCTGCTCGGCTTGCATGAAATGGAGTCCATGTTGCCGAAGGTGCCGGGGCGGTTCGTGGTGCCGAACGGACAGTCTGTCGGTCAGGGCCAGCAGGTCCAGGTGTTCGCTGGCTGCATCATGAGTACGGCCTTCGCGGACACCACCCAGGCCACCGCTCGCCTGGTAGCGGCATTCGGGTGCCAGGCGGAGCTCACGCGTGATCAGGTCTGCTGTGGCGCGCTCCAGGCGCACTCGGGTGAAGTGGAGCGCGCCCGAGAGCTGGCGCGCCAGAATATTCAGGCTTTTGGTGAGAGCGAGGCGCCGATTGTCGTCAACGCCGCCGGCTGCGGCGCCATGCTCAAGCACTACGGTCAGCTTTTGCCTGACGATTCGCGCGCCGCGGCCCTGGCTGCGCGGGTGCGCGACGTGAGCGAGTTCCTGGCCCAACGCACACCGATGCGTCCGCCGCGTGAGGTACGGGCCTCTGTGACGGTGCAGGATGCGTGTCACCTGCTCCACGCGCAGCGGATCTCCGAAGCCCCGCGAAGATTACTCCGCTCGATCCCCGGGCTGGAGCTACGCGAGATGGCCGAGCCGGAGATCTGCTGCGGCAGCGCTGGTGTGTATAACGTCGGCCACCCGGACATGAGCGCGCAGCTGCAGGCGCGCAAGTGCGCCAACATCGTCGCCACAGGCAGCGAGGTGGTCGTCACCGGTAACCCGGGCTGCTTCGTGCAGCTCCAGGCGGGATTGCCGAAGCATGTCCGCGTGCGGCACATCGTCGACGTCCTCGCGGACGCCTACGCTGAGCTGCCTTGAACTCGGCGGTCGTCGCCGAGTTGAAGACGATCGTCGCATCAGGCTACGTGCACGACGCGCCATCGGAGATCATCGCTTACTCGTACGACGGCACGTTCCAGCAGCGACGACCGGACCTCGCCGTCAGCCCCGCCTCGACAGACGAAGTGGCAGCCATCGTGCGAGTCGCGGCGCGCGAAAAAATCCCGATCATCGCGCGCGGTGCGAGCAGTGGCCTGGCCGGTGGCACGATCCCGGAGTCCGGCGGCATCGTGCTGAACTTGGCCCGGATGGACCGTATCGTCGAGATCGATACGGCCAATGTGTGCGTTGTCGTTCAGGCCGGTGTCGTGACGCTCCAGCTCCAGCAGGCAGTGGAACGCGTTGGGTTGTTCTACCCTCCCGATCCAGCCAGCTCGCGGCAGTCGACAGTTGGCGGAAATGTGGCGACCAATGCTGGCGGCCCGCGCTGCTTGAAGTACGGCGCCACACGGGACTACGTGATCGGCCTGACGGTCGTGCTCGCGACCGGAGAACTCGTGCGTCTGGGCGGCAAGTTCACCAAGAGCGCGACGGGCTACCAGCTCATGCAGCTGTTCGTCGGCTCAGAAGGCACGCTGGGCATTGTCACGGAGGCGATCCTGCGCCTGGTGCCGCTGCCCCGAGCGCGGGTCACCGCAGTGGCCATTTTCGGCGAGCTGTCTCTGGCCAGCCAGGCGGTCTCCAGCATCATGGGCGCGGGCATTCTGCCGGCGACTCTGGAGTTGATGGACCACACCACGATCAACGTGGTCGAGGACTTTCTGCACGGAGGTTTGCCCCGCCACGCTCAGGCGCTGCTGTTGTTGGAGCAGGACGCGGCCGACGAGGGCGTCGCCCGCGCTGAAGTGGAGCGGATGGCCGACATTTGCCGAGCCGTGGGCGCGGAGCGGGTGGAAGTGGCGGCCTCGCCAGCTGAACGCGAGCGACTCTGGCAGGCGCGGCGCTCCGTTTCTGCGGCGCTCGGCCGCCTGCGCCCGAACAAGCTCGGCGAGGACATCGTGGTGCCCAAGAGCGAGGTTCCGGCGATGATCGCCGCGGTTGGAGAGATCAGCGCCCGGTATGGCCTGCCCATTCCCGTATTCGGCCACGCTGGCGACGGGAACCTCCACCCCAACATTCTTTTCGACCTGCGCGATCCGGGCGAGGTCCAGCGCGTCGAGCTGGCGGCGCGGGACATTTTCCGAACAGCGGTACGCCTTGGCGGTACGCTGAGCGGCGAACACGGCGTGGGCAGCCTCAAACGCGAGTTTCTCGAGGAGGCCCAGGGTCCAGTAGCCGTAGCGCTGGCTCGGTCGATCAAGCAAGCCCTCGACCCGCACGGGCTGCTCAACCCCGGCAAAATCTTTCCGACGCCTCGGGGCACCGAGGGATTTCTGGCCGACTTGCCTACCCTCCAGGGCTATACACCAGGCTAAATCAACGAATTAGAACTAGAAAGATCTTTCGCATCATGGACTGCGCGTAGGGTAGGAATTCGTAAGAGTTTATTCATTAATTCGAGGGCTGGGTATGGTAGGAATTCGTAACGAGTTTATTCATTAAGTCGTGAGCTGCGGCCCCCTCCCCAGGGCTACTCGCCCTGGACCTCGCGCCCAGGTGCATTCGAAACACAACTCCCACAACTTCCCGCTACCGCGCTCGGGCTGCACGTTTGTGCATACGCGCGGCGGTTACCGCTGACTGAGGACGGTTGTTAGACAGGTGACCCTGAACCCGTTGTTCAGGAGGGTGTTGCGAGCATTCTTTGCGCGAGGTCCAGGGCGAGTAGCCCTGGGGAGGGGGCCGCAGCCCACGACTTAATGAATAAACTCGTTACGAATTCCTACCGTGCCCAGCCCACGACTTTATGAATAAACTCGTTAGGGAATTTATACTGAGTTGGTCTACGAATTAGTGTCTGAGCAAGAGACTCACTGCGGCCAGTCCGGCGAGGGCGAGACAGAACCAGCCGGCTATGACCAGCTGATTCACTAGTAGCACGGCCCCCGCGGCTAGCCCGGCCAGGCAGATCGCGGTCTTCAGCGGGCCAGCGCCGGGCTGGCGCGACTGGCGGCCGCCCCGCCCACGCCGGCCGACCTGCCCGCGCAGCGTAGCATTGCCCGCGTCGTCGGCGATCTGCACCTGGATTCGGCCAGCCTCGAGTCGCGCCAGCACGCGCTCCAGCGTGGCCGGCAAGATCAGCAGCGTCCGGCTCGCGTCCAGAACCTGAGTGAGGAGTTGCTGAGCGGTCTGGCTGGCGCCCTGGCCCGAGAGACCAAGAAAGCTTTGTGCGTATGGCACACCAACCGCCACCAAATTGAATTCGGGTGCCAGCCCGGTGGCCAGTCCGGACAGCGTGCCGATCGCACGCCCGGCGAAGGCGAACTGGGCCGGAATGCGGAACGGCTGCCGGTAAAACAGGTCCTCGATTTCGTGCGCAACGTCGCTGACGTTCAGGTCGCGCACTGCGCCGAGAGTCATGCCGTGGTACTGCTCCATCATCAGCCCCACCCCACGCTCGATGGCGCTCAAGTTGGCGCCCTCGCCGATGAACCCGAGCCGCTGCAGGGCGGTAACCATAGCGTGTGGGTTATTGACCACGAATCCCAGAAACAGGTCCTTCAGGCCCTGTTTGGTGGCTCTGTTCAGCGCACCGACCATCCCGAAGTCGACGAACGCAACCCTCGGCTCGGTCGGCGACGGACCGGGCTGAACGAAAATGTTGCCAGGGTGCGGGTCGGCATGGAAGAAACCAATCTCAAAGAACTGGAAGAAGTACGCTTCTACGGTCCGTTTGGCCACTGCGAATCGACTGACGCCGGCGGCGTCGAGCTGCGCGTAGTCGTTGATTTTGATGCCGTCGATCCAATCCAGCACCAGGACGCGCCGAGATGTGTACCCGTCGATAATGTTCGGGATTCGGATGCTTGGATTGTCTTTGAAGATTTCACTGAACCTTCTAGCATTGGCTGCTTCTTGCATGTAGTCGATTTCTTCGAAGATGGTTCGCCTGAACTCGCGATAGAACGCCATCAGATCGATGAACTCGCTGGTGTTGACGAAGCGGGAAATGACCCAAATCACAAACCTGATCGTGCTCAGGTCCATATTGACCAATCGAGCGATATCGGGGCGCTGCACCTTGACCGCCACAATTTGGCCGGTCGTCGCGAGCACGGCCTTGTGTACCTGGCCAAGCGAGGCTGCCGCCGTGGCCTCGGGCTCGATAGAGCTGAACAGGGTGCTGATCGGCTGGTGCAGCTCCGACTCGATGACGGACACGACGTGGCTGAACGGAGCCGGTGGCACTTCGTCCTGCAACGAGCTGAGTACGTCGAGCGCGCGCTGGGGCAGCAAATCGGCGCGAGAGCTCAGGAATTGGCCGAGCTTGATCATCAGCACCCCGAGGTGGACCGCCGTTCTGCGAAACGCGACCAGCACGTCGATGAGCAGCTCGACGTCGGGTTGGACCTCGCTGTCGCCCTGCTCGCGCGCGCGCAGCACTCGGCGGCGCTCGCGATAGATGACCCAGATCGTCCACAACAGCAGTCTCGCTACGCGCACAAACCGGATCGCCTGCGTAAGCCGGTTCACCCGCAGCCGCTCGGAGCGCAGGTGCGGTGTCGTCGTAGCCGGCGCTGGCGCCGGAGCGCTCACACTCACGGAAGCCTACTATCCCCTATTTCACAAGCCGGCTGGCGAGTTCCCGTGTCGCGCCCGCGTCGTTCGTTCGTTGCCTCGGTATGCACGCTGCGACACGCCCCCTTCGACCCGATCAGGTAGCGCGGTTGCTCCAATCAGCGGCTGCGGCGCTGACCGGTGAGCTGCGGGAGCTACCTCACGAGGTACTGGCCTGGCACCCGGCGGCCGGCGAGTGGTGCGCAAAGGAGTGCCTGGGGCACATCGTGGAAGCCGACCGGCGCGCCTTTAACGGGCGCATCCGCACGATCCTGAATACGCCTGAGCCAACCTTCCTGGCGTGGGACCAGGACGCCGCTGCGCGCGAGCGCAATGACTGTCAGCGGCAGGCCACTGCTTTGCTGACTGAGTTCCTGGAGTTACGCAAAGACAGCGTGGCGCTGGTCGGGGCGCTGACCGAAGCTGACCTCGAGCGGGGCGGCACTCACCCGCAGGTGGGTTACCTGCGGGTGCGCGACCTCCTGCACGAATGGGTACACCATGATCGCAACCACTTCCGGCAACTGCTGGCTAACGTGCAGGCATACGTCTGGCCGGCGATGGGGAACACGTGTCTATTTTCTGAGCAGTCGCCGCTTGTGCCCGAAGCCCTCCCGCTTGACCCGGCCTGAGAACTCTTGCCACCCAGCGCGAGCCTCGTGCAGCCAGGCACGGCGTGACTCGCTAGGCTACGATCCACGTCTGTGGAACGATCGATCAGTGTAGGACCCAAACGTAAACTGCTAGTCGCTAGCGTACTGGTGGCGCTCGTGGCCGGCGTGGCGGCTTCCGCGCAGGCGTCGCCGGCCGAACAGGCCAGCGCTCCAGTTGCCGCTGGTCCGGGTGCGCAAGCGAGCGGAGCACTCCTCCCAGCTAATCGTGTCGTGGCGTATTACGGCAATCCGCTCGCGCCGACCCTCGGTCGACTGGGTGAAACGCCCGCGGACCAGATGCTCACTCGGCTGCGTCAGACGGTGGCGTTTTGGAAGGAGGCTGACCCGTCACGACCGGTGAAGCCGGCACTCGAGTTGATCACTCCATTGGCCCAGGCCGCGCCAGGGGACGAGGGGCTGTACCGTGCCCGCATGTCGGCCGATCTTATCGAGCAGGTCGCCGGACTGGCGGCCGACAACGACCTCCTGTTCATTCTGGATGTGCAGGTGGGCCGTAGCTCGGTCGCCGATGAGCTGGCCCCGTTGCTGCCGTATTTGCGCCGACCCCACACGCATCTGGCCCTGGATCCCGAGTTTGCCATGGGTTCTACGCAGGTACCTGGCCAGGCAATTGGCAGCCTGGATGCGTCCGACGTCAACACAGCTGTTCAGCTGTTGGGCGACCTGGTCACTGCTGAGCGGCTACCGCCGAAGCTGTTGATCGTGCATCGCTTCCTCTCTTCCATGCTCACCAACGTGGGAGCAATTCAGCCTGACCCACGGGTTCAGCTGGTGATAGACATGGACGGTTTCGGCGGGCCGGCAGTCAAAATCAGCAAATACGGCACGTTCATCCGCGATGCGGGCGCAGACTTCGGGGGTATCAAGCTGTTTTACAAGTACGACACGCCGCTGCTTGCGCCCGAGGACCTACTCGCGCTCGATCCAGCGCCCGACGTGGTGATTTACCAGTAGCAGCGTCCTTTACGGTTCGCCCGCCTCGAAGCTCCACTGGTACGAGCCTGCTTTACCATCCGTTTGCACCACCACCGCCTGGACCACGTGGTGGCCGGGTTTGACCGCGGTGCTCGCCTGTCCACGCCAGACGGACTCGCTCCGCTGGTCAAGTGTCACCGGGACCGCTGCGTCATCCAGCTTCAGCCGGATCTGGGTGATCGGCGCGTCGCCTCGTCCGTGCGCCTCAACCGTGAGCGGGCCCGTTCTGACGCGACTGCCCGGCGGCGGGGTTGGCTGTATGACCCACGGCGGACCATCGCGTGTGGCATCCGCTGCGTTTTCGGGGGTCGGTTCTGCTACGGGCGCGTTCGAGGTCCGCCCGGGGAGCTCGCCACCTGTGGCAGCGGGCGGCGCGGCGGCAGGCCGCTGCAGGACAGGGAACTCGACGTTGACCCATCCGCTCCGCAGGGCCCAGACGACACCCACCAACAACAGGAGGACGAGGATCGTGGACCCAGCGAGCACCAGTCCCAGGGGAGACCTTCGCAACCGCATCATCCGCCAATGCTAGAGAGGTTGTTCGCGGCGCAGCGCCCCACTGGTGCTACGGGACAGACACAGTGATCCGTCGATCACGGATGCCGCTCAGGGCATCGGGCACAGTGGCGCGTTTTTGGTGCGGCCGTTATAGCCGGTGCAAGGGTCGCCAGGTACGACGCCGGCCGTGGGTGAGGCGCTCGGGCTCGGCGTGGTGTCAGGCATGTTGTCGGGGACGAACGACGCCAGCACCTGCTCAAAGACCGAGCTGTCGCCGCGACGAGCGGTGACTAACTGATAGTCCGAGCTTCCACCGTTCAGCGTGACCACGAGCGACCGGCCAAGCGTGTCGATGCAGCGGCTACCTATCAGGCCCGCGACGGTGACCGTGCTGCACAGTGTGTTCGGCAGATCGGCGTTGTCGGCACCGCCGGCGGCCGCGCGGACGGCAATCGCCGATGCGCCGTCGCCGCTAGCCAGGGCAACCATCGTCGCGCCGCGATCGTCGACATTGTCCTGAACCGACCAGTCCGGCGGGAAGGCGACGGTAAACGCACCGCTCAGGCTATGGTAGGTCTGCCAGTCCTGGTCGGCAACGGACGGTCCGGGGGCTGTCCCGGCCCAGGCTGTAGCAGCCAGGACTGTGGCAGTCGCGATGACCGCCGACAGTGAGGCGAACCGGACTGCGGCTTGCGAGCGTCGCGCCCTCTGGTTTGCTGACATCGCTTCGGTTGCTTTCCGGACTCACCGAGTGGCTGTAACGATTGTACTTCGGCCGGGCATCGGGCGGCCCAGAAGTGACGTACGATGGTGACATCGTTCCGCAACAGAAGGGAGGCTGTTAACGACCCTGGGCCCGGCGCAGAGCGTCCGAGGCTCCGTTGCCTCGACGACGAGGTTGTTTGGATACTCAACAACGGTTCTGAATGCCCACCGCGGGCGCAGTACAAGCGAAGGGGACCCCCAACGAATGATAGTGACTCGGCGCACGCGACAACTCGGCTGGCGTCTGGTGTGCGCAGTGGCGCTGGCCGCCACCGTGGGCGGGGCTGTGCCCGTCCGAGCGGACGAGGACCAGCCGACGCTGCGGCTCAACAAAGTCCAGCAGCACCTGCTTTCAGGTTTCGCCGATTTACAATTGAATCACGCCGATAGCAACACCGGTCAGACTCGCGCCGCGCCTGCCTCGGCCCAGGATGCGAATGCGTCGGGCGATGACACCGATCGGCGCAGGGCTTTCTACTTTCCAACCGAGGATGACACCTGTCCGCAGAATCGCGGTTCAAACATCCGAACCAACCAGGATTGTCAGAACCTCAGCGATATTGATTTAGCCGGCCGGGGTCAGGCGCAGAACGAGACGTCGATTACCTACGATCCGCACAACCCGCAGCACATGGTGGCTTCGTTCAACGACTACCGCCGGGGTGATGGCAACTGCGGTGGCTCCTTCAGTCTCGACGGTGGCCAGAACTGGGCCGAGATCGTCGTGCCCATGTCGTTTACCCGCGGCACCACCTCAGTCGGTTCGCCGCCGGTCACTTTCGGCGCCGCCCGCCAGTACTGGACATCGGGCGGTGATACCTCGGTCGCATACGACACCAAGGGCAATGCGTACTTCTCTTGCCAGGTGTTCAACCGCGGCGCCCCCACGACGAACAACAAAGATGCCTCGAGTGCGATGCTGGTGTTTCGTTCGACGGGCAATTCTGGCGCGTCCTGGAACTTTCCGGGCCGCTACGTCACGGCGATCAACAACACCGTCGGCGACCCGAGCGTACTCGAAGACAAGCAGTTGATGACTGTTGACAACCACCCTGGAAGTAAGTTCCAGGATCGTGTGTACGTGTCGTGGACCGAGTTCGCCGCCGACGGCACGGCCTATATCTGGGAGTCGTACTCGGCTGACTACGGCGAGACGTTCAGTCCGCGCCACCTGGTCAGTGGTACGAGCAGCACGCTGTGCATCAACACGTATGGCCTGCCCACGCCCGAAGGCTCATGCAACGCAAATCAGTTCTCGCAACCGTTCACCAGCCCTGACGGCACTCTGTACGTCATCTACAGCAACTTCAACAACCCAACCGGGTCCTACCGCGGCTCGGACGGTACAGACGAGGGCGCAGATACGAATGCGCCTGGCGGTAGCGCACTGGGGCCAGGTGTCCTCACACCGACACCGGTCGACAACCGCAACAGCGTGCTTCTGTCAAAGTCGGTCGACGGTGGCAACACCTTTAGCGAGCCGGTCAAGGTCGCCGATTACTACGATCTGCCCGACTGCGCGACGTATCAGGGCGGCAAGGATCTTGGTCGCGCGTGTGTGCCCGAGAAGGGCCCGACCATGAACTCGTTCTTCCGTGCGGCCAACTACGGCTCCGGGACGGTCAATCCGACCAATCCGAAGCAAGTCGTCGTGACGTTCGGCTCGTACATCAACCGCGACTCTGATGAGGCGCGACCGAAGCCGTGCATTCCAGTCGGCACCAGTCCAGTCACCGGCAACAACCTGTACTACGGCGTCAAGACACTTGGCGCGTGTAACAACAAGATCCTGGTCAGTGTCTCGGATAACGCGGGCGCGACCTTCACTGGCGCCACTACCAACACGCGTTTGTTGCCGACCGTGAACCAGGCTCGACGGCAGGTCGACACGGACCAATGGTGGCAGTGGGCCGACTTTGCGCCCGATGGGCGGCTGGCGGTGTCCTACTACGACCGTCAGTACGGCAACGACGAGTCCACCGGTTACTCGGACGTCGCGATCTCGGGGACGGCCGATTTGCAGAATCCTTTGAATCTGCGCTTTGGTGTTCGCCGCGTGAGCACCGGTTCAATGCCACCCCCGACGCAGTTCAGTGGTTTGTTCTGGGGTGACTACACCTGGTTGACAGCGCCGAACCAGGCGTATCCGATCTGGAGCGACACCCGCAACCCGGAGCTCGCCGTGTGCCCAGGCACGGGTCAGCCCGGCGTTCCGCCGCGCGTTTGCACCACGTCGGATCCGGTCGCCGCGCCAAACGCGTCGCGGGCCAACGACCAGGACATCTTTACTCGGGGCGTCAGCATCCCGCTAGCCGGCGAAGACAACGACGCTAGCAACTAGCAACTAGGGTCGCCTCGTGGGGGGGGTTGGGGGGGTCGGA
>JBPCIO010000129.1:0-5329 GCA_051006215.1 Chloroflexota bacterium
CCACTGCGCCTGCAGCGGGCGACGCGACCGCCACTGCGGCTGCAGCCGGCGACGCGACCGCCGCTGCGGCTGCTGCGGGCGAAGCCGCCGGCGCTGCGGCCGCGGGCTTGGCAGTCGCTGCGGCAGCCGGCGGTGCGGTCGGTGCGGCAGAAGCGCCAGGATTGGCACACGCAGCGGCCAATGGCAAGGCTAGCGCGACAAGGATGATCGACGATCTAGAACGAAGACCAGAACGCATAGAGCGGTGTTCCTCCGACAGGGATGCACAAGGACCGGACCTACCCCCGCGCGGGTGCTGCTGCGGAGTCGGATCCGACCATACGGGTACCAATTCAGAACGTGGGGCAGTCAGAACAGCTTTGCGAATCCCCTCCCTCAACGGCGCTCGCAGTGTGAGCTACTGCCACAGGGACCTGCCGAGCGGCAAGGCTGGACAGACCACGGATCGTAGATTCACCTATGTTACCTGGTGCCTGGCGCGGATCCTTTCGAAGGGTTCGGGCCGGATCTAGCTGATCCGTTCGTCTCGCCCACGCCCTGGCAACGCGGGCACCGAAGGCGACGCTCACGATCGCAGCATTGCACCCACAGTGTGCCCGGGTTGGGGGGAATAGCCTGGGGTGTTGGGAGGCAAGTCGACACCGCCTATGTCAGCAAGGGCGCAATCCCAGCGAATGAGTGCCGCAATGTCGGCGTATCAGCGTCGTTCTGTCTTGCTCACTGGCATCACTTTGGGCATCGGCATTGTCGGCTTCGTCGACGAAGCCGTCCTGCACCAGGTGCTGCAGTGGCATACCTTCTACTGGAGTACCGACGAGCACGGCCGCATCCTTAGCGACGGTGTGTTCCACATTTTCAGCACTCTGGTGCTGTTGTGGGGGGTGTATCGACTCTGGAGCTCCAGGAGCCGGCTACGCGACAACGGGCAGGAGCTCGTGGCAGCCATCCTGGTAGGTGCAGGTGGCTTCAACACATTCGACGGCATCGTCGACCATCTCGTCCTGCATATTCACCTGGTAAATGAACGCGTGTGTTCGGTCGTCGACGCGAACAACTCCGTCCTCAGCTGCCCGCAGGACATCCCATTCGAGATTGGGTTCACGTTGCTTGGGCTGCTGATGCTGACGAGTGGCATTGTCGGGTGGCGTAGGGCCGCGGCCCGAGTCGACTGACGGTGCGTCTGCCAGGACCCGTTGGCCATAGTGCGTACGGTAAGTGGCCGAAGGCAGGGTCTACTACGGTGGTCGTCGTGGGCCGCGCGGAATACGGGTGCCGGGCCAAAACGGCCCGTCATCCGGAGACGACCGCCACCACCACCTCCAATAGTGTCGGCGCCTGAGGGCTATGGCATCCGGTGCAAGGGTAAGCGCTGCAAACACGCTGACGGTGAGCAGGCCAAACAGCAGGGCGGCGACGAGCGACGCACCCTGCCCTAGCGTCGCGGACGCCGCTGCTGCCAACAGCATCGCCGTGAGCAGGCGTGCGAGCGGTTGCCGCTGTAGCGAACGCATCGTCCTGCTGAGGAGTTGATACCACGCATGCGCGCGCAGGCGGCTAGTGGTGAAACAGGCGCAGGCCGGTGTGCACCATGAGCATGCCGTACTGGTCGCAAGCGGCGACGATCTCAGCCGAGCGCATGGCACCGCCAGGCTCCCCGATGTACTCGACGCCACTAGCATGCGCGCGATCGATGTTGTCCCGAAATGGGATGTAGGCGTCTGAACCCAGCGACACCCCATTCAGGTGGGTGAGCCACGCGCGCTTGTCCGCATCCGACAACCGTTTTGGCACCTCCGAAAACGAACCGCGCCAGGACGCCTCCTCGGCCGTAGTGAGGTCGCTGCGCAAGAACTGATCGATGGCATTGTCCCGGTCGACGCGATCCAGGTCGTTACGAAAGGCAAGCCCAAGGGCGGCCGGATGCTGTCGCAAGAACCAGGTGTCAGCCTTGGCTGCCGCCAGGCGCGTACAGTGGATGCGGGATTGCTGCCCAGCGCCGCTGCCGATGACCTGCCCGTCAGCGACCAGGCACACAGAGTTGGACTGGGTATATTTGAGGGTCACCAACGCCAGGAGCATGTCGCGACGGGCGTCCTGCGACATCTCGCGCCGATGCGTGACGACGTTGTCCAGCAGGCCGACGCTGGGCACGACTGCGTTGCGTGGCTGCTCGAACGTCATCCCGAACACCTCGCGGGTTTCGAGATCCTGGGGCTCATACGCGGGGTCCATCTGGAGCACGCTGTAGCGGCCGCCGCGCTTGGCCTTGAGCAGATCGAGTGCAGCCGGCTCGAAGGCGGGCGCAATCACACCATCCGACACCTCCCGCCGCAGCAGCCGCGCCGTCGATAGGTCGACTTGGTCGCTGAGTGCAACCCAGTCTCCGTATGAGCACACCCGGTCCGCGCCGCGAGCGCGCGCGTACGCCTCCGCTAACGGCGAAAGCTCCTGGTCACCCACGAAATAGGCACGTCTGAGCGATTCGCTCAGCGGCACACCGACGGCAGCCCCGGCTGGACTGAGATGCTTGAACGAAGCCGCGGCCGGCATGCCCAGGGCTCGACGAAGCCCGCGCACCAGCTGCCACGAATTCAGCGCATCGAGCAGATTGATGTAGCCGGGCGCGCCATTGAGAACTTCGAACGGCAGCCCGCCTTTCGAGTACACCCGGGCAGGTGTCTGGTGTGGGTTTATGCCATACCGAAGCTGCATCTCGGTCTTGGTGTCCACGGTCATCCCTAACGAGTGTTCTCTATCGGCGTGGGCTGCGGCCCTGGACTAGAAAACTCTCACCCCTCAGAGATTAGTGGCGATAGTGGCGCTCGCCGGTGAAGATCATGGCCATGCCGTGGCGATTGACGGCGCGGATGAGCTCGGGGTCGCGAGTCGAGCCACCGGGTTGGATAACTGCCGTTACTCCCGCGTCGGCGGCGCGCTCGATGGCCTCCGGGAACGGGAAAAATCCGTCTGAGGCCATAACCGACCCCTGCGCCCGTTCGCCGGCCTTGCGCAGGGCCAGGTCGACCGCGTCCTGTCGACTAGGCTGGCCCGATCCGAAGCCCACCAGCGCCATGCCCTTGGCCAGTACGACGGCGTTGGACGTCACGTACTTGACCGCCCGCCACGCAAAATGCAGGGACGTGAACTCCGCCAGGACCGGATGGCGCTGGCTAGCGATCTTTGGCGTGAAGGATTGTGCGGGCAATGCATCTCGCGTCTGGACCAGAAAGCCGCCGATCACACGCTTATAGTCAAGCTCACCCACAGCCGCGCCAGGCCCGTATGCAGTCTGCGGGCTCGGGTCTGGCTGCGTAGCGAACACGCGTAGGTCAGCCTTGGGACGCAGCACATCCAGGGCCTCGTTGGTGTAGCTCGGCGCCACCAGGTCCTCAAAGAAGACCGAGGCAATCTCGCGGGCCGCCTCGCCGTCCACCACGCGATTGGCCGCGACGGCGCTGCCGAACGCTGTTTGCGGATCGGTAGCCAGCGCCTTGCGGAAGGCGTCGTCGACGGTATCGCCGAGGCTGAGCCCGCACAAATTGCCGTGTTTGACGATAGCCACACACGTCGAGGTAAAGTCCGAGACTGCCTGCCACGCCAGGTCGGCGTCGAAGGTGTTGTTGAACGACGGCGCGTCGCCATGTAGCTGGACAGCGCTGCTCATCCCCACGCGTCGGGGTCGCGGCAGCGATTCGGCGTAGAACGCGGCCAACTGATGCGGATTTTCCCCCGAACGCATGTCGGCGATGCGCGACAACGCCAGCGTGAACTCGGCTGGGAAAATCTCGTCGTGTGGGCGCAGGTAATTGGCGACGTGGGTGTCGTACACCGCGCAGTGCTGGAAGGCTCGGGCGGCCAGCCGCCGGCGGGTGTCGGGACTGACTCCGTCACCACGCCGCAGCTCTTCCAGCACGCGCACGTAGTCGTGCGGATCGCACACGGGCAGCACGCTCATGAAGTTCTTGGCCGCAGCGCGCAGGAGCGTGTGGCCGCCGATGTCGATGTTCTCGAGTGCCACCGACAGGCGCGCGCCTGAATCTTTAGCCACGTCGAGAAACGGGTACAGGTTCGACGCGACGAGATCGACGGGCTGTAGGCCATGTTGGGCGAGTTGTTCGAGGTGGGACGGATCGTCGCGCAGGGCCAGGATCCCAGCGTGGACTGCGGGGTGCAGCGTCTTGACACGCCCACCGAGCATCTCCGGGAAGCCAGTCAGCTCCTGAACGCCACGAACCGCAACACCCGCCTCGCGCAGCAAGCGCTCAGTTCCGCCCGTCGAAAACAACTCGAATCCAAGGGCCTCGAGCCCACGAGCAAAGTCGACAACGCCGGTCTTGTCGTAGACCGAAAGAATTGCACGCAAAGCGCTCACGATCCTATCACGCGAGCTCGGCGGCCTTCGATCTTGACGCGGTCTTCGGCGAACGCTCGCACGGCCAGGCGCAGCAGACGGTGCTCGTGTTCACGAATGCGGGCGTGCAGCGTGGTCGGGTCGTCCTCGTCGCGCACCTCGACGCACTGCTGCAGGAGGATTGGTCCGCTGTCGAGATCGTCGGTGACCAGGTGGACCGTGCAGCCAGCAATCTTCACGCCGTAGTCGAGGGCGAGCTCGACGGCGTGCATCGTTCCTCCGAATGCGGGCAGCAGCGAAGGATGGGTATTTAGCATCCGCGCCGCGTAGGCAGCCACAAACTCTGGGCCGAGGACTTCGTCGAAACCGGCCAGCACGACCAATCCGACACGCTCCGCTTGCAATGATTTCAACAGGACGGCTTGGCGTTTGGCGCGGCCCGGATTTGCAGCACGATCGACCAGGCACACGGGCACCCCGGCGGTATCCGCCCGAGCTACGGCCGGGGCGGCGGCGCGATTGCATCCGACCAGCACCACGCGGGCTGGAAATGCGGGTTCTGCGCACGCATCGAGCAGCGCCTGCAAGGTGGTCCCGTTGCCCGACACCAGCACGCCAACGCGCAGCGTCACGGTTGCGCCGAATTCCTCACACGGACTGAGATGGCGACACACCGTTCAGAATGAGCCGCTTCGCCTGCAGCTCAACCACGCGGCCAACCTCGATGGCGGTGGGACACTGTGGGCGTGGGTCAAGCGAGGGTTCGGCCACGAACAGCATGCCGAGACCCATGTTGAACACACGCAGCATCTCCTCGAACGGAATCTGCCCGAGGTTCTGGAGCACGGAAAAAATTGGTGGCACGGACCAGCTGCCCCAGTCGAGCTCGACGGACACGGTCACCGGCAGAACCCGCGGCAGGTTGCCCGGGATACCACCGCCGGTGATGTGTGCGATGGCCTCCAGCCTGGCCAGAAC
>JBPCIO010000130.1:0-39554 GCA_051006215.1 Chloroflexota bacterium
GCGTAGCTCGGCGTGATAGCTCGCCGCCGGCGAAAGCATGCTCATCGCGCACGCCCGCCTTTCAAGGAATGAGTTGGCTCGATGACGATGGCAGCTCCGATGACGAAGGCAATCGCCAGCGCCGTCCACAGCACACTGCCGATGACCCAGGCCGGCAAAAGCAGCCCAGGCGCCCAACTCTGGGGCGGCAGCGAGAGGACTGTTCGAAATGCCGCCGGCGACCCACGCGCGAACGCATCGGTGGCGGCGCCGCCGGCCGAAAGCAGCGCCAGGAACGGGTTGAGCCACAGGAGCGGCCGGAACGTGTCATTGCCACCCAAGACGGCAAAGGCCAGGTGAAGACCCAGGGTGCCGAACACCAGAAACAACGCCGCGCCCTGGGCGAAGAGTGACGCCTGCAACGCTCCGTGGAGGAGGGTGCCAAAAAAAACGCCTAGCGCGCAGAACAGCAGGGTCGCCGTGCACAGGATAGTGATCAGCGCAATGACCTGGTCGGCCTGCACACCGCCGAATGACCAGGCTGGCGCAAAGAAGGGCACGCCGACGGACAGCAGCAATAGGCTGAACAGCAGTGCGGCCAGAACCTTGCCGAGCACGATACGGGCTGGGCCAGGACCCTGCAGCAGCAACAGGTCCAACGTGCCTCGCTCCCGCTCCTCCGCGAAGGCTGAAGCAGACACCGCCGGCGCGACGACGGCCGCAGCCAGGATGACGCACAACGCGACCGAGCCGAACAGGAAGATGGCCCGGTTGGCGACCAGCAGGTTCGTGCTGGTGGTCGACGTGGTCGAGAACAGGGCCGGCGCCGCGTTCGCATCGGGCGCCAGGATGAGCGCCCCCATCAAAAACACCAACAACGCCACCAAAAGCACAACCAGCGTGAACGCGGCAAACGTCAGCCGACCACGCAGCCAGGTCTGGAACTCCTTGATGACCAACGCACCGATCAGCGGCATATACGGCTCGCTTGTCTTGCCTCAATCGCCAGTGATTGACAAGCGACGGCCAATGCGTGCCACCAAGCGGACGGTGGCCTCAGAACCGGGAAGTCGGCCATAGCTGATTTTGCAACGGTCGAGGGGGCGGCGGCACGGATCATACATCTCATTCTGGCGCCCGACTCGTGGGCCTGGGGTCGCGGGAGACCAACCTCACCGGGGGCCCTCGGCATGGAAGAGCCTGGCGAGTGCGACCGCTGGCGAGCGGCGCTCGATGCCAAAGTGGGCGACGCTGCAGCCAGCGCGTATCAGTTGGGGGAGCAGATTGGCGAGGGCTTCCTGATCACCTGCGAACAGAAACCAGACGTTGCGGCCATCTTCGTCGAGCTCGAGCTCGCGCACATCACGTCGCTGGGCGATGAGGGTGACTCCGGCGTCGAGGCCCTCGAGCAGCTCGATACGCACCCGCACGCCGTCCGCGTATTCAGGTCTGGCGAGGGCCGCTGCCGCGCTTGCGTCGCCGCTCCACACCAGACTGCCCGCTCGCATGACCGCGAACGTGTCACACAGTTCGAGTACATCTTCCGGTCGCGTAGCAGCCACCAGCATCGTCGAGCCAAGGCGGTGCAATTCGCGCAAGACTTCGATCTGCTCCAGGCGGGCAAAGCCGTCCAGACCTCTCAGCGGATCGTCCAGCAGCAGCACGTCCGGTTCGTGAACGAGCGCGCCCGCCAGGGCCAGCCGCCGGCGTTCACCAGGCGAAAACGTGCTCACCTCTCGCCAGCGGCGTTCCTCGAGGCCGACGACCTGCAGGAGCGTGTCGACCGCAACCTGCCGCACCTGGCTGCCGAGCCCACGCGCGTGGCCGACGAACTGCAGGTACTGCTCAGCGGTGAGCCCGTCGTACAGCATCGGTTCTTCGGGAACATAGCCAATCCTGTCGCGTACGGCGCGGGCGCGACGTACGGTGTCATAGCCGTGCACGACGATCCGTCCCGTGGTTGGACGGTCCAGGCTGGCAATCAACCGCAACAGGACGGTCTTGCCGGCGCCGTTCGCCGCGGTGATCCCGAAAGCAACCCCAGGCGCCACGTTGAAGGAGAGGTCCTGCAAAATCATTCGTCCGACAAACCGGCGAGCAAGATGATCCACGACGATCGCCAACTCCCCAGGCGAGCGTGGCATCGCCAACCTCTCGTCGTCGATTACCCGCTCCTCGACACTCACCGGATGTTTCCGACGGCGGTCACGTCGAGTCGGTTCAGGCGGACTTCGCGTACCGTTGCCGCTAGCGCCGCATCGAGTGTGTAGCGCAGGCGCACCTCGCCGGCCGCAGAGAGGTAGCGCTCGCCGTCCGGCACGATGCTGCTGCCCGGCCCAACTTCCCAGGCTTGCCACTCGGCTGCTCGCCAATTGAAGAGCGACACGGTGAACGGCAACTGCGCCTGACGAATGCGGCCCTGCACCACGCCTTCAATGTTCAATCGAAGTTGGTTCAGCTCGAAGGTGCCTTCGCTCGGTGGGATCATGAACTGCAGCGTGATCGCCTCACCCGGCGCGACGGTGTAGTAGTCGCGATCAGTCGGTGCGCCTGAGCCGATGCCAAGGTCGCGGCGATTCATCGCTGCTGCCGGGACTTCACCTTCGAAACCGATGGGCAACTGAGGTTGTAGGGGTTGGACGAGCAGGGTGAATACGGCCTGGCTCAGACGGAAATCGGGCGCCAGGATCTGATTGGGCGCCTGCTCGAGCCAGCCGACCAGGGTCGGTCCGCGCAGCTCCATGCGCGCGAACAGGAAGCGCGCCGAAAATAGCGATTCCAGCCAATCACGCCGAGCCGACGCCCCCTGTCTGCCGGACGAACCCGGGGGTGTGAGCTTGTCGGCGATCGCGGTAGCGGCCATGTTGCCGGCGGTGGCCTGGGGTGGCAGCAATAAGTCGACCTGACTGGACTGGTCGCGTTCTAGAGTGCCGAGCGGCCGAAAATCCGTGTCGACAGCGACATATGCGTCACTCAGGCGCCCGCCGGTACGATTGGTGATGATCCCGGTTAGCGCCCCGTGATCAATCTGGAGATCGGCTTGTACGCCGGGTGCGTCCTTGAGCTGGCCGTCGATCTGAGCCGTCGCAAGCTGCCCTTGCTTGAGCGGCACGTTCTCGAGCGATGGCTGCGCTCCCTCGCTGACGCGGAATGGCCAACTCGAGTCGGACTCGTCGCTTGGGCGCGGGAACGGGAAGTACAGCCCGCGGCTCAGGTCCTCTTGGGGCAGCACGAAGTTGAACTGACCATCGTGGCGGGCCAGGACGGACACGTACTCGTGGGTATAGGCCGCCGATGTGTTGCCGATATCAATCGGCCGGACTACGATCACGCGGGTCACCGCGGCGTCTGGTTCGGCGCGTTGGCGGGCGACGAGGAACGCGACCACCCCCGCGCCGAGGGTGAGCGAGAGGATCGACAGCAGGCTCCAGCCGACCCGGCCGCGGCGTCCGAAAACGAACAGCGCCGTTCCCAAGCTGGCACCGTAGACGCCTACCAGGGCCCAGAACCAGTCCAGAGCCGGCCTAGCATGCGTCGAAAAATCGGCCATTGCCAATCGTGGCGCTCGGCCGCCCCACCGCAAGTACGGGCGCACCAGCGCTGAACCGACGCCGTTGTCGACCGCTGCGTGCGTAATCAGATAGCGCCACAGAGCGTCATTGCCGCTCCATTGCCTGAAGTTTCGAGCCGTCGGCTCGAACGCGAGATAGATGAGAGTGCCATCGCCGCGTTTGGAGGCCACGATAAGCGGCACGCCATCCTGCGACGCGACGACGCGCGCGCCACGGTCGGTCCGTGGCCGGGCGTTGCTGACCAGAAAGGGTCCGGGAATGTCGAGCGGCGTGCCGATGAAATCGCCAAGCGTGCTGAGCGACTGCAGATTCGTGAGTCCGCTCGGCTCGACGGGCAACAGATCCGGAGGGAGTGGCGCCAGCGTGCTCTGCCATGTCGCTCCGCCGACCTCGATGAGCAAGCCGCCGGTGCCAACCCAGACCTGAAGAGCTTCGAGCTGTTCTGGACGCAGCTGGGCTGTGGTCGCGTTGTCGATGATGATGCAGTCGAAGCTGCCCAGCAATTGGGCTCGCTCGGGCAGCGTGGCTGGGTCCAGGGGTGCAGTCCGAGCTCGGCGTATAGGTGGCGGCAGGTCGAGAGCTGCCAGGAAGTCGTACGTCGAAGGATTGCGGGCAAGCACGCCGCAGAAATAGTCGCCGAGGGGGACCCGGGTCATGCTGATGTCCTGCTCAGTGATCACGCTCCCGTCTGACGCCGCCACGAGCCGCGCGGTCAGTCGGTTGTTGCTGGCATTGGGCAGGTTGACTTCCATGCTGAAGCCGTGGTGGCTCAGGCGCGGGAGAACGACCGGCAGGGAGAAGGTCGTCGGGACAAAGCTGTACGTGCTGCGTCCACCGGGCTGATCGACGACCACCTCGACGCGGGCTTTGAGCTCGCTGCCCTGGTTCACCAGCTGCACATCCAGTGGCACCCAGCCGCCGACTCGACCCGCGCCATCGAAGCCAGCCCGCACGTCCATGCGTACCGCCGCAGCTGCGGGCGCTTCTTGCGCGCCCGGTGCGGACGCGACCGTTTGCACACCTCCGAAAAGGAGGCCGGACAGCAGCAGGAGACCTCCGATGGCTCTCACTCGATCACGGACCCACCTCTCTCCGATTCGAACCGACGCCGTGGCCGCCTGGCGTTGCCGAGCCTAACAGAGGCTGGATGGCAGTCTACCAAGTTTCTTACCAGCCGAACGTGCTTCGACGCCGCAAACTCGACCTATTGGCTTTGGCTTACTGGCCGATGCTTGTGACCTAACTGATGCGGGGCGAATTGGCACGCGGCAGCGCGGCGAGATCGAGCGCGGCGGTCGTCGACCACCGTGCGGTTCTCGACACGTTGGCGGAAGTAGGTGCCGCATTTACGAGCGAGCGGCAGCTCGAGTCGGTCATGGATCGGCTGCTGGGAATATCGCTGCACATCGTCGGCGCCGACGCCGGCTCAATCATGCTCCTGTCTCCACAACGCGACAAACTCACGGTGGTGGCGGCGCACGGTCCACGCGCACGCGACATCCTCGGCACCTGGCAGGCCGCCGACCGCAGCATCGCGGGCTGGGCCCTTCGAGCCGGCCAAACGGTCGTCTTGCATGGCGGAGCATACGCTCAGCCTGGCTCGGATCATCCGAAGGAGCTGGCCTCATCGATCATCGTGCCGCTGGCGCTCAGGGGCCGCCTCGTTGGCGTCATCAATGTCAGCCGCGAACCTGGTTCGTTGCGAATGGATGACGGCGCCGCCCACCTCCTGGAAGTGGTGGCGAACCAGGCCGCGATTTTGATCGACAGTGTCCAGATGCTGGAGGAGCTGGAGCGCAAGGACCAGCGCTTGGAACGACTGGTCGACCAGCTTCTTGCGGAAACGGGTGTGCGCCCGGTCCCGAGTGCGGAGCTGCTTGCGCCGCTCACGCGCCGCGAACAGCAAGTCCTGGAGCTTCTGGTCGACGGATTGACCAATCGCGAGATTGCGTTGCGTCTGACCGTCGAGCCCGACACCATCAAGGACCACGTGCAGAGCATCATCAAGAAGCTGGGGGCGACCGACCGGACGCACGCTGCAGTTATCGCCATCCGCAGTGGGATCGTCCCATAAAGACGAATTCACCGCTACGCGGTTGGGTCAAGAACCCTCACGCATGCAGGGGGTTGGTAGTTCGGGGGCAGCCAGCGTGGGCAGGGGTTCTAGAGCACACACCGCGCGGATGGCATCTTCAAAGCGCTCGATTGGCACAATACGGAGTTGTTTGGCCCAGCGCTGGGCCTCGTCGTAGTCGTCCTTTGGGACGAGAAACACTTGCGCCCCGTCCTGCTCGGCGGCGAGCGCTTTTTCAGCTGCGCCGCCGACGGCTCCGACCGAGCCGTCCGCGGCGATGGTGCCGGTGCCGACGAGGTAGTAGCCGCGGGTGAGGTCGCCGTCGGTGATTGCGTCCAGAATGCCAAGCGCAAACATGAACCCGGCCGAAGGCCCGCCGACGTTGTCCGACTCGATGTCGACTGGGAATGGCATGCGGACGTCGTACAAGTAGGTGCTGATCGTGACACCGACAACTGGCCGCCCGGGCTCGGTTGGGGAAGCGGCAGTAGCGACCTGCACGTCGTGTCGCTGCCCGCCACGCAGGATGGACAGGCTGAGGTGGTCTCCGGGCTGGTGTTGACGGATGCTTCCGATCAATGCGCTGGTCGTGTCGATTGTCTGCCCGTCGATGCCCACGATGACATCTCCGACCTGCAGGACCCCCTCGGCTGGCAGTCCGGCCAGGACGCTCTCGACCTGGGCGCCCTGCCCGGTGATGTCGACCGTGTAGCCGGCTGCGCGCAGCGCAACGACGGCCGCGATAGGCTTGCTCTCGTCGATCAGCCGCTTGTTGGTCTGGTTAACCTGCTCCTGGGTTGTTCCGGGCGGCCGTACGGCCGCGGCTGGAACGAGCTCCGCGTGGCCGAAAAGTTGTGTCCGGGCGACCTCGCTCCAGCTGGCTTCCTGCTCGTACACGGCGGTGAAGGCCATGCGACCCATCGGTCGGCGCTGTTCGTCTGGCACGCGCAGCCGCGAGCCGATGTCATAGGTGCCGCCCGGCGTAATCACGAAGTAGGGACTGGTCGCCCCCAGAGGGGCCATCACCAGAATGCCAACCAGCACGGCGATACTGAGCGCATCTCTCACCATTCGACGCTAAACAGACTCATCGTATCCTTCTGAAATATGGCCGTTGGAGAATCTTCGTTTGATGTCGTGTCTCAGTTCGATCGGCAGGAGATGGTCAACGCCATCGACCAGGCCACCAAAGAGATTCATACCCGGTATGACCTGAAGGATTCGGGTTCGACGATTGAGCTCGAGGCCGCGATGGTCAAGCTGCACAGCGCCAGCGAAATGACGCTCGACGCCGTGCGTGACGTGCTCCTGCAGCGGGCGGTCAAGCGGCAGCTCTCACCCAAGGTTTTCGACTATGGCAAGATCGAAGAAGCGGCCAAAGGAACGGTGCGCCAGACGGCGCAGCTGCGCCAGGGCCTGAGTCAGGACCTGGCGCGGGAGATCACCAAGCTTATCCGCGAGCGTTTGCCGAAGCTGAAAACACAGATCCAGGGCGACGCGGTCCGAGTGACTGGAAAAAGTAAAGACGAACTGCAATCAGCGATTCAGCTGTTGCGCAAAGCCGAACAGGACCGCAACTGGCCAGTGCCTTTGCAGTTCGTGAATTATCGCTGAGTCGCAGCTCGCGTAAGAGTAGTTCGGGTCAGTCCTTGACGATTGGACCGGGCGTACCGTTGACGCCGGCGCCTGGCACATGTGGGGCATCGAGGGCTCGCAAGCGCTGCATCAGGTCGCTGATCTTTTGACCGGTCAGGGTCTCGAACAGCTCTGGCACCTGGGCCACCATTTTAGCTACCTCGCCGGTGATCTGACTGACCCCGGGCGAGCGACCATCTCCAGTCGAGACGACCGTAATCTTGTCTACGCTGGCCAGTGACTGCGACAGTGCGCGCACGATCTCGGGCATCCCGCCAATCAATTTGTCCAGCACCGCTGCCTGGCTGTACTCCTGGTACGCCGCGGCTTTCTGGTGCATCGCATCGGCTTCGGCTTGACCTTTGGCGCGCACGATCTCGGACTCGGCCGTGCCCTGCAGGCGGGTTGCCTCGGCCTGACCAGCCGCCTCAATAGCAAACTTCTGCCGCTGCGCCTCGGCCATGACCTGGATCCGCTTGCCTTCGGCCTCGGCTGGCTTGGTGATGGTCGCCTGGAGCTCGAGCGCCTTGCGCTGCACCTCCAGCTCGGACACCTTGATCTGCTCCTGGCGCTGGACCTGGTCAATCCGTACCAGCTCGGCTACGACCCGCTGCTGGGCCTGGTTCGAGGAGATGTCGTAGGCCTTTTCCGCCAGGGCACGCTGCTCCCGAACCGAGGCTTCGTACTGCGCTCGCTTGACCTCCAGGTCGCGGTTGGCCTCGGCCTGCTTGGTCTCGGACGCGGTTTGGGCGATCACGCGTTCCTGGTCCGCGGCGGCCTGGGCGACGGCGGCTTCCCGCATCGCCATGGCGCGTTGGATGGCCGTGTCGCGCTCGGCTTGCGCTGTGGCGATGTCGGCTTCACGCTTCACACGCGCAATGTCTGGCCGGCCCATATTCTTGATGTACTCGTTTTCGTCGATAACCTTCTTGATGGTGAACGAGACCACCTCGAGGCCCATCTTGTTCACGTCGTCGGAAACGCTGTCGCGAACCCGCCCCGCGACGATCTCGGGCTCCTTGACGATCTCCTCCACCTTGAGCAAGCCGACGATGCCGCGCAAGTGCCCCTCCATCACCAGGCGCAGTAGAGCCTCACGCTCATCCGGTGGTTTGGTCAGGAACTGTTCTGCGGCTGTGCGGATGCTCTCCGGGTCCGACTTGACCTTTATCTGAGAGACCGCTTCCACGGCGACGGCCACACCCTGCGACGTATACAGCTCCTGCTCGGGTGCGACGTCGAACGACATCAACTCGAGGGACAGTTCTTGAAAGCTCTGGAACAGCGGCCAGACGACTCTGCCCCCGCCGGTCACGATGTGGGTGCCGCCCCAGCCGTACACGATCAAGGCTCGGTTGGGACCGACGCGCCGAAACAGTGCGCCGACGACCCACATCAGCAGCACCAGCGTGGCGATGGCCACGACAACTACGGCAGCTAGAAACACGTCCATGGCTTATCTCTTGTCAGCCTCTTTCATTTCCGCGGCGATGTCTCACACGGACTCGCGCGCCGCCACAAACTCGCCCCAGGGTTGGACCGTGGCGAAGCCGTCTGTATAGGAGGTGATGACCACCTCGGTACCGCGTGGGATTTGCGTCCCACCCATTGCACGTGCGGCTTCACTCCGTCGCGCGCCGGCCTTGGAGAACACCACTTCGCCCGTGCCCCCGGCGGGGATGCTGACCGTCACCTGGGACACCGTACCTTCGAGCCGGTAATCGTCGGGGTCCATCTCGCGCTCGCCTGCGAGCACCAGGCCCAGGAAACGTGCGACCAGGTACCAGCCCACGCCACCCGCGATCAGCGCGCCAAGCACAACCGCTGGCAAAGCCCAGTCGCCCAGTCGCAGGAGCAAGTAGCCCGCAGCGCCGAACCAGGTCAACGCGCCGACAACCGAGGACGCATTCAACAGCGGCAGCGAGTCAAAGCGGCCGACGTGGGCGTGTTGCACGTGCGCGTGCGCAGCATGTGCCGTGCCGTGGCCGGCATGGCCCAGGCCGTGGCCGATATGCACCGAGCCGTGGCTCATATGCGCTCCGCCATGGCCGCCAAAGCCGAGCAGAACAGAGGCCAGCGTAAACAGCGCCCCGAACGCAAAGCAGGCAAAAAAGACGTTTTCCATAGACCCGTGTGGTAGGTGGTGTACTCCTCGTCGGCTAGGGTGTCAATGGAATGTACGCATCCCAGATGCATTTGGTTGCGGCGCAACGCACACCATGACCGTACCCGTGTGGCTGGCTCGGCAGGCGCTCGGCCAATCTCGTCGGGTGGGCGGGTGGTTCCTTATCGGTGTCACAGCGAGCTTGCTCGAGCTCGCACTGTTGCGGCTGCTCTACGAGAACCTGGCCTGGCCGCTGCCAGCCGCCACAGCCGTTGCAGCCGAGGTGCTCCTGCTTGTGAAATTCGCGGCCGCCGACCGCTGGGTCTTCGGACATGCACGTCCTGCGCTGAACCGGCTGATGCGCTACCACGCTGCGTCGGCTGGGGCGCTGCTCATCTACTGGCTGGTCGTCAACGGGCTGGTAGAGCTGCTTGGATTGCCCTACGTCGCCGCGTTCATCGTGAGTACGGGCGCCGCGTTCATCTGGAGCCTGGTGACCAATTTTGTGTGGGTTTGGGCCAAGCCAACGCGCGATACTCGGTAACGGCCAGCTTATGCACGCGCACGCTCAGCACCGACGCGAGACTCAGCCGACGACGAGCGAGCAGCGACTTGTCGTGGTGTTGCTGATGACGGGCCTGTACATGCTGGCCGAAGTCGCCGGTGGTGTCCTCACTGGCTCCCTGGCGCTGTTGGCCGATAGCGGTCATTTGCTTGGAGATGTGCTCGGGTTGGCCATGGCGGTGGCTGCGATCCGCTTCGCGCGCCGACCTGCCACTGCTGATAAGACATACGGCTTTTACCGCGCCGAAATTCTGGCGGCTCTGGTCAACAGTATTGCCCTGCTGGGTGCCGCGGGCTGGATCCTGTATGCGGCCTGGGCGCGCCTGAACCAGCCACTGGTGGCCGTCGATGGGCTGCCGATGCTGGCCGTCGCGTGTGGCGGGATCGTCGTGACGTTGGTCGGGGTGGCCCTGTTGCGTGGAGGCGCGCAGGAGAGTCTGAACGTGCGCGGGGCTTTCCTGGAAGTGCTGGGCGATCTGATGGGGTCGATCGGCACAATCCTGGCCGCGCTCGTCATCCTGGCGAGCGGTTGGAGCGCGGTCGACTCGATCGTTTCAGGCCTGATTGGCGTGTTCATTGTTCCGCGCGCCTGGGGGCTCCTCCGCAGCGTCGTCGACGTGTTGCTCGAATCAACGCCCAGACATCTCAACATGCCCCAAATCGAAGCTGCGATGCGGGCAGTGCCTGGCGTCGAATCAGTCCACGACCTTCACATCTGGACGATCACCAGCGGGTTCGATGCCATGAGCGGTCACGTGCGCTCGAATGGCCTGCCCTCTGACGACGTCCTGCACGAGCTGAGAAGCGTGCTGCGCGATCGATTCAACATCGAGCACCTCACGCTGCAGGTCGAGAGCGCGGATCATGCCGACGACGGCGCGTGCTGCATCACCGATCCACGCTGCTTCGTGCCCAGGACAGTCCGCCTGCCGGCCACGCGGGCTTGATCTGCTCACAGGCGTCGCCACTGGCGATTGTCGCGTTCGATGAACGCGTCGGCCCAGGTCGGCCCCCACGTTCCGGCTGGATAAAACTGCACATTGTTGGGTCGCTGGCTCCAGCCTTCCTGGATATCTTCGGCCCACTTCCAGGCCTGCTCGACTTCGTCCGCACGCGTAAACAATGTCCGGTCGCCGAGCATCGCATCCAGCAGTAAGCGTTCGTACGCGTCGGTGGCCATCGCGTTGGGTCCGAACGATGAGCCGTACAGGAAGTTCATGTCCACTTCCTGCAGCTGCATGGTCGGCCCCGGCACCTTGGCCCCGAAGCGCAAGCTGATCCCTTCGTCGGGCTGAATGCGCATTGCCAGCACGTTCGCTTCGAGCCGCTCTTCGCCGGGGAAGAACATCTGCGGCGCTCGCTTGAACTGAATCGCGATCTCGGTCGCGCGAGTTGGCATGCGCTTGCCGTGGCGCAGATAAAAGGGTGTGCCCGCCCAGCGCCAGTTGTCGATCTGCAGGCGCATCACCACGAAGGTTTCCGTCCATGAGTCCGGCGCAACCTTCTCTTCGCCGCGGTAACTGGAGACCGCTTCGCCGGCCACCTTGCCCGAGGTGTACTGACCGCGCAGCGTGTACTCGCCGACTTGCTCGGGCGGGATGCGCCTCAACGCTTTCAGCACCTTGAGCTTCTCGTCGCGAACCGGCTCGGCTTCGAAGACCACCGGCGGCTCCATCGCCACGATAGCCAGCAGCTGCAGCATGTGATTCTCGACCACGTCGCGGAATGCGCCAATCTCGTCGTAGTAGCCGCCCCGCCGTTCGACGCCCACCGTCTCGGCCACGGTCAACTGGACGTGGTCGACGAAATTGCGGTTCCAGATGGGTTCGAAGATGCCGTTGGCGAGGCGGAAGGCCAGCAGATTCTGAACAGTCTCTTTACCGAGGTAATGGTCGATGCGGTAGACCTGATGTTCCTGGAAGACTGACTGGACAGACTTGTTCAGCTCGAGCGCTGTTTCCAGGTCGACCCCGAACGGCTTTTCAATCACCACTCGTACGAAGCCGCGGTCGTCGCGTCGCTGGTTCAGCTGTGCGTCGCCGAGCTGCGCGCTGATTGTCTTGAAGAGCTCTGGTGGCGTGGCCAGGTAGAAGATCCGGTTGCCCTGCGTGCCGTGGCCAGCGTCGATCTTCTCCAACCGCTCCCGCAGTGTTTGATAACTGGCCGGCTCGTCGAATTGGCCGGGGGTGTAGTGGAGGCAAGCGCTGAACTCCTGCCACGCCGGTTCGGAGATTACCCCGCCAGCGGTATAGTGCTCGAGGCCTTCGCGGGCGGTGCGCCGGAAATCTTCATTGCTGAGCTGGGAGCGAGAGAAGCCCAGGACGGCGAAGTGCTTGGAAAGCAACCCGCTTTGAAACAGATCGAACAGTGCCGGGATGAGCTTTCTGTGGGTCAGGTCGCCTGAGGCGCCGAAGATGACGATGGCGCACGGCGGGGCAGGCCGCTGCTGGGGCGGGGCGACGATCTGTCCGTCGCTGGTGGCGACCGAAACGTCAAGTGCCATGCGCGGCATCCAGCGGCGCCGAGCGTACGCCAGCGTCCTGCCCGTCCACCCGCACGGCGTGGCCCCCGAACTCATTGCGCAGCGCCGCAAGCACCCGCCACGAAAACGAGTTCGCATCGCGAGAGTAGAAGCGACTGAACAGCGACATGGTGATGACCGGTGCGGGCACGTCTTCGTCAATGGCGGCTTCGACGGTCCAACGACCTTCACCTGAATCGGCGACGTAGCCTTCAAGCTTCTCGAGTTTCAGGTCCTTGTCGAAGGCGTTGACTGCCAGATCCAGCAACCACGAACGGACGACGCTGCCGTTTTGCCAGATTTTGCCAACCTGGCCAAGATCGAGCGGGTACTCCGATTTTTCGAGAATCTCGAAACCCTCGGCGTAGGCCTGCATCATCCCGTACTCGATGCCGTTGTGGACCATCTTGACGAAGTGACCCGCCCCGTTCGGACCCAGCAACCCATATCCGTTGTCTGGCGCGAGCGTCTTGACGACGGGTTCTACTCGCGCAAAGGCCTCCGCTGAGCCGCCGGCCATGATCGAGTAGCCAACCGTCAGCCCCCAGATGCCGCCACTGGTACCGCAGTCGACAAATTCGAAGCCGCGCGCTTTTACACGCTCCGCGCGGACCATGGTGTCTTTCCACCTGGAGTTGGCGCCGTCGACGAACAGGTCGCCAGGCTCGCACAACTCGACCAGTTGATCGAGGTACTCGTCCGTGACGCCGCCCGCTGGCAGCATGAGCCAGATGTGGCGAGGTGCGCGCAGTTTCTGAACCAGGTCCTGTAGGGAGCTCGCGCCGGTGGCTCCGTTCCGAACCGCCTCCTGGACGGGACCGGGGCTGCGGTTGAAAGCCACGACCTCGTGGCCGCCCCGCGCCAGACGGTGAACCATGTTGCCGCCCATGCGACCAAGCCCAACGAAGCCAAGCTGCATATATGAAGACTCCTAGCGTGTACTAGTCTGCCATTAAGCCAATCAAGTGCTGAGTGTCTTGTCCCGAAAGGAGAATTCCTCATACTCATGTTCGCAAGGGCGGCCATGGGTTAGGCGCAGGCTGCAATCGGTAAGGTCCATGATGGCTGAGGTGACGGTCGCGCACCACTCCTCGGGTCGGTCTTCCGGGTTTTCGTGGCGGCAGATACTGTCTGGGTAGTGCGCGTGGTCGCGCAGGGCGAGCTCGAGGTCTTCGACCCCGACTGGCGTGTGCGCGTCGAGGAGCGCCCGCATGCGCGTCTGACGCCAGTATGAATGCGGCCGCCGCTCGCTGATGGGCTCGGTCACCCCCAGCTCGCAGGGATCCAGGAAGTGGTTGGTGTGCGCAATACGGTGGAAGTCCGGCTGCAGCTCACGCACGCTGTCCGGCGCCGACTCAACATCCACCGCCTGGTCCGGCGGCTGAGCCAGGAGGAAGTTGGCCGAGCACGCGCGCTTTCCCGCTTTCACGACCCGTAGCGCCTCATGTAGGCTGCGCCGCCGAAGAAGCTCGTAGCACCGCACATGAAAGGGAACCTCCAGCCGCGACCAGTCATCGGCACTCGAGAGCAGTCCGTTGATGGCAAGCCCAAGCCCGACGGAGTTGAGGCCGATCTTGCCACCTACAATGCCGGCCTCGGTGAACGTGAGCGTTTCCAGGCCGTCGGGCTCCTGGGTGTGCAGCACAGCACCCCGTATCTGCGGAAGCCAGTCCCAGTTCTGCCCTAGCAGGAGGTGTGTGTTGCCCGATGCCGCCGGCAATACTGCGAACGAGGTGCATCCGTCTGGGCCGCCGACACCGCAGACCCCGTACTGGTAGTAGAGCAGCTCGTAACGCACGTTCAGCACCAGCAGGTCTAGCAGGGCCAGCCCTGAGCCGGCTGCCATACCGACCAGCGCCTCAAAGTACGGGCCGCCCTCCAAGAGGGGCTGGTACCGCGCGGCGCGAGCGCGAGCCTCCTCAGGCGCCAGGTGGCCCTCACGCTCGAAACGCTCGTAGTACACGTCCAGGTTGCTGGCGATCGGCTCAGCTAGTGCCGAGCCGTGCTGGTGGCCCTGGTCGTATGGCTCGCCCTCGAGGTGGACGAGCGGCAGTGTCACGCCGGTAAGCATAGGCGCCCGCATTCACGGCATACGCGTAGGTGCATGCGGCCGTATGGGCGCGTGCGCCCCTAACTATGGCTCGGGGGTGGCGAAGACGATGTCGCCCGAGACGGCTACTGCTCCGCTTGCGTCGCGACTGCGGACGCGCACATGGTAGGTCGTTCCCGCCAGCAGCCCGGTCAGCTGCATCTCGTGCGACCAGCCGACCCGAGCGTCGATAGGCGTCGTAAATCCGTAGGTTGGTGTGGGCCCGAATTCGACCTGGGCATCGGCCAGCACGTCCGTGGCCCAGGTGACGCGCGCGCTGCTCGTGGTCAGGCCAGGGTTCAGGCTAATCACCGAAAGCCTGGGTCCGTTGTCGACCTGCACGCTGATCGAGCCTGAAACGGCTAACCGTCCGCGCGTGTCGGTGGCTTGGGCAGTAATGACGTGGGGCTGGCGAGTGTTGACGCCCTTGCTCTCCCACGTCGTGGTGAACGGGGCGTTCGACAACGGGGGGCCAACCTGCATGCCATCCACAAAGAACTGCAGCCGCGCAATAGGAGCGTCGTCGTCGACCAGCGCTGTGAGTGGCACGCTACCGGTGACGACGACGCCGTCAGCTGGCGCGCTCAGCGTGACCGACGGGGGAACTTGCTGCACGTACACCGAAACGGGTGATCTGGCGCCGGCGATCCCGGCGGTCCACGCCAATGGAAATGCTGCGAGCGTTGTCTGGCGGCTGAGGAGGCTGCTGCCACCGGTGCCGGCGTCGAGAAGACTGAGGCCGCCGGCGCCAATTGGACTCAGCACGGCCACCCAGTAGCGCTCCCCTTTGACCATCGAGACGGGCGGGATATCGACGCTCAGCCATCCAGATGCGAGCCCGGGCGCACTGCCCTGCGCGAGGATTGTGCCGGGCGCACCCGCCTGATCCAAGTACACGGCGACGCGAATGACGTTTGCGGTCGTGCCCACGTCCAGGTACAGGCGCACCAGGCTGGCTAACCCGCTCTGGGCGGCCGTGAACTGGTAACTGGCCGCCTGCCCAGGCGCCAGACTCACGCGGGCGCTCTGAAGGGTCTGATCACCCAGTAGCGTGGCGAGTCCGATTGGTGCGGTGGCAAAGGTGAAGTCGCCCGATGCGCTGAGGTAACCCGCGCCGTCCCAGGCCTTGATGCGGTAGTGGTAGATCGACCCTGGCTGAAGGCCTGTGAGCACTACCTGCTGGGTCGGCGAGGCGAAGATCTTGAGCAGCGTGAATGCTCCATAGTTCGCCGTCGGACCGTATTCGACCTGCGCCACGGTGCCCGTCGTCGTCGTCCAGCCGAGGGCCGCGGTGGTGCCGGTCAGTCGGCGTGCGGCCACCCCGACGAGCTCTGGACCGCTTGCGTCGGGCGCGGTGACAAAGGTGCTGAGGCTGGAGATGCTGATCGCGCCGCCAGGCGTGACGCTGTGTACGCGGAAATGGTAGGCGGTGCCTGCTGCAAGTCCGATCAGTACCTGGCGGTGGCTCGTGACCAGCGAGGCGTCCATGCCTGAGGGGACAGGTTGGCCACTAGCGTCGGCGCCAAGCTCCACCTGCGAGGTCGCCAGGACGTTCGTGGTCCAGGTGATGGTTGCGCTCGATCGGGTGATGCTGCTGACGGAGATGTCGGTCGCCAGCGGCCGCGCGAGGGCGGGGGTAGACAGTGGCGTGCTGCTCGAACCTGGCAGGGGTGTTGCGAAGGCCAGAGCCGAGCGGCTCGCAGTAGGCGTCGGCAGGGTGGTGGGGGTGCGGGTCGGGGTGCGGGTAAGGGTGGCAGTGGAGGTCGGGAACAAGATCAGGGTTGGCGCGAACAGGACAGCACCGCTGCGGCCGACTGAAGCGGTCGGCGAGGCGGCAGCGGGCGGCGACGGCGTGCCGGACGGCGTGGGCGTGCCGAACGGCGTGGGTGTGCCGAACGGCGTGGGTGTGCCGGCAACCGTCGGCGTCTCGCTGGCTGTGGGTACCAGGGAGGCCTGCGCGTTTGTCGCGGGGGTGCCCATCGCCGTCGCAGATGGCGTAGCCGGAGACGTGGCGCTGGGCGAGCACGGGCTCGCCTGCGCAAAGCCGAGCTGCACCAGCGGCTGGTTGGGGACGCCTACGTCGAGCAGTACGACGAGCACGCACGCAACCACCAGCCGTTCAAGCACTGGCTTTCCAGAATGCCATCGCTCAGAGCGGCCTGTCTATAGCCCCGAGCGCAGGCTCAGCAATCAGCGGGGTAGCTCGACATCACCGTAACCGAGCTTCACTCGCAGCGTGAGCGGGTTTGTATCCGGCGCGGTTTCGAACGCCAGCAGGGTCGTCAGGCGCGCCCCTGGCGGCACGGGCGAGTCGAAAATGACGCGGTGCTTGCCTGCGGTGTTCACCGAGCGTGTCGCCTCGAGATCCAACGCGTACAGCCAGCCACGGTCGTCGACGAGACGGAAGTCGGCCGTCTGTGGCGCGAGCGACTCCGTCCCAGCGTTCTGTATCTCGATCTGGACGACCGTGAACACGCCGGCCGGTCCGCGGTTGCCAGGCGTCAGATCCTGGTTGCGCTGGATTGCTTGTACGACCACGTTGGCTGCGCCCAACACCAGCGGCTGACCGACGCCCGTGCGGGCGCCGAGCGGAGCGCCCCCGGCGCTCGGCGCGATGGGCACCCCGTTCGAGCCGCCAGGAGTACGAATGACCGAAGACAACCCCAGGGGTAGTGGCGTCGTGAAATAGCCATACACGGCCAGGCCGACGATGACGAGCACCAGCAGGAGTAGGACCGACCTTGGTGCACGGAGCAACGTGTGGCATTTTGGCACACCCTGTGCAAACTGGAGCCGCGATCCGCCTTAGTTCGGAATGATGCCGAACAACACTCGCTTGCGCACCAGCACCCACAGCAGCAGGACCACCGCGATCTGCAGAACGGGCGTGAAGACGTCTTGTGAGAGCTCCAACGGCAACGACGCCAACAAGGGTGCGAGATTGAAAACGAGCAACAGTAAGAAAAAATGGACGATGTAGCTGTACAACGCGGCTTGGCCGAGCGGGAGCATCAACCAGCCGAGAACGCGCTTGAGGGGCACCCACAGATACGTGGCTGTGGTGTACCCGACGATAGCCACCGACAGGAAGGCGACGATTCGCCCAGGCCGCAGCGGCACTTTGAAGAACGACTCATCCAGCACATTCGGGTCGATATCGAAAAACGCGAACTGACTACCTTTATCGGCACCCCAGGCCAACGAGACGAGGGCCAGCGTCATCGCTACGCCGAGCGCAACGACGACGACGCGCAGTCGCCGAAATCGGTGCAGCCACACCGTCAGCGCCTCGCGGTGAAAGCCCAGCACGTGGCCCGTCACAAACAGCACCTGCCAGGCTGCCAGCGGGAAATTTTCACCGTGTCGGATGTACCAGGGGATAGACGCCTGTTCGGGATACACCTGATACGCAAGCCACAGCAGCCAGGACGGGATAAGCACCCAGTACCACTCGCCGGCCGACAGCATCAGCAGCACCAATGGCGCCACCACCAAGAGCAGGGTGTACATGGCCAGGATGTCTGTGCCGTGGTAGGTGTAGTGCAGCGTCAGGCTGGCCACGGCGATTTCCTGCAACGAGTCGATGCCCAAACCGAAATCGCGACCGGTCCACAGTGCAATCTCGGTGTACAGATACAGGACCGAGAAGATGAGCGTCAGCGTGACCGTGGCCACGTACAGGGTGCGGGCTCGCCGCAGCGCCTCGGACATCGCCGCCGGCAGGCCCGATCGATCGCGCTTGCTGCGGTATGCCTGGCCCATGACGAAGCCGCTGATGAAAATGAATCCTTCGGCTGCGGAAACGTAGAACCGGTTTCCCCCGGTGATGGCATACAGCCACGAGTCGCCACCAAAATGGTCGACGACCATTGCAAAGATGCAGAAGCCGCGCAACAGATCGACGCGCAGATCGCGCCGATTGCTCGCGTCCGGGGTGCTGTAGTAGCTCCAGGCACGAACACGTTCTAGAAGTGCCAGGCTGCGCGGCCTGGACGCGGAATGGTCCGAGGTTGGTGGCGCGATGGTCGTGCTACTCACCGCAGCCCTTCAACATGCTGACATTGTGCGTCTTGCGAGTGTTACGATTTCGTTAAAGTCTGCTGCTGCTGATTGTGAGCCTCGACCAGCGTCACGATCTCGAGCAAGCCGGCCCCGTACGATGCGCTGGCTACATAGTCGACGGCGCGGCGCACGTCCGGGGTGGCGTTCGCGGGTGCTGCGCCGAAGCCGATGCCGATTCCGTTCAGATAGCTCAGGTCAGGGTCTGAGTCGCCTACGCCGGCCATGGCTTCGAGCGGCATCCCCAGCAGTTCGGCTACGCGCCGGGCGCCAGTGCCTTTGTCGATGCCGCGCGCACGTACCTCGACGCCTCTCACGTTACGCGCCACGTTGAACTCTGGGGCCACGCGAGTGACGACCGCTTCCGTCAACGTGAAGAGCTCGGGCAGAAGCGTGTCGCCGAGCGGGTAGAGCGTCAGGCTGGCTTCCTTCCCAGGTTGGATGAACGCTCGGTTAGTCTTGATGAGCGGCCCGTCAATGGCGGCCCGCAGCTGCGCCAGACGCGCTGAATGATCGGGGCCTAAGCCCGGGTTGAGCTCGTAGCGGAAGGCCGTCGGAAAGAACACGCCGGCGCCGTGTTCGAAGATGCACGGCAGGAACCCGCCGACCAGCTGGGCCATCAACTCGACATATGGCGCCTGCCGCCCAGTGCACAGGGTGATGGCTGGAACACATGGATCCCGCTGCGCCGCGGCGTTGATGGCGGCCAGTCGTTGCAACACGTCCAGCTCGGCCGGGTAGCCCTCACCTCGCGTGATCACGCCATCCACATCCGCCAGCACCAGCCGCCGGCTGCGAGGCGGAAGCCTGGCTCCGAGTGCGACCCACGCCAGGGCAGCCTCGCCTAACAGATGGCGACGGCTCTCGTTGGGTTCGACAATCACGAGCTCAAGCGCGGACCTTGGGCAGGAGTTCGCCGACGGCCAACAGCAGATGCTCGACGTCGGCGCGCGTGTTGTAGCCCTGCACCGAGATCCTCAGGCACGGCGTCTGCCCCCAGTGCGTGGCTGGGATCTCGACGCGGTATTCGTCATACAGGCGCTGCTTGAGGGCAGGCAGGTCGCACGACGGCAGCGGCAGGGTGGCCATCTGGGCGAACCAGCGCGGGTCATCACCTACCAACGGTTGGATGCCGGTCAGCTCGGCCATCCCAGCGCGGGCTACGCGCACCAGCTCGTGGCACTCCTGACGAATCCGAGGCCAGTCATGCTCTGCCTGGTAGGCAATGGCATCCGGAACGGAAAGGTATGCGGCTGGATCGTGGGTGGCCTGACGCTGGATAGCGTCGACAAAGGCCGACGGGCCAGGATCGATTGGCCGCCAGCCCCAGCTGACGACGACCGGCTGGACGACCTGCTGGTGCTCGGGATGCACGTACAGGAAGCCTGACCCTTTCGGCGCCGAAAGCCACTTGTGACAGTTGCCACCGTAAAAATCGGCCCCGAGCTCTTTCAGATTCAGCTCGATCTGGCCCAGCGCGTGCGCGCCGTCGATGACTGTCCAGATGCCGGCTGCTTTGGCGCGTGCGACCAGCGGTTCGATGGGCAGGATCGCCGCGGTCGGGGAGGTGATGTGACTCATGAACAGCACACGCGTTTTTGGGGTGACCCCAGCCCACACCGCCTCGACCACGGCCTCCGGATCACTCAGTGGCACTGGCAATTTCTGGACGACCAGCCGCGCCTGGGCACGCTCAGTCACGAAGGTCCACGTACGTTCAAGCGCGCCGTACTCGTGATCGGTGGTCAGCACCTCGTCGCCGGCTTCCAACGGCAGCGAGCGCGCCGCGATGTTGAGCGCCGTCGTGACATTGCTGACGTAGGCCAGATCGTCGACGTCCACCCCAAGATAGCTCGCCAGTGGCGCCCGGGCCTGAGTCAGCAGACCCCGCACGCGCCGTCCGAGGAACTCGACTGGCTGCCACTCCAACTCACGCTGCCACGCCTGGTAGCGTTCGAAGACCGGCCGCGGGCACGCGCCAAATGAGCCGTGGTTCAAGAAGACCACCTCAGGATCCAGGAGGAAGTCGCCACGGAGAGCCAGGTGCCGCTGTTCGGCAGCATCGTCATATGCCGCGGGAGTAGCGGGCGATCCAGACATGAGTGTCGATATGCAACCATAGCTGCCCCTCGGGTGTTTTTGGGGGCAGATGAGCGATGAGCAAAACCTGGCTGCGCAGCTCGCGGAGGACCTGGACGGCCACTTCGAGGCGTTTGTGCGGACGTACCAGGACCGCATGTACGCGTTTGCGCTCCGCCTGAGTGGCAGCCGGCAGGACGCCGAGGACGCCATTCAGGATGCCTTCGTGCGCGCCTACCGTGCGCTCGAGCGCTACCCGCCTGAACGCCGCCGTGAGCTGCACCTTCGCGCCTGGCTGTACCAGATCGTTCTCAACGTCGTACGCAATCGCGTGCGACGCCAAACGCCCGTCCTGGTCCCGATAGACGTGCCCGTCGAAGACACACTGGCGGGGGTCGCCGCAGACGAGCCCGAGGCGGTCGCCATCCGCGGCGAAGTCCGAGGCTGGCTAGGCGCAGCGATCGCCGGCTTGCCGCCGCGGTACGGGACCGCCCTGGTGCTGCGGCACGTACAAGGCCTGTCGTATGCCGAGGCCGCCGAGATTCTCGACCAGCCGATCGGGACAACCAAGTCGGATGTTCATCGGGGCTTGCGTCTGTTACGCCGGGCACTCGAGCCTGAATTGCTAGCCGAAGCGAGGGCCAACTAAATGGAACACCGAAAACTGCTTCAGGATCTGCGCGCGCTGGGGAATGTCCAGGCGCCGTCGCGGCTCGTCGCGGGCGTATTGAATCAGCTAGATCTGGGCGACCGTTTCGCGTCGCTCGATAGTCCACTTGGGCCGGTCTTCGTGGCCTGGAACCGGTACGGAGTTTCGGCGGTGATGAAGACGGCCACAGGCGAGGAATTTGCAGCCCGTTTCAACGAACGCTTTCATCGGCCGGCGCGGCCCGCGGCTGAACTTCCACCCGGCGTGCTACGCCGACGCGAATTCGATTTGCGGGGCGTGACGGAGTTCGAACGCGCGGTGCTGTTCAAGGCGCTGGAGATCCCGCCTGGCCAGGTACGCACCTACGGCTGGATTGCTGCCCAGATCGGTCACCCCGCAGCAGTCCGGGCGGTCGGTTCGGCTCTGCGCAAGAACCCGGTGCCGGTGCTGATCCCGTGTCATCGGGTGGTGCTCAGCGACGGCCACATTGGCAATTATGCGCTTGGGGGCAGCCATGCGAAGCGCGCGATCCTGGCCGCCGAAGGCCTCCAGTCGGCCGATATCGAACGACTCGCTCGCTACTGGCGGCCAGGCCCGCCGCGCCCGCTCACCGCGCAGGGCTGAATCCAGCCGACCCACGTGGGCGCAGCCGCAGACGCTTGCGGAGACGGCGGATTTCGTCTGATATCCTGCGATATCTTCCGCCCCTTCTGGGAGGCTTCCCCCTTGACGATCACGTCGCGCATTGCAGCCGCGGCCCTGTGTGCTGGCGCCCTGGCACTCTCGGCCTGCCAGCCCGCCGCAGCGCCGGCTCCGACCAGTCCTCCCGCGGCTGCCGCCAAGCCGACGGTCGCAGCTGCCGTCAGTCCGGCAGCTGTGGCGAGTGCGGTTGCCGTCGCTGCCAGCCCGGCCGCGGTCGCCAGCCCCTCGGTCGCGGCCGCGGCGAGTCCTGTCGCCAAGCCAGCCGCCTCTCCCGCTGCTTCACCGGCCGCCAGTCCTGTACCCGCCGGCGGCGCACAGCCCGCCGCCTCGGCTGACTCGGGTTGCCCCAATCAGCCGGCCGCTGCCGGCGCCAAGACGCTCAAGGTGGGACTGGTGACAGATGTCGGCAAGGTCGACGACAAGAGCTTCAACCAGTCCGCGTGGGAAGGCGTGCAGTGCGCCCAGAAGAACCTCAACGCGAACGTCAAGTTCATCGAGACGACCGACCCCAAGGACTATGGCAAGAACATCGATCAGTTCGCCCAGGACGGGTATGACGTGATCATCACCGTCGGGTTTGCTCTTGGTGATGACACCATTTCCGAAGCCAAGAAGTACCCGAACATCAGCTTCGCTGGGGTCGATCAGTTTCAGGCGGACACGGTGTCCAACCTGGCTGGCCTGGTCTTCGACGAGGACAAGGCGGGCTACCTGGCCGGCTATCTGGCAGGCTCGATCACCCAGTCCGGCACCATCGGGCAGGTGCTCGGAACGCCCATCGTGCCGCCCGTAGAGAAATACGGCGTGGGCTACATCAACGGGGCAAAGGCAGCCAAGTCCGGCGTCAAAGTGCTCAGCGCGTGCCATCCCGGCGGGCTGGCCAAAGGCTTTACCGATCCAGGCTGGGGTAACGATACGGCGACTCAGGAAATGAGCCAGAGCGCCGACGTGATCTTCGCGGCTGGCGGCCAGACCGGCAACGGTGGTCTTCTGGCAATCGCCAGCAAGGGCGGCAGCGTACTTGGCATTGGCGTTGATACCGACCAGTACCTGTCACTGCCCGAGGCCAAGAGCATTCTGGTCTCCAGCGCGATGAAGCTGATCACGCCAGGCGTGTTTGGGATCGTCAAGTCCATTCAGGACGGCAGCTTCAAAGGCGGCAACATCACCGGCGCCGTCGGCCTGGCGCCGTATCACGATCTGACGTCGAAAGTACCGGCTGCCGTCCAGACCAAGATGACCCAGGTCACCGCCGATGTCGTCGCCGGTACGACCAAGACTGGTTGGGACAAACCCACGGCCAACTGCCCACAGGGCTAGCGCCACCAAGACCGCCAGGTCTCGCCCCCGCATCGCTCGCTAGCTTGTGTCTCCTCATCGAGTGACTGCAAGGAGAGTTTGTGATGCGAGGCCGAGCACCGGCGGGCGAGGGCTTTTCTGTCGGTGTCGTGGCAGACTGGGACAGTTCGGCCGGTGTCAGGTGCTCGTCTGTACCTCAGGCGTGTGGTTGTGCAGGTGCCCAGCGGAGTCGCTCCCGGCCGAGGCGCTCGCCAGCACGGCAAGGTGGGCGAGGACCTGATCGTCGCCGTCCCGCAAGGTACGCAGGTCCGCTCTGAGGGTGGCTTTTCGGCCGACCTGGTGCACCCCGGTGATCGAAGTGAAAGACTGATGATCCCGATGCGGAACGAGCGCGGGGTGGCGGGCGAAGTCTTTGGCGGCTGTCGCCAGGAGGGTTTTCCGTAAGTGCGGCTGCTTTCTGCGCTGGGAATCCCGCTCCTGGCGGTAGCGACCGCTTTGGTGCTAGGGGCTGTGGTGATCGTGGCCACTGGTGGCAATGTGTTCCTGGCCTACCAGGGGCTGTGGGAAGGCTCACTTGGGCGTCCACAGTCGATCTCTGAATCGCTGGTCTGGGCTACGCCCTACATCTTTGGCGGCCTAGCCGTCGCCCTCGCCTTCAAGGCTGGCTTGTTAAACATCGGCGTGGAGGGTCAGATCGGCGTCGGTTCTCTCGCTTCTGTGTACGTGGGCTACGCGCTAACCGGCGTGCCGTACCCCTTCCACCTCGTGCTGGCGATCGCGGCTGGGGTCCTGGCGGGTGCAGTCTGGGGCGCGATCCCTGGCTTCCTGAAGGCTCGGACTGGCGCACACGAGGTCATCGTCACGATCATGCTCAACTATGTCGCGATCCAGATGACGAGCTTCCTGGTGGGTGTGGTGATGAAGGACCCCAGCCCGCTGATTGCCAACGCGCAGACGCCCAAGATCCTCCAATCGGCGCGACTGCCGCCGTTGTCTCCCGATCCTAGCTATCGCGTCCACTGGGGTTTCGTCATCGCCCTTCTGGCCGCCCTCGGCGTGTGGTGGCTCCTGCAGAAGAGCACCCTGGGCTTCGAGATCCGAACCGTGGGCGCCAATCCTCAGGCGGCCCGCTACGCTGGCATCGCCGTAGGTCGCACGCTGGTGATCGCTATGGCCCTGTCCGGAGCCCTGGCTGGTTTGGGCGCGAGCCTTGAGGTCGTCGGGTTGAACTTCTATCACACGGCCGGCTTCAGCGTTGGCTATGGTTTCGACAGCATCGCGGTGGCCTTGCTCGGCCGCAGCGATCCGTTTGGCGTGATCCCCTCGGCTGTCCTGTTTGGCGCTTTGCGGGCGGGATCCTCGCGCATGCAGTTCCTGTCACAAATTCCGATCGACATCATCAATGTCATTCAAGCGCTGGTGCTGATTTTCGTGGCCGCCCCGGCGCTCATCAGGGGGATATACCGACTGCGTGCCCCCCGGGCAGCCGAAGCGGCGGCTGACGTCCAGTTCAGCTCGGGATGGGGTAAGACCGAAAAGTGACTATCGCGGCCCCGCCGTATGGCCTCGCTGGCGGGCGGGTACGCGTACGGGTGTGGATCCAGATCGGCTTGTGGGTCGGCCTGACGGGCGTTCTACTCGTGCTGGTGGGTGCCCAGTTCGGGGCGGCCGCGACCATCTCTATCCTCGCCATCACCGTCACCAAGGCGACGCCGATCACGCTTGGCGCGCTGGCCGGCATCTGCTGCGAGCGTTCCGGAGTGGTCAACATAGGCATCGAAGGAATGATGTTGACCGCCGCCTTCAGTGGCTTCATGGCAGGCGTGTACACGCATAATCTCGTCTTTGCGTTGGTCGTGGCGGTCGCGAGCGGAGCGCTCATGGCGCTGTTGCACGCGGCCCTCTCCATCACCTTCAGGGTCGATCAGATCATCAGCGGCACGGTGGTCAACATCCTGGCAGTCGGCTTGACTGGCTACTTGAACCGGCAGCTGTTTGCAACCGGCGCACCCCCCGGCTTGTCGGTGTTCCCGACCATTCCCTTCGGCCCGCTCACGGCGTTGCCATGGATCGGACCGATTGTGTTCCAACAGAAGCCTGTCGCCCTGACCGCTATCGCGTGTGTCGTCGTTCTCCACTTCGCGCTCTTCCGCACGCGCTGGGGGCTTCGCACGCGTGCTGTCGGCGAGCATCCGCTAGCCGCCGACACTGTGGGCATCAACGTGAACGCCTTGCGTTATTCCAACGTCGTGCTCGGCGGCGCGATCGCCGGGGTGGCGGGCGCGTACTTCACCCTTGAGTCAGTGCCGCATTTCGAGCCCTTGATGACCAATGGCCGGGGGTTTATTGCGCTCGCTGCGATGATCTTTGGCAAGTGGACTCCGTTTGGCGCCTGGGGCGCAGCCTTACTGTTCGGCGTGGCTGAGGCGATTCCAACGGCAATGCAGTTGCAGGGCATCAACGTGCCGTTCCAGATCGTGGGTCTGCTGCCGTACGTGCTCACGATCGTGGTCCTCGCCGGTGCGGTTGGCCGAGCAACCCCGCCTGCCGCGGACGGAATTCCATATGTCAGAAGCTAAGTCTGCCGCCGTGTTGGAAGCACGCGGCATCGTTAAACGTTTTGGCGGGCTCGTAGCCAACGACCACGTCGACTTGCAATGCTTGCCCGGCGAAGTGTTGGCTTTGCTCGGCGAAAACGGCGCCGGCAAAACGACGTTGATGAACGTGTTGTACGGCCTGAGCTCGCGCGACGAAGGGGAGATCCTGCTCGACGGTGTGCCGGTGCAGTTCGGATCGCCGCGCGAGGCCATCGCGAGTGGCATCGGCATGGTCCATCAACACTTCATGCTCGTGCCACCGCTCAGCGTTGCCGAGAACCTGATGCTGGGCGCCGAATCAACCTTCGGCCCGGGTGTGCTGGACATTCAGAAGGTCCGGCGCCGCGTGCGCGAGCTGTCCAGCAGCTACGGCCTGCCGGTCGATCCGGATGCGTTGGTGCGCGGCCTGCCGGTCGGTATCCAGCAGCGGGTGGAGATCCTCAAGGCGCTCTATCGGCATGCGCGGGTATTGATTCTCGACGAGCCGACAGCGGTCCTGACACCGCAAGAAGCGACCGATCTGTTTCGGGTGATGCGCGCACTGGTTGCCGACAACCGCACCAGCATCGTCTTCATCACCCACAAGCTGCACGAGGTGTTTCAGGTTGCCGACCGCATCGTCGTGCTGCGCCAGGGCAAGGTGGTCGGCTCGCTTGCGCCGCGGGAAGCGACCCGCGAATCACTGGCGGCGATGATGGTCGGCCGGCCGGTCCTGCTTCGGGTGGACAAGGGCGAGGCTCGTCCCGGCGAGGTAGTTCTGCGCGTGCGAGGCCTGCACGTGCTATCCGACCGGGGGCTTGTGGCTGTCGACGACCTGTCGCTCGAGGTGCGTGCGGGTGAGATCCTGGGGATTGCTGGCGTCCAGGGCAACGGACAGACAGAGCTCGTGGAGGCCTTGTCCGGGCTGCGAATGCCTGTGGCGGGGTCGATCGAGTTGCTCGGACGGGACGTCACGCGGTGTAGCCCGCGTCAGCTGGTCGACCACGGTGAGGCACACATCCCCGAGGATCGCCAGAAGCACGGGCTGGTGCTGAGTTTTCCAGTTGCCGACAACCTGGTGTTGCGCACGTACGAGCGGCCACCGTTTGCTCGGGGTTTTCAGGTGGTGCGGGACGCTATCACTAGCTTCGCGACTCGACTGACGCAAGAATTTGATATTCGCACTCGCTCCGTGCGGTCACCTGCCAACCAGCTTTCCGGCGGCAACCAGCAAAAGGTGATCATCGCTCGCGAGTTCACCCGCGGCGGCCGACTACTGGTCGCTGCTCAGCCGACGCGCGGGGTCGACGTGGGGTCCACCGAGTTCATCCACCGCAAGCTGGTCGATGCCCGCGATAGCGGCATGGCGGTGCTGCTGATCTCGGCCGAGCTCGACGAGGTGTTGAGCCTGGCCGACCGCATCGCCGTGATGTACCGCGGCAAAATTGCGGGCCTACTCGACGCGGCTGAGGCCTCGCCCGAGCTGCTCGGGTACATGATGGCCACCGGCATGCGCCCAGAGGCCGACGCGACGACCGCATCAACCGTGTAGCTGACGCCGGCATCCAGGGCTGGGGAGAGTACGCTCGTACTCAGCGAACTTGTTGGGACACTCACACGATGGGCTGCTTTAGGGTTCTCGGGCTCTGCCTCATGGCGATGCTGCTCGGCGCGTGCGGCGTTCTTGGTGGCGGCGCTGCTCCGGCGACCCCAGTCCCTGTTGCTGTCGCGCCGACAGCTGTGCCGCCGAGCAGCGTGCCGGCGACTGCCACGCGAGCTCCGGCGTCCCCGATCCCGTCGCCGCCGGCGGCAAGGCCGACAGCTTCCCCAGCGCCCGCAGCCCAAGCCGATACGGTGTGGGTGGGTAACACCGACGGCCAGGGCGTGTACGTGCGCAAGACGCCCGTCATGGCTGATCGGTCCAAGGCGTATGCCGACGGCACGCCGCTCACCATCGTCGGCGACGACGTTGACGGCGATGGGCAGCACTGGAAACACATCAAAACGCCGGATGGGCTCGAGGGCTACGTGCCGTCTGCGTATACCGTCGATACTCAGCCCTGAGCCACGGCGCCACCCGACTGCCGCAACCCTGGCAGGAGGTCCGTCGCCACGCGAACCAGAACAGCCTGCTGCTCGGGACGGGGCTGATCGATGAGAAACTCGTTAACGCCTGCCTCCAAGTACCGCCCGACCATCTCGCGAAAGGCGTCTACCGATTGCCACGGGTCGTTCGGCAGCATGGCAGCCCAGCCGTAGAGCGATCGCACGATAGCCTTCGGCTCGCGCCCGATTTCAGCGCAGTGCTCGTCCAGGATTGCGTTCCGCTCCCGCATCTCGTCGGGTGTGCCAAACGAATTCCAGGTATCCGCGTACTCCGCCACGACGCGCAGCATCTTGCGCTTGTGAGCGGCCAGGACGAACGGCGGTCGCGGCTGCTGCACAGGTCGCGGCCGCATGGGCGCCTCGCGGACTTGGTAGAAGCGGCCGGCATAGCTGGACGTATCGTTGCGCAGCAGACGATCGACGAGCTCGACGGCTTCGCGGTACCGCGCCACCAGCTCGCCCGCCCCGGGCATGTCGAGGCCGAACATCGGGTGCTCGGGCTCAAACCAACCCGCGCCGAGTCCCAGATCCAGGCGTCCGTTGGAGACGTGGTCCACCGTGAGCGCCTCCTTGGCCAACAGCGAAGGATGGCGAAACGTGTTGCAGCTAACCAGGACGCCGATGCGGATACGCTGCGTCACCGCGGCTAGAGCGGCCAGTAGCGTCCACGCTTCGAAGTATGGTCCGGCCGGTCGGCTGGGTTGAATGAAGTGGTCGCAGTCCCAGACGCTGTCGAAGCCGAGCTGCTCGAACAGACGCCACCGCTCAACCAGCACCGGCCAGGACTGGTTCTGGTCCGTGACGATCCCGAAACGCACGCCGGCCGACGGTACCATACGCGGTAGTCCTGAGCTCGCAAGCTCACCCTGCGCGCGAACGCGCCACAGGTTGTTGTGTTAAGCGCCTGCTTTCGCGTATCAAGAGTGCGCAAACCGTGACGGCTGGCAGAATGCGACACATGCGGGTCCTGGCCGTCTGCGACGAGGTCGACCGGCGGCTGTATAGCAATACCGCTCTGGACGCCCGCTCGGTTCCCGAGTTGATACTTGGCTGCGGTGACCTGCCTGCCTATTACCTCGACTTTCTCGTCAGCAAATTCAACGTCCCGCTATACGCCGTCCACGGCAATCACGATGCTCCACCACCGTTAGAGGGGTCCGCAGGGTTCCAGGGCTGCGGCGCAAACTGGGTCGGCGGGCGGACGGCAAATGTCCGCGGCCTGCTTGTGGCCGGTTTCGATGGCTCCCTACGCTACAACTCGGGGCCCTACCAATCGACGCAATTTGAGATGCACGCGGCAGTCCGCCAGTTGGTTCCACAGCTGCTGCTCAACCGCCTGCGCTACGGCCGCTTCCTGGACGTGCTGATCACCCACGCCCCGGCCCGCGGCATTCACGACGAGCCTGATACGTGCCATACCGGCTTCGACGCCTTCAACTGGCTCGTGCGCCGGTTTGAACCCCGTTACCACCTCCACGGACACATCCACATGTACGACCGCCGAAAACCGACCGTCACCCGTGTCGGCGCGACCGAGGTGATCAACGTGTACCCGTTCCGCGAGCTGACGCTGGCGCTGCCGGATCGTGAGCCTCGACGAACCCTTCGAGCGCCTCTCGCCAGTCGAGCTCGCCAGGCTCGTCAGCGCGCCATACCATGAGCCGAGCGATCAGGTCGGCTGAGCGGTCGCCAGGAAAGGCAGCCGTGAGCTCGCGCGCCCGGATGGCCTGCCAGAGCGGGTGAAAGACGTCGTTGGCCCAGCGCGCTGCGGCTCGCGGTAGGTCGTCGAGACCTTCCGCGCTGGAGTACTGTTGGATCACCTCGAGCAGGACCCTGTAGCTCTCAGGCCGAGCGGCGCCAACTTCCGTCAGGCCCGTGGCCCGCTCGAACGCCCGACGGGCTGCGAAGCGCTCTGCCGCCAGATCGTCGGCAATCGGCACGTACTCGACGACATTCGCATCCATTTCAACCTGCCCGTTGAGCAGAGCAGCCGCCACGCGGTGATGGCCGTCCAGCACGTAGTAGCCAAATCCCAGCTTGTATACGTCGATGGCGGGCAGCGCAATACCATGCTCGACCGCCTCGCGGATGTGCCTGAAGCGATCCTCGTCGATTTTGCGGCGACGCCGCGGCGCCGGCCTGAAATCGAGTCTCAGTTCATTACAGCGATCCACACTTCCGACAACTCGCGCGACTTCGATCGTTCGCATACCCAGGTTGCGCTGAGTAAGCTGGCCGGCTCGCTCGGCGTCCTGCTTGAAGCAGCGCACCTGGTTGCGGGCCACCACCTTGTCGAAACCCTCAGGGTGCACGAACAGCACTGGACAGGGCGCCGAGCGTGCCACCTGGTCTGCAACACTGCCTAGCACTGCGCTCGACAGGGTTGGGCGGATGTTCGTGCCAAGCACGATCAGGCTGACATCTCGGATCAGGGCCTCTTGAACGATGACTGCCGCCGGGGCGCCGGTCCGTAACACACCTTCGGCCTGGATCCCGGCCGAGCGAAGTCGAGCGCTGACAGTATCAAGATACGTCCTCGCGACAGCTTCGCTGGGCAGGACGTTGGCCGGATCGACGGACCCAGGGGGCAAAACGTGCAAGAGCAGCACGTCCGCCCCAAAGGCGCGCGCATACTCTTCTGCGACTGGGATTTTGACCTCGCCGATGCCAGTCAGATCCAGTGGCACCAGGATGGTCCGCGCCTGCGGCACTTCGGACATGTGCCCTTAACTAAGGGGTACTGGGCCGACCCGTTGCAACTTCTCGCCCGGCTACTGCGGGCACGGGTTAGCGCGCGGGTTCGGCGGAGCTCACGCGGGCGCCGACGTGCCAAGGGCGCCCAGCACAGCCGCATACGCCGTCAACAGTGGCTCCGGCAAGGCCTGCGGCATGGGCCGCCCAAGGGCCAGGTCCAACTGGACCGCGTTGACCACCGCCTTGGCCCCGTAGTGATTGTTGTAGAAGGCGTACGTCTCGCTGGTCCGGCTTGCCGCTTCATGCACGTCGTCGACGATATGGCGTTGCTCATCGGACGTGTACAGGTAGTTGTAACGATCTTCCGACTCGCCGTGGCGCCACCAGCTCTTGTAGTTACGCCCGTGAAACCGGAAATATGCGCTGTCGCTTGTCAGCGGCACGTTGCGGATGGAGGTCTTGAAGCGGGGTTCGTCGATCATGACCCACGCCACGCGTTGATCCTCCATGAAGGCTCGGATGGCGGCAGTCTCCTCCGACGCAGTCCACTCTCGGTGGCGCAGCTCGACAGCCAGCTGGAATCCGGCACGCCGCAGCCGGCTGATCAGATCCTCCAGGTACGCGAGTGATTCAGCAGACGGGCGAAAGCTGGTCGGAAACTGGGCCAGCAACGGACCAAGCTTGCCCGCCTCCGCCAGCGGACCGATCCCCTCAGCAAAGACCCCGAAGTCCTCGTCCTGGACATGTGCCACCTGCCCGGTTGCCGCCTCGAACATTTTGGGGTGGGTGAACTTTTGCCACAGCTTGGCGGTGAAGCGGAAATCGTCGGGCACCTTGCTGGCCCACGCCCGGGCAGCATGCGGATTGGGCGGCCGATAGAACGAGCTGTTGATTTCGACAGTGTTGAAATACTGCGAGTAGAACGTCAGCTTGTCTTTGTCGGCCAATTTCGGCGGATAAAAGATTCCGTCCCAGGCGCCCTCGCCTTTCGGGTAACTCCAACCCGAGGTGCCGATATACAAGCGGGAGGAAGAGGCTTTGGCTGGCGAACCGACCTGCGCCTCTTCTACCAGCCGTGGCATCAGGGGACGCGTTGCTCCTTCTCGCGTTTGCCTTTGGCTTCCTGCATCTGAGCACCTACCTGCTCACGGCGTGCTGCGTTCCAGACTTTACGTACCTTGGGGAACAACTCGCCCTCTTCTTCCTCGATATGGTGCTCGGTATTCTCCTGCAACACTTTGATCTTGGGAGCCCAGGTCTCGTCCGAAGGTTTGAGGTTGCTGATCTCCTCGATGAGCAGGTCCAGCACGTGATGCTCCTGGTAGCCTTCGAGGATCATGTCTTTGGCTGCGGGTTCTTTCTTCAGGGGTGGATAGAAAAACGTCTCCTCGCGCTCCTCGTGCCCCGTCAGCATGTTCCTGAGCTGGTTCCACAATTTGGTGGCGGCAGCGCCTTCAGCTTTCTCGAGCTTCTCGAAGACAGCCTTGACCTCGCCGTGTTCGTCGGCGAGCAAGGTGAGAACGTCCATTCTTGAGTCTCCTTTTGGAATCGGAGCATGTAAGGCAAGCCGTGTGCCGCATGGAGTAGAACGTGCGGAGTGCCGTCTCGCCGGCGTTCGGGGTTTGCGTTGTGGGGGCGCGTACTCACTGATGGTCGCCAGCTACCCTTTTCGCGCGTCGAGGTAGCCGATGGGCGAATCGTTGGCGTCCAGGCGTCCTTGCGGCCCCAGCCGGCAGATGTCGTCGTCAACTCAGGCTGGATCGCGCCAGGTCTCATCGACCTGCAGGTCAATGGTGCTGGCGGAGTCGATCTGACCTCGGCCTCGGATCGATCGGCAGCGCTGAATCAGGTCGGCCGCACGCTGGCGCTGCATGGCGTGACAGCATTCTGCCCGACGATCGTGAGCGCACCCCTGCCGATCGTCCTGGAATCTCTGGCGGGCTACGCTCCGGGCCCGAGCAGGACCTTCCCAGGCGCCGCCGAATCCCTCGGCGTACACGTGGAAGGTCCTTTCATCGACCCCCAGCACCGTGGCATTCACGACCCGGCCTGCTTGCGTTCGGCGTCGAGCGCGGAGCTTTCGCGGTGGCTGAGTGTGGGTCGCCCGGCCATCGTGACGCTGGCGGCCGAGCAGCCGGGTGGCCTCGAAGCAATCGCCGCGCTGACGAGGGCCGGGGTCGTGGTGAGCCTGGGGCATTCCGGAGCAGACGACCGACAGGCATGTGCCGGCCTCAAAGCGGGTGCGCGCCTGGCGACCCACCTATTCAATGCCATGCCGGCCCTGCACCACCGGCGGCCTGGGCTCATCGGCGCACTCCTGGCTAGTACGGCCGTCCTGGGCTTGATCGCCGATGGTGTCCACGTGGATCGGCTGGTGGTCGACCTGGTCGTCAATCGGGCTGGGTCCGAGCGGGTCGTGCTGGTCAGCGATGCGCTGGCGGGAGCCGGCGCGCCACCCGGGCCGACCCGCTTGGGTACCCAGTCGCTGGTGTCTGACGGGGAGGTGGTGCGCCACGCCGACGGGACATTGGCAGGCAGCGCTCGACTGCTCGACTTCGGATTGCGTAACGTGCGCGCGTGGCTGCCAGCCATGCCACCCGGCCAGCTCGTCGATATGGCGACGCGCACACCGGCCAATTTGTTGGGCCTTCGGCACAAGGGCCGTGTCGCCGTGGGCTGTGACGCTGACCTCATCGTTCTGGATGCAGACTTCGGCGTGCTGTCGACCTTTGTTCGGGGCGAAGTTGTTGGCTCGCAGGGCATCCCGTGAGTGGAGCCGAGCTTGGTCGTCTGTTGGTGGAAATCGACGAGCAGCCGCACGTCGTGGCGCGCTTGCTGGATACCCAGCGTGCGGCGGTGCGCGACGTGGCGAGGACCATTCGAGAGCGTCAGCCCTCTACCATCGTCCTGGTTGCACGCGGCAGCTCTGACAATGCGGCGGTGTACGGGCGGTATCTGCTGGAAGTTTGCAACCGCCGACTCACGTCGCTCGCGGCGCCGTCTGGGCTGACGGTGTACGGTCGGGGTCCGCGGCTTGAGCAGACGGTCGTGATCGGCGTATCCCAGTCCGGGCAGGGCGAAGATGTGGTCGCGTACGTGCGCGAGGCGCGTGCCCAGGGTGCGGCGACCGTCGCCATCGTCAACGACGAGCGCTCGCCACTGGCAGCTGCGGCCGCCGCCGTGCTGGCGTGCCTCGCGGGCCCGGAGCTGAGCGTGCCGGCCACCAAGACGGTAACCGCGCAGATGACCCTGCTTGCACTGCTGTCGCTCGAGCTCGACGATGACGATAGCAACGCAGATGCCCTGGCAGGGTTGCCAGACGCATTGGCTGCGGCGCTCGAACAACGTCTGGCCGCGGCGAAACTGGCACGCTCGCTTGGATCGAGCAGCGTCGGGTCGGTCATCGGTCGCGGCTTCGCCTTTCCTCCAGCGCTCGAGATGGCCCTCAAAATAAAAGAGATGTGCCATACCCAGGCCGAGCCATTCTCGGCAGCCGACTTCCTGCACGGGCCAGTCGCGCTCGTGGAGGCTGACTACAGCGCGTTGCTGGTCGACGTCGGCGGACGCTCGAGCGAGTCGGCCCGGACCATCGCCCACGCCATCCGACAGCGTGGCGGTCGACCGGTCCTGGTGCAGGCGGGCTCGATCCAGCCGCCAGCCGACGCTGAGCTGCCACATCTGTCGCTTGTCGCGCCCATCAGCGAGCCCTTTGCACCCATTCTGGCCGTGGCGCTCGGACAGCTCCTGGCGGTCGAGCTGGCCCTGGCACTTGGACTGGACCCCGCCCTCCCGCGTGGCTTGCGCAAAGTCACCAGCACCCGGTGAGTTTTGTGTCATTCGACGACCTCGCCACAGAAGGCATCAACCCGCGGACGCCTGACCTGGATCGGATTGACACGCTCAGCGTGCTCGAACGCTTGAATGACGAGGACCAGCAGGTGGCCCCGGCCGTACGGCTGGCATTGCCAGCGCTAGCGCGGGCCGTTGATCTCACGCTTGATCGCTGGCAGCGGGGTGGTCGGGTGGTGCTCTTCGGGGCCGGGACCTCGGGCCGCCTGGCCGGGCTCGACGCCGCGGAGCTTGGGCCGACGTTTGGCACGCCAGCGGATCGCTACCTGGCGCGGCTGGCGGGCGGACCGGGCGCATTTCTGAAGGCAGTCGAGGGCGCCGAGGACGACCGGGCGGCTGGTGCGGCGGCTGCCGACGATCTGTCGAGTTTGGACGTGGCGTTTGGGATCGCGGCGAGCGGACGAACACCCTGGGTACTGTCTGCGCTGGAGCGGGCTCGCCAACACCGCGCTGCGACGATTGGTCTGGCGTGCGTGCCCCAACCCGCCCTGCTCGGGTACGTCGACGTGGCGATCGTCGTCGACACCGGGCTGGAGCCGATTGCCGGCTCGACCCGCATGAAGGCTGGCACGGCTCAGAAGCTCGTCCTGAACGCGTTCAGCTCGACCCTCATGATTCGCCTCGGCAAGGTGTACGGCAATCTGATGGTCGACATGCAGGCGACGAACGACAAGCTGCGTCGGCGCGCCGAGCGTCTTGTCCAGCAGGCTGCTGGGGCCACCCCCCAGGCCGCCGAGCGCGCACTGGCGGAGTCGCGCGGCGAGGTCAAGACCGCCATCACCATGCTCCGCCTCAGTATCTCCGCCGCCGCCGCCCGCGAGCGCCTGGCCGCTGCTGAGGGTCGGCTACGCGCGGTGCTCGGCGAAGCCTCTCGGGTTCAGGAGACGCAGTCGGGGTGAGCTGGGGCTCCGTACGGGGGTTGTTGATCGATCTGGATGGGGTGGTCTACGCCGGGCGCGAGGCGATTGCTGGCGGGGGCGGATTTCTGCGTGAAGCGCGCCGACGTGGAGTGAAGCTCCTGCTGGTCACCAACAACTCGACCACCAGCCCTGAGCTGGTTGCCGAGCGACTCCGGAGCATGGGTATCCAGGCCGCGCCCGAGGAGATTTTGACCAGCGCTCAAGCTGCCGCGGCGTACGTGCGAGCAGAGTCCGGGCCCGGCGCGCGGGTGCGCATCATTGGCGAAGCGGGCTTGCGGCAGGCCGCCCAGACAGAAGGCCTTCGGGTAGTTGACAACACACGCGGCAGTGTCGATTGCGTGCTGGCAGGACTTGACCGCGCCTTCACCTACGCCAAGCTGACCCGTGCGACGCGAGCGATTCTGGCGGGCGCACGATTCGTGGCGACCAATGCCGACGCGCTGTTACCGGTCGAAGGTGGCGAGGTCATCCCCGGTGCAGGATCAATCGTGGCAGCCATCCAGACCGCGACCGCAGTCGCGCCGGTCGTCGTGGGCAAACCCGAACCTGGCCTGTTCGAGCACGGCCTGCGGCGACTCGGCGGTCTGCGGCCCGAGCACGCAGCCATGATCGGCGATCGACTGGACACCGACATCGTGGGCGGCCAGCGGGCAGGGTTGCGAACAATTCTGGTGCTGAGCGGAATGACCAGCGCCGCGCAGGTGGCCGCCGCCACCAGCCAGCCCGACGCCATAGCGCCTGACCTGGCGTCCGTCGCGACCGTGCTCGGTTGGTGAAGTGGCGTGCAGACACCAGCCACGGCAGTCGCGTGCGACTGCACGTGCTGCGTGTGGTCGAGCCTTCAGCGCCTGCGGTCATGCTCCTTCACGGCCTGGGCGTCTCCGGCCGCATCTGGCAGGGCTTTGCTCGCCGCCTCTTGCCTGGCCTGGCTGCCGTCGCGCCAGACCTACGCGGCCATGGCCAGAGCAGCGCGCCAGCCTCTGGGTATCTGCCCGCGGACTATGCTCAGGATCTGGTCGAGCTGATCGAAGCCGAGGACTGGCTTCAACAGCCCGTAGCAGTCGTCGGCCACTCACTTGGAGCCCTGGTTGCTCTGGCACTCGCGGACGTGCGGCCCGAGCTTGTGGCGTGGCTGGTGCTCCTCGATCCGCCGATCGATCCGCACGTACGCAATCCTGAGATTGCAGCGGTGTACCGCCTGCGCCACGCTGCGGCGGGGCAGCTCGAGGCGTACCTGCTCAGCAGGAACCCTGGCGGGGGACGAGTGCTGGCAGACAGCCTGGCCACGCTGTTCCGCGACGCCTGCGACGCTGCGTTCGAGGCATTCCTCGATGGCGATGCCCACGCTGAAAAAGACGGCTCAGCTTCAGCGGAGGCGCTTCAGCAGGCCGGCCGGATCGTTCAACCGTGCCTCGTCGTCCAGGCCGATCCGGATCGAGGTGGTGTGCTGGGCGACGCCCCAGCGCATGCGTTTGTTCGTCGCCTGCCACATGGGCAGTTGCGCAAGATCGACGGCGCGACGCATGCCCTTCACGCCAGCCATCCGGCCGATGTCGCACGGGCCATACTGGACTTCTATTCCTCAGCAGCAGGCTCTGGCCCACGGTGAGCAGTGCGTAGCTGCTCGCGCAGGTCGGGGCGACCACGGCCACGCCAATATCCGCCACCGTAGGGCGAGCTCCCTGGCCGGCATACTACCGACGCGAGGTCAGCCAGCCTCGCCTTTCGGCAGGCAGGTAGCGAAAAACTACCCTGCCTAGGATGAGCCGCCCCGGCACGGCGCCGAAGTGGCGGCTATCGCGGCTGACATTCGGGTTGTCGGCGTGCAGCACCACCCCACCATTGGGCTCGAGGTTGGCGACGCGTTTAACGAGCAGCATCGCCTGCCGCTCTGGGTCCCGCAGGACCACCAGCTCACCCGCGCGTGGGCGCAGCCAGCGTGCAATCAGCACGCGGTCGCCTGGCTGCAGCGCCGGCTGCATACTCGTGTCCCGCACCACGCACCGCTTTAGAGCCAGCCGAGCAAGCAGCACGAGCAGCGGCAGCAGCAGCAGTTCTAGTAGGAGTAGCCCGGCGTGAAACGGCCGTCGCATAGCATGGGTGTAAGCTGGTGGATATTGCAGCGTCCAGCCCGTTGGGCTAAGGAGTAGTTCGTTTGATGCATTCTTCGCTAACCGACCGCATCTTTAGCGCTCTCGACCGTGTCGCACCACCGTCTGAGGCGTACGCGCATTGCGACATCCCGTGCGGCATCTACGACCCGCACGCCGCCCAGCTGGCGGCGCTGAGTGTCATTCGCATGGTGCAGCTGATCGGGGCTTTGCAGAAGCCCGCCGAAAGCGCCAGCAAAGAGGAGTGGGATACCTACGCCATGCAGCTCTCGCGATACTCGGCGGTCAAAGAACAGCACGCCGGGATTGCCGAGCACGAGATCATCATCTTGTGGACCGACTATTTCAAGCCAGAGCACCTCGAGAAGTACCCCAACCTGCATGACCTGGTGTGGAAGACGGCCAAGCTGACGTCGACCGTCAAACAGCAGATCAACATGGACGCAGCGCAGCAGTTGCTGACCGGCACGCAGCAGATCGCCGAGATGTTCTGGGCCACCAAGGGCGTCCAGACCCGCCGCCAGCCCTCGAATCAGGGTGCGGTCGGCGGCGAGCTCGTCTACCCCGTCGCTGGCTAAGGCTTAGGCGCAGGCGCTAGAGGAGACGAAGCGAGCCCAGCTTCGTCTCCTTCGGGGTGCGCCCTGAGCGTCAGGCGGCTTCGTCCTGTGCGGCTAGGGCTCGCAACACCGGCTGAGTTCCCAGACGCACCTCGGCTGGCTCGCTGTACATTTGCGAACAGCATCGAAAAATGGTGAGCCAGCCAGACTGCATGCGTATCGGCGCGTACACCTCGAGGCGCTCGATCTGGGGTGTGCTGCAGGCGTGATCCGAAAGGATCTGAAGTTCGGTAAATTCGCGCACAGTGCGCCTCCCTCTGCTGCTTCGAGCGGGCCCGATTCGACTGCCCACAGCATGCACTAGCCGTGTTTAGCTGGCGGTGTGTTCCTGGTTGAGGGCCGTTCTCGACCGAAACCCAGGTTAGACTCTGTCGGGTATGGACGCGGCACACGCGCCTGAGGCTTCGTTTGCCATAGGCACGCTCGAGTTCGACGCCGTTCGCGAGCAGCTTGCGCGGCATACGAGCTTTTCGGCCGGCCGCGAGCTGGCGCTGACAGTGCTGCCGAGCAGTGACGTAGACGAGGCAAGGCGTCGTCTCGCGGCCACGGGCGAGGCCCTGCGCCTCCCTGGACTCCGGCCGGGGCTGCACCTGGGCGGAGTGCACGACGTGCGACCTCACGCCGAACGCGCCAGCGTGGGTGGTCTGCTGGGACCCGAAGAGCTGCTCGACGTAGCCTCGACGGGCCGCTCTGCCCGTGCATGGCGGCGGGGATTGGCCAGCCTGCGCCACGAGACGCCGACTCTGTTAGAGCTTGCCGAGGTGTTCCTGGGCGATCACAGTGGCCTGGTGGAGGATATCCAGGACGCCATTGGCGAAGGCGGCGACGTCCTGGATTCCGCCAGCCCGGCCCTTGGTCGGCTGCGGGCTGAGTTGCGCGGCGCACACGACCGGCTGGTGAGCCGACTTCGCGAAATCATGTCTGCGCCTCCCTACCGCGACCTTGTGCAGGACCCGGTGGTGACCCAGCGCGCCGGTCGGTATGTGATCCCCATCCGCGCTGAGTCACGCGGACAGGCGCCGGGCATCGTGCACGACCAGTCGGCCAGCGGCGCGACCCTGTTCGTTGAGCCGCTCGCCGTCGTCGAGATGGGCAATCGCTGGCGCACGCTGATTCTCGACGAGGAGCGGGAGGTCGAACGCATCTTGCGGGCTCTCAGCCAGGAAGTTGGCGCTCACGCGGACGCGCTGTTGGGCACCGTCGAGGGCCTGGCCCAGATCGATCTGGCGCGCGCCAGGGCTGCCCTGGCCGAGCAGCAGCGTGCCAGCCTGCCAGAGTTGGTTCGCCTGCCCCGACCGGATGGGGAGCCGGGTCTCAGGCTGCCCCACGCCCCGCATCCCCTGTTGTCTGGCGCC
>JBPCIO010000131.1:0-7544 GCA_051006215.1 Chloroflexota bacterium
AAACGCGCTGGCCCCGCCCAAACACCGGTGTTCGGAGCCGGAGGGGCCAAGAACAACGGCGAACGTTACCCGTTGACGAATGCGTACGTCAGATCGGTGCCGGCCAGTTCGCCAGGGCGGCATAGCCACAGGGTGTTGCTCGGGCAATACTGATTGAAGAAGCGCGTCGGCTGCGCCTGAACAGCCAGGTCCGTGGGAACGTTCTGGTTCATGATGATCGCCTTGAGGTAATCGGCCAGCAGAATGCTCTGCGTGCCGGTCCCCACGGTGTAGTGCATGACCCCCCGCTGGAAGCGCTGGTAGATGAAATTTCCATTGCTGGGATCAGGCTGTGGACTGGAGATAGGCGCACCCCAGATCGTCAGTCCGCCGAGCGTGTTGAACGTCTGCTGGAAATTCACCGGCTGACCACTGAACGTGTCAGGGACGTTTGCCTGAACGAAGCTGGAGATGTCCGTCGAGTAGGTCGCCGAGGTCACTGGCGGCGTGTTGGCCTTCAACGTGGGGTCAGCTGCCGGGAAGGTGCTGCCGTTGACCTTGGTATACGGGAAGATATCCGGGTCGAGCATGTTGATCAGCGCCGCGCCCGAGCCCGCGCAAACCTGGATGATCTGACGCTGGAACATCTGCACCGGGCAACCCAGCAATGACATCATGCGGGACACGGGGTACCCGAACGTGCTCAGCCCACCGTACTGGTTGAAGAAGCCCCACACGTTGTCGTCGTCGACGCGGTACCCGGTCTGAGAGAAGTAGCGATCGTCGTGAACGATGGCAGGTGCGTTCGGCGCGGGCCCGGAGGCAGGGGTAGCTGCTGGTGCGGGTGTCGCTGCCGCTGTTGGCCCAGCGGTGGCCGTGGATGCGGCGCCGGCGAGCACGGTATACGACGCGGTCGTTGCGACAGCGCTGGTCGCACCGGTGGCTGTCACGTCGTACTGCCCCGCTGCGAGCGCGGGAACGACAAACGTAGCAGTCACGCCGCCTTTGGTGTCGACTGTTCCGGCGCCGACTACAGCGCCGTTGAACATGACCTGGACACTTTCACCCGGCTGGAACCCGGCACCGGTGACGGTCAGGGAAGTGCCGGGGGCGGCTTGCGGCACCGAGAACGTCAGGCTTGCGCCACCTTGAGTGACGGCGAACGCGGTCGTGGCGCTCAACTCACTGTTGCGGCCCTTGGCGAGAACGGCGTACTGGCCAGGCGTCACGCTAGGAACGCTGAAGCTCAAGCTGAAGGTGCCGCCGGCATTGACGAGCGGAGTGCCGACCACCTGGCCGTTGAACGTCACGTCGACGGTCTCGGTAGGCTTGAAACCGGAACCATTCGCAGTAATCGACGCGCCGGCCAGGCCCGAGGCGGTCGACAACGTGAGCGCAGCCGAGGCTGCGGGCGCGGCGGTCGCCTGGCCCGGTGGCATAGCGGTAGCCGTTCCCGCGCCCGGCGTCGCCGAACCAGGTGTACCTGGCCCCGGCGTGGCAGTTTGCCCAAGCGCAGTCGCTGGCAAGATAAGCAGCGTGGCCATCAACACACCCACGGCGACGACGACGCCACGCCCGGTATAGCGAGGCGAAGCAGCCGCGAGATGCACTCGCGGAATGGGTGAAGCAGGGTATCGCTCAGGACTCATAAAGCACCTCATGGAATGCCAGGCTCAAGCTTTCGCAGCCGTGACCTGCCGGAGGGGCTGCACAAAGCGAGCCGGGCCCCCGCTCTCTCTAACGGGCGGCAGTGGCAGCTGTGCCGTTCGCCGGCGACAGATCTCCATCGGCAGTCCCGCACACCGTCTCGACGATGAGTCTGGTGACGACGTACGGATCCATGTTGGCATTCGGCCGACGATCTTCGATATACCCCTTCTTGTCGATCGCCACCTGCCACGGAATGCGGACCGAGGCACCACGGTGCGAAACGCCGTAGGTGAACTCGTGCATGGAGGCCGTCTCGTGCTGACCAGTCAGCCGCTCCTCGATGCCATCACCGTAGTTGGCGACGTGCAGTTCGTGGCGTGTACCGAGCGCTTCGGCGGCGGCGACACACGCAGCATAATCCTGGCGCATCTCCAGCGTGGAGAAGTTGGTATGGCAGCCGGCGCCGTTCCAATCACCTTTGACCGGCTTCGGATCGAGGCGAACCGAAACATTGTTACCCGACATCGTCGGGAAGTCTTCGGCCGTCCGGTAGAGCAGCCAACGAGCCACCCACAATTGATCCGCGACTTCAGGTGCTGCGACAGGCCCGACCTGGAACTCCCACTGACCGGGCATGACCTCGGCATTGATGCCAGAGATCTTCAGGCCGGCTTTCAAGCAATTCTCGAGATGGGCTTCTACGACCGGGCGCCCGAATACCTCGTCAGCGCCGACACCACAGTAGTAGCCGCCCTGTGGCGCGGGGAAGCCGTTGTTCGGCCAGCCCAACGGCTTGATGCCGTCGAAGAAGGTGTACTCCTGCTCTAGCCCGAACCACGTGTCGTGTTTGGCGTAGCGTTCCGCAACCTGCCTGCAAGCCGCCCGCGTGTTGGTCGGATGCGGTTCACCGTCGACCAGGAACACCTCGCACATTACTAGCTTGTGGGGCTCGCCGCGGATGGGGTCGTCGCAGACAAATACGGGTTTCAGGACACAGTCCGATCGGTCTCCCGTAGCTTGCTGAGTGCTCGAGCCGTCGTACGCCCAGATCGGCGGCTCCTGCCCGACGGGGATGACCTTCGCCTTGGAGCGAAGCTTGTGCGTCGGACGCGTTCCATCAACCCAGATGTACTCGGCCTTGTAAAAATCGTACTTCTGCGGCACGTGAGCTGATACTCCTTCGGTGTTACGGAGTGGACCGTACCCACCCGCGTCCGATTACCGCAAGAACCAGAGCTTTGGCCAGTCGTGCAACGAAGTAGCCGACCCCAGCCTGCCGTTGTCAGGCGAGCAGGTATGCACTTCTATGGCTGCGCCGATCTCGCTCAGCCTCTTAACGCAATCAGCCGTCAGCTGGCCCGAGGGGCCTGAAATTCAGGCTCGCCGAGGCTCAGCTGACGGCTGACGCTGGGGTGGTGTGCGCTTGCGGTTAGTAGTTCCCTCGGCCACCACCGCCGTAGCGAGATCCGCCAGCGCGGTCGCCGCCACCTCGGCGCTGCTCGAAGCAGGTCGAGCAATACACCGGCTTATCGCCGCTGGGCTGGAACGGCACCTGCGCCTCCTGGCCACAACTCGAGCACGTGGCACTGAACATCTCGCGGGCGCCTCGAGCGCCACCGCCAGACGAGGACCCGTAGCTAGAGTAGGACGAGCCGCCACCATCTCGCTGCTGCTTGCGAGCAGCCCGGCAATCAGGGCAGCGACTCGGCTCGCTGAACCCGCGGCTGGAGTAGAAGTCTTGCTCCCCGCTGGTGAACGTAAACGCATGGCCGCAGTCGCGGCAGGTCAGAGTTGTATCGGCCGGCATCGTAGACGGCTCCCTTCGAAGAAAACGGCTCGGCAACTGTTCCAACGCCGACCGACAGGATAATGGGCCCCGTCAAACGTGCAAACGTGCAATGCGCTTATTGACAACGATGCGAAGCAAAATGCGGATCAGTCACATTGAGTATGGCAGATGACTCGCCGCTCCCCTCGGGATTCCGATCTGCATTCGGCCGAGGCCATGAGCGCGTAACCTCGCCGCGCGGATTGTTCGCCTGATGGGAGTGTCGTATCGTCGGCGTGGATGCCGGCGTTACACGCGGTGGCCGATGGACGGACCCATCCCACCAAGCACCAGACCAGCACCAAGGAGGAGGCACCATGCGCTTGCCAGTGAGTCGGCGGGCCCTGTTGCGGCAAGCGTTCAGGGTCACGGTGATTGTCGGCGTCGTCCCGCTGCTTGAGGCGTGCTCGGCAAATGCCCCCGCACCTGGGTCAGGGCAGCCAGCCACGGCCGGCAATCCTACGTCGGCAGCCGCCGCAGCGACGGTCGCGCCGGCGGCGGGCCAAACTGACCTGGGTCTGGTGTATCTGAATCAGTCGCGCGGTCAAGCCAAGGCTCTAGAGTCTCTGGCTGAAAAGTACTCCGCCCAAACGAGCGTCAAGGTCACCATCGATTCGCCAGGGCCCACAGACTATCCGAAGAAGCTCCAGGCTGCTTCCCAGGTTGGCAACATGCCTGACACCTTCTATGCCATCGGTGCGGCTGATATGGCCCCCTACTACAAAGCAGGCTGGGCCTTGAACCTGGTGCCCGAGCTTGAAAAAGGCTGGAAAAGCAGTTTCTCGCCAGCCGCGATCAAGCTGTCCACGTGGTCAGACGGGAACCCGGCGGGTGTGCCCGCCGGTGTCTACAGCGTGCCCTGGGAGCTCAGCAGCTACGCAGTGCTCTACAACCCGGCCCACTTTCAAAAGGCCGGCCTCGATCCCAAGCAAGCCCCAGCTACTATGCCTGAGTTCATCGACAGCTTGAAAAAGATCAAGGCGGCTGGGATCGGACCGTTTCTGTTTGCCGCCGAGTTCGTGCCCCAATTCGTCCAGGCCTACGCTTCCAACTGGCTGACCGACGAGGAGATCGAGGCCACGCACGCTGGCAAGGCGTCCTGGAAAGTCGACGGCTGGCGCCGCGCGCTGCAGCTCATTCTGGACCTGCGCGAGGCTGGCGCGCTGTTCAACGATGCATTGCCGACTGGGGATGTGACCAATCCAACCATGGAGAAGTCGTTCTTCAACGTGCGTGAGCTGGCCTGCTTCTACACCGGAACGTTCTCGGTGGGCGTGCAACGCACGACCGCTCCTGACTTCACCGACTTCGCATCGTTTCCGCTGCCAAAAGCCGCCGACGCCAAGCTCGACCCGCGCGCCATCGGCGGCCCCGGCAAGAGCGGCGTCGTCAATGCGAAAGGTCCCCGCGTTGCCGATTCGCTAGCCTTCGTCAAGTGGCTTACCGACGTGCCACAAGCCGAGTTCTTCATGAACGAGGTGCCGCTGGTGCCGTCCAACCCAGGCGCCCTCGACCCGAAGAAGGTCTCTCCTCAGATCGCTGGCTTCGCCGCCCTGGTCGACAAAATCCAGATCGTGCCGACCAGCACGACGGCCTCGGTGAACGATGCTCTTATCAAGGGCGCCCAGTCGATCGTGCTCAAAGAGAAGACCGTCGACCAGGTGTTGGACGAAGTCGACACTGCTCAGCGGAGCGGTTAGAGCGAATGGTGCGCCGGGATCTGGCGCTGTTGGCCGCGGCATGCTGAATCCGGCGCTGGTGCTCCGCGGCGGGGGCGCCCGGGCGCGGCGCTATCGCCGGGCGCTAACCGGTTATCTGTTCCTGCTGCCGGCGTTTGTCTTGATCGGCGCTTTCACCCTCACCCCATTCGTTCAGGGGCTCATCCTCAGCTTTCAGGACTGGGACGGCGTCGGCCGCGACACGCCCTTCGTTGGATTGAGCAATTACCAACGCGCCCTGGGTGATGGGATCTTCTGGGCCTCGATGGCTACCGCCGCCGTGTTCGGGCTGATCGGTTTCGTCATCGGCAATGGCCTGTCGCTCGGGATGGCGCTTGGCGTGAATCGGCTGAAGCGGGCTGGGACCGTCTATCGGACGGCGTTTTACCTGCCCGGCGTGTTTTCGGTAGTTGTCGTCGGCATGATGTTCAGCTGGCTGCTCCAGCCGACGGTCGGCTTTGTGAATCGTGGGCTAGAGGGTGTCGGGCTTGGCTGGCTAAAGCACAACTGGCTCGCGGACCCGGCCACGGCACTGCCTACCGTAGCGGCCGTGTACGTGTGGTACCACTGGGGCTTCGGCTTTTTGCTCTTCCTGGCCGGCCTCCAGGGTGTCCCGCGCGAGTTGTATGAGGCCGCCGCCATCGACGGCGCTGCCGCCCTCCAGCGTTTCCGGCACATCACCTGGCCACAGCTTATGCCTGTGACCAGCATTGTCGGCGTGCTGACGCTGCTCGGGGCGCTTCAGATCTTCGGCACCGTCCAGGTTCTCACCAACGGCGGGCCTGGTTATCACACCGAGGTGCCGGCGCTGCGCATCTACAAGGAGGCCTTTCAGTCGCACCGCTTCGGTACCGCGGCGGCGATGTCGGTCATCTTCGGCGCCATCCTGATTGGGCTCTCGCTGCTCCAGATCTGGATCGCCCGCCGATTCACCGCGTCCGAGACGGACTGAGCAGATGTTCCGGCCGACCGCCATCCGTACCCGCGAGATTGTCGCTGCGCCCAAACAGCGCGCCGGCGTCGAGCCCGGACGCTGGGCGGGAGTCTGGATTGGCCGGGCAGCCTTCCACGGGCTCCTGCTGCTGGTGGCTGTGGTGGCCCTGTTCCCAATCGCGTGGCTGCTGAGCAGTTCGCTTCAGACGATTCGCGAGCTCTACGACGGTGTCCGCTTCTTGCCCGCGGTTCCACAATGGCAAAACTACGTGCGCGCATGGGAACAGGGCAATCTACACACGTACCTGCCGAACAGCGTCCTGTACTCCACAACAGTGGTTGTAGCCATACTGATCGCCTCCAGCATGGCCGGCTACGCCTTAGCCCGCATCGAGTTCCCTGGCCGAAATGTCGTGCTCGTGGTGCTCCTGGCCATCCTGATCGTGCCAGTGCCGGCCTCGTTCGTCGCGGTCTATAAGCTGCTGGTTGGTCTCGGACTCGCGAACACGCGGTCCGGATACATCCTGGTGCTGGCCGCCGCCGGGCTGCCGGTGTCCATTTTCATCATGCGCGGCTTCTTCGTGCGCCAGCCGCGCGAGCTCGAGGAAGCCGCTGCTCTCGATGGTTGCTCAGCCTTCGACGTCTACTGGCGTATCATGCTGCCGCTAGCACGTCCGGGACTAGCGGCTGTTGCGATCATCCAGTTCCTGGGTGCCTGGAACGAGTACCTGCTGGCCCTTGTGACATTCAATACCGAGGCGTTGATGCCGGTCCAGCGAGGTCTCACCAAGTTCGTGTCGTCGGACACGCCCGAACAGCACATTCTGCTGGCCGCGACCGCACTGGCAGTCCTGCCGGTGGTCGTGCTGTACGCCTTCACCCAGCGGAGCATCGTGCAAGGCATCATGGAGGGGGCGGTTAAGAACTGAGCCCAGAGCAGGCAAGGAGCGGGGCACATATGCCAGAGCAGATGCGGATCGCTATCGGTTTACCCTCCAAGACTGACGACTGGCACTTCATCCTGGCCAAGCAGATGGGCTGCGAGGAGGTCGTCCTGGCGACGCCGGCCGACCTGCCAGGGGATGAGCGCTGGGAGTATGACGACCTGGTCCGTCTGCGCCAGCGGGTCGAGAGCTTCGGCCTGAAGATTGGCGCGATTCAGAACACGCCGGCTGGGTTCATCAACGCGGCGCGCCTGGGTCTATCCGACCGCGACCGCCAGCTCGAAAATTACCAGGCCACTTTGCGGGCGGTGGGCCGGGCTGGGATTCCGGTCCTGGCCCACAATTTCCGACCGGACCCGCTCTACCGCACCGGGACCAGAAGCGGGCGCGGCGGGGCGGTCGTGTCCACCTTCGACCGTGACCTGACGCGCAACCTGCCGCTCACCTTTGGCCGCGAGTTCACCGCCGACGACATGTGGGCGAATTACGAGT
>JBPCIO010000132.1:0-3420 GCA_051006215.1 Chloroflexota bacterium
TCGGCGAGATCGAGTAACTGCGCTAGCCTCGGCCACCGCGAACGGAAGCCATCGGCGACTCGGTGCCAGGTGGACCGAGCACTGTCCGCGTCGGGCTGAAAGAACACGGTGCGGATCGTGGCCGCGATCATCTGCTGCGCACCCTTGGGTACCAACGCCAAGGCATTCCTCATGAAATGCGTTCGGCATCGCTGCCAACTGGCGCCTTGAAGGACCGCAGCAATCGCGGTCTTCAAACCCTGGTGGGCTGTCGCTGATGACCAGCTTGACGCCTCGCAGACCACGTGCAACCAGGCTACGCAGGAATGCCAGCCAGAAGGCGCCATCCTCGCTCGGACCCACATCCAGGCCGAGCACCTCGCGCTGGCCATCTTGATTGACGCCGACGGCGATAACCACTGCCATGCTGACTACACGGTACTCCTGGCGCACTTTGACAAAGGTGGCCAACGTGTGGGCATCAAGCCAGTTCATCGATGACCGATACTCCTGCAATGGAGTCAATTCCTCGCGATCCGTTGTGGCTAGGCGTGCGTCGCCAAGCGCAGGGTCTGGTCGAATACGGTCTCATCATCGCTCTCGTCGCCGTATTGGCGATCGCGGGTCTGGTCGTGTTTGGTCCAGCCGTAAGTCGCCTGCTCAGCCGCCTCGGGGGATCTATTTAGTGTGCAGGTCGATCGGCTCCTGCAGTCCTACGTTCAGACCGCTGCGAATCGTCGCCCAGCAATGACGCGCACCATCGTCGGCGAGCAGCTTGTTAGCCTCAGCTGCGGCGTACAGCTCCTCCTCGACGTAGATCTAATCGAGTACGCCGGCTGCGAACCAACGTCCGAGCGTCCAGGCGCCGCGATTCAGCGCGTTGTTCCGCCCACTGTACTGACGCGCACCGTCGTCATTGACTAGGCCGTTGGCCTCGGCCGCGGCGTAGAGCATGACCGCCTCGGAAACGACGCTCGCCACGCGCGATGACGAGGCCGCGCCCGACGCGCTGGCCGACGGCGAGCAGCAGCGCGTCCAGGACTACGCTGGCCACTCCAAGTCGGCCGCCACGATCAAGGCCTACGCTGCCGGCGCTGGCACGACTTTCTCAGCTTCTGTACGCGCCGCGGCGTCTCGGCCACCCAGCGTCGGACGAGACCGGTCGCCGCCTACCTGGCCGAACTGGCCAAGCATGGCTCGAAGCGGCCACCATCGCCTCGCGCCCCCTGGTGTTTATCCTCAAGCCCCACCCATCGGCGTGCGCAATCGGGCGCTGCTGCTGCTCGGCTTGCCGGCGCGCGTTCCGTCGCTCCGAACTGGTCGGCCTCGACGTTTCCTCGAGCGGCAGCTCGTCAACCTGCGTCGCTCGAAGACGGACCGGGAGAGTCCGGGTCGGCGGATCGGCATTCCGTATGGCTCGAGCGATCAGACGTGCCCCGTGCTGGCCGTCCGGGTGGACAACCTGGACCCCAGGCGCGGCGCCGGCCATACGCTGCGAGCTGGGCCGGCCACCTGTGCCGCCGCGAACGGCGCCTAGCGAGCCCACATCATGGCCCAGACCGGCCACCGCTCAGCCGACATGGTGCGACGCTACATCCGCGAGGGCAGCCTCTGGCGCGACAACGCCGCAGCTGTAGCCTAAGTCGGGCTTGTGGCCCCGACGTTGTAAAGACGATCGCTGGCTGCCCCCGTAGAGATGCCCCCGCCCCGCCCCGCGGATTCTCGGGCGCTGCGGATGCGGTCAAGCGCCGTTTATCTAGACTAACCGGTCCGAAGTAGGCCCATCAGTCCACATGCTCGTCGACTTTTCTGGATCGTGCTCCGCAATCGGGCATCCTGCAGCGGGCCTGGCGTCGGTGAACACTGGCGTGGCCGGCAGCGGCTCATCGGCCACGCTGGTCACCTCTGGGGTCTTCGCTGGTGCCCAGGCGGCGAGCTTCGCGACGCAGACCCAGCAGAGCGGCGAGCGCCAACTACGGACCACTTAACATCGCCTGCCACCGCATCAACACCGATCTCATTGCCCGCAATTGGGACGAGCTGCTACGTGTGGCCAGCTCGCTCAAGCTCGGCCTTTGTCAGCGCCCACGACCTGATGCGCACCTTCCAGATCAGCGGTCGCAACTCAACTCTGGCGCGGGAGTTGGGTGACTACGTGCGCATTGGCAAGACACTCCACTTCTCGATCTCGCATACGATGAGCTCATCGGCGAGCCTGCTGATCCAGGTCAACAAAGGTGAGCGTTGTCATGGCTGCAAGGGCAAGCGTGCCTGGCTGTGGCGGGCGGTCGACAAGCACAGCGCGGTGCGGATTCCTGGTGCAGCCGCGTCGTGACCAACTTGCGGCCGAAACATTCCTACGGCGGGTAATGATTCCCGACCAACTGGCGAGTTAGCCGCCGCCGCTTTGGTGCATGCTTCCGGACACGGAGTTGCAGTTGCAGGATAGCGCTGGTGAAGACAATGCGGTAGCGGGCGCACGTTATTGATAAGAGTACCCGAGTGCAGCGATGGATCCCACCTGCTCGTGCGTTTCGTTCCACGGGTCGAGCGTGTCTTCGACGCCTGTCAGGTTCGGGTGCTTGCCAGTGTTGGCGGCCTGCCACACGCTCCACAGCCGGTCCATTTGAGCGTGGTGGAGCCAGAACACCGGGTCCGCTGGTGAGACCATGATGTTGCCCATCGTCCCGCCGACGAAGTTATGTACATCGTTGTGGAATCCCTCCAACAACGTCGTGAAGTTCGTGTAGGTCAGATTGGTGTGGGTGACAACCGCGTCTATTTCGAACCCCGACGGTAGCCGGCCGCGTCGTCCCAGCGAGCGATGGACGTGAATCGGATTGCGGACACCTGGAACGGACACTGCTGGTAAGACAGTCGCAAGGAAACTTGGGATGGTTCGATCATCGGTCCACTGCCAATAGGGCACGAAGGATTGGGCGTCCAGCGCTTGTAGCGCTTGCTCGAACTTACGAAGGAAATCGCGGTGCCAGGGGAGGAATCGCTCCCGGCCAATTGGGCCCATGGAGCCGTGTTGCATGTGCTGCATGTCGGAGTGAATGGCGACCAACTGACCGTATGTGCCGTTCTGGATCAGCGAGTTGACGCCACTGACAAAGCGTTGTTGTTCGGCCTGTGCGAGCTGTGACGCGCGTTTGCGTGCGACCATGAGTTTCCTTTCGCTGCGGCTCTTCGCCTTGTGGTGAACGGTGCGATTCGCAGTGAACGTGGTTGACACCGAGCACCCCCACAGGCTGCCACAGCCAGGTGTGAGGCGGCGCTTTGAAACGCCACACCACACTATGCGCGGGTCGCGTACCGGCGTTGCTGGAAAATGAGGTGGCGTAGTCTCCAGCGGTAGGTCTCGCAAACCACCGAGAGGAGAGCTACGCCAGATGGAGAGAATAGCGCCGAGCGCCACGTTGGAGGCGCAGATCGCGG
>JBPCIO010000133.1:0-28595 GCA_051006215.1 Chloroflexota bacterium
GCGCTCGACCGGCGCGCCCGGCAGCATCTCGCGATGAAAAGCCTGACTCACGTGCGACTGATCGAAGGCGATCTGCTTGTACACGCAGAACCAGGTGTGGTTGCGCTCGTTAAACACAATCGTATTGCCGCTGTATGGCTCGTGAACCACCTCGGTGGGCGAGTAGTCGGTCGAGAATCCGACCAGGTCTGGCTCAGCCCGCAATCGACCCAGGATGTGCGCCAGGAAGCGCGGGCGCAGGATCTCGAAGTCGGCATCAACGGTGGCTACCAGGGGCGTCTTTATTTTGCGGAGCTCCCGGTCCCAGAGTGGGTCGCAATACTCGAACGGGCCTTCGAGCGCGTCTGAGGTGATGCGCGAGTTGATGCCGAGCAAATCGGCGTCCTGGTGCGGGTTGCGAGCAATCTGGACAAACGGGAACGCTTCCCAGCGCGGAAAGTAGTATGCCTTTTGCTCGGGCAGCAGATAATTCGAGTACACCACAAGCGCAAAATCGACGCCCTTGATTTTTGCGTAACTGCGTACCGCATAATCCGCGATGACCACGTCACGCGGCGTCGCGATCATGAAGAACGTAACTTCAGGCACGTCGGCGTGTGACAACGAAGGTGCTTTTACCCACCTGGTAGCGTCTTTCAATCGAGAGACCCGCTTCTTGAAAGACCCTATCGATTACTTGTGGCGCGTGGAAGGTGTACACGCCGGCGAGATCGGCGGGCTGAGCCATCAAATGCTCCCAACCTTCGCGTGTGGTCGGGTCGACGTAGTCGACGACGGCGTAACCGCCAGGTTTTAGGGCGCGGCAAAACTCACGAGCGTACAGCCAGATGACGCCAAGCTTGAGCTCGACAAACGCATTCGCCGAGAAGATGAGGTCCAGCCACGCCTGCTGCTGGAATGGCAACGACTGCCCATCGTTGAGGTGAGCGTGCACGTTCGGCGTTTGACGGAAGTAGCCGTCCAGGAAGCGCACCATCCACGGCGACGGGTCCACGAGATGTAGCTCGCCGCGTGGGATTTGGGGCAGGATGTGGCGCGACCAGCGGCCGGTGCCTGGACCGATTTCGCACACCTTCGAGTCCTGACGCAAGTACGGATAGGCGATCTCGTCGAGCGTAGGTCGTGGCAGGCGCCAGCCGAGTTGCTGTTCTTCGAAGTCGTTGACATCCATGGCGGCCGCCCGAGCGGCCGCGAGATAGCCAGCAAAGCCCTCGGGCCGCTCGCTCAGCACCCGGTCCCGCAGCTCGTATCCCAGCGGCGCCAGGAGACGGCCGGCGCCGTACTCCAGGACGGTACGGATGTTCAGCGCTGGCATCCGTCGAGACCGTTCAGGGCACGGGCGGTCATCATCGTTTGCGGCCGCAGGATGCTAGCACGGCTACGCGGCGTATCGGACCGCACTGCGCCCCCTCGAGCGCCCAAGCTGCGCCAGGCACGCACCCGCAAACATCCCTACCAGTGGCAGAGCCGGTGTCGTGAAGCGCTCGTCCACAGCAATGACGACGTGCACAACCGTCAGAAAGAGCACTACGCCGAGAAAACTCGTGCTCAAGGTGGACGTCTCGGGCGCGCGCACGCAGCGTACCGCCTGCCACACGGCGAGTAGTAGCAGCGCCAGCTCCGCCGCCCAGACCAGGTACCGCGCCGAGGCGGGCAACCGTGGCGTGTCTGCCTGGCGCACGGGTGTGTGGCCGGCCCAGATCAGCACCGGCGCGAGCACGACGTGGTTGACCAGGTACTGGCGCAGATTGAGCCGGATGTTCTCGGCCGCCAGGCCGAGCGTTTCAGCGAGTGGCCGCTCGTACGGGCCGCGCGCCTGCTCCATGTAGCGCTGCGAAAGCTCTGGGCGTGGGCCCACGGTTTGGGCTCGGGCAATCGCCTCCCCGCGCGATCCCTGCGCAGTCTCGATCTGCTGAAGCTGGGCGAAGGTCTGCTCGTCGAACACCCGGAACCAGGTGCCCATCAGCACCAGATTCGAAAACGGGCTCTCGTTGTACAGGCCTGGAGTGCCGGTGGCGACGGCGTAGCGGATAACCCAGGGCGCCATGGCCAGCGCCGTCACCGCCACTAGAACCGCGGCGTGGGTCATTGCTCGACCAGGCGCCTGCTGCCGGACACCGACCCAGATGACGATCAGCGCGAAGAGCAAGGCCAGGCCCAGGTATTCGGCCCGCAGATACGCGGCTGCCGCGATCAGCAGCCCCGCCACAACCACCGTGCTCAGCCGAGGCCGCCGTGACCAGGCAAAGATCGCCGCAGCCAGCGCCAGGAGCGCGGCCGAGGTGAGAAACTCTGTCAGGGCCTGTGCGGCGTAGTACCCGAGCGCCGGATTCAGGCCCACCCCAGCTGCGGCCCACGCCGAGGCTCCTTCGCCGAAGGCGCGCGCGGCTAGTCGGGCGGCAAACATGACCAGCACTGCGTACAGCAGCGCCTGGATCAGTGCGACCCCGAGGCGCGGGTCGCCAGTGATGAGCTGGCCTACGGCAATGACCGCCGGCAAACCCGGCATGTAGTGCACCGCGCCGGCCCACGTGCCATGCAGGATCTGCTCGGCGAGACCGATATACGCCACCTGGTCGCCCGACGCGCCCGCCCCGTTATAGTTGCCTGGATCATCGCGCAGGTACGCGAAATAGCCAAGCGTTTGCGCAAATGCCACCAGGGCGAACACTCCAGTCAACCAGCCCGTCTTCCTCTTCACCGCTCAACCCCTCGAGCCGGCCGGCACTGTCTCACACGACAAGAGTAGGTCGCGGCACGAAGCCAGCGCAGCGATGCCGATAAGAGCTGAGCACCTAATAACCGGGGTAGCGCGTGTAGCGGAACGCACTCAGGCCGGCGTTGCCGACCAGAAACGCCAGTGTCACCAGGCGGCCGCGCGGCGTGCGCGCCAGCGCCATCAGTACCGGCACGACCACCACGGCGATCGGCAACACCATCTGCAGGTGGTACTGCGGATGCGGCGGCGCCCAGCTGAGCGGCGGCAGCACGCTCTCCCCAACCACCGCCGCAACCACCATCCATACTGGCGTCGCGACTCGCGACAGCGCGTCCCGCGTCGGCCGCAGAACCGCCAAGATCACCACGACAAACGGCACGACGGCTGGAAACGTGGACAGGTTAGGCCCGAGCACATCCCAAAGATTGTCAGCGGCGCTGCGTGCAGTCTTGGCCAATGCGGCCAGCGGATGGTTCAGCAACAGCGGCACCACCCCGGCCTGTGGATCGGACGGACCGAAGTACCTCAGCCCATCCGCCTCACGGCAGTTCTCGGTCGGCTCAGCCCGACACGCTGGCGTGAGCCACGACTCGGGGGTACTGTCCAGAAACGTGTGCCACTGGTAGCGTGACGCCTGCGACAAGTCGACGCCCTCGAGGCGGTAGACCAGCAGCAGGCTGCCGGCCACCATTGCCGCGGCGACGGCGTACGTCGCCACCAGTGGCAGCGCTCGCAGCCGCCAGACCGCCCACCCGAGCACGACTAGCACGCCGACGAACGTCAGCACCTCGGCTCGGCTCCATACCCCCAGCAGCATCGCACCGAAGACCCAGACCCACCTACCGGGTCCCCGCTCGCCGCTCCACCACCTGAGCCACTCTGCAGAAAGTAGAAAAACCGCCGAGCTGGCCAGCACCACCGGCACATCTCGGTAGTGATGAATCGAGTGGTTGAAGGGCACCAGCAGGAACACCAGCAGTGCCAGCGTCTGCTCCGCCAGGCGGGCAGGAAACATCGCCCGCACCAGGACCAAAAACGCCCCGAACTGCACCACGCTGGCCAGCACGTAGAGCGCCGCGACGGCCTGCTGCTCGCTCGCGCCAGCCAGCACCAGCGGCACGCCAAGCACCGCCGGCAGCTGCGGCCTGACTGCCTCATTCCAGTCGCCGACGACGATGCCTCGCGCGGCCGCAACGACGAACGCATTCATCCATGGCCAGGCGCCCTGATGCACCAGCACCAGCCACCGTGTGACGAGCCAAACTGCCAGCGCCGCGATATACACACGCCCCAAGCTCAGTCCCCGTGACTTCACCCGACGAGTGCGGTCGCCGATACGTTCCGGCCCGCCACGCGCCTCACGCAGAACGTCAGTGGTCACGGAGCCCGCCCTGGCCATTCGTCAGCAACTTCGCCGCGTCTGCGGTGCGTACTCCCGCGGCGGCGAGCATCAGGCAGGGCGTCCCAGGACCTGGTCGTATGCCTGCCGATACAGGGGAATGACGGCTTCGAGGCTGTGCTCGCGCAGAAGTTGGCTGCGCAGACGCGCCCCCATGACGCTCGCTCCAGCCGGGTCAGCCAGCAGCCGGCACACCCGGTCGGCCAGTGCGGCGACATCACGCAGAGGCACCAGATAGCCCGTTTTCCCGTCCTCCAGGATCTCGGGGTGGTAATCGTAGTCGTACGTGACCACCGGTACACCGGTCAGCCCGGCCTCGACAAGCGTGTAACCCGTGTGCGGCGCCACGAACACGCTACTTGCCGCAAGCAGAGCCGGCAGCTCGCCAAGATCGAGTGGGCCCAGCAATTTGAGGTTCTTCTCGATCCCCAACTCCACGGCCCGCGCCAACATCTTGCCCGCCAGCGCTCCTGTTCCGGCACACGCGAGGACTGCGTCAGGTACCTGCACGTGCACGCGACTGAGGCAGTCGACCAGGTCAAGCGGAAACTTGTCGGCATCCAGCCGGCCGACATAGCTCAGCAAGGGATCGGACCCTAGTCCGTAACGCTGGCGCACAGCCGAGACAGCCGCTCCCGAGGGGCGTGCGGAAAACGCCCCGTCGGCGAGTACGCGAGTAGCAATGGCGCGGCGACGCAGCGCGCCGTTGCGAACTGCGAACTGGCGGTAGTATTCGCGGTCGGCCAGCACGAGATCGGCGTGTCGCAGCACCCAGCGTCCGACCGCGCGCTCAAACCAGCGCGCTGGGTAGACCGATCGGAAGGCCTGTTTGCCAAGCACCGCCCAATCCCAATCGTAGTCGCGGGTGATGATGACCGCGTATGGCAGGCCGAGCAGTCGACCTGCCAGCGCAGCGTTCAGGCCCTGCAGATAGGGATTGGTGGCCGTGACAATAGACGCGCGGCTACGCCGCAGGAATGGAAGCAGCCACACGAGAAACCGGACTTCGCGCCAAACCGTGGGCGTCAGCCGCAACCTCCCTCGCATCCAGGGCGGAATCGGGAAGTCGACGTCGACGAGGTGGTGGCGCGGCGTCAGGCTGAGGGCGCCGCGCGCGCCAGCCGGAAAATGCACGTTCCACATCTGCTCGAAGTAGCCGCCGAAGTCACTGCATTCACGTTCGAGGAACAGATTTACGCCGTTACGGGGAAACACCTGGGCTATCTGCCCGGTGCCAAGGTAGACAACCCGGCGTGGCCCATGCCGATGCCGACAGCGTTGCCACGCGGCCGCCGGTAGCAGCACCAGGCAGCCAAGCACGCCCACCACGCCGGCCATGATCAGGTCGACTACGCGTATCACGGGCTCAACTGCCGCGTTAGCCAGTCGGTCCAGTTCGCCGCGCCCTGACGCACGATGGTCTCCGCTCGAGCGCTCAGCCCAATCAGTTCGGCCGCATCAGCAGTTTCCGATCGAAGCAAGCTGACCTGCAGTACGAAGCCGACCGGCCCGCGATGGCCGGCCACCGTCGCGATGCCGCCACCCGCTCGCGGCGCAACCACCCAGACGCCATCCTGTTCATCTGGTCTGGCCAGGACAGCCTGGTTGAGTCTGCTCTCCGGATCCAGGATGTCCATTTCGCGGGCCATGAGTGCTGACCACGCCGCAGCGCGCAACGCGCGATTGAACACGATCACGTCCAGGCGCGCTCGCACCGGCACCTGGTTCGAGGCGAACGCACCCGCGGAGCCCAGCTCGATACGTGAAGCGTCGCGCACGCCGCCCATGGTGCGCTGAAGGATGGCTGGCGGACTGAAGGCTGGCAGATGCGGCCGCGCGTCGTCTCGAATGACCAGCAACGGCAAAGCGCGTGACAGGCCGCGGGCGAGATCTTCAGCCGCCGGCAGATTGGCTGATTCTGCCAGTGGCGGCCGCGACTCGATCCAGTCGAGGACCGGCAGGCTCTGGTAGCGCGTGGCGTAGAACTCGGTTGCGCGCAACGCAGCCGCACTGAGTGCGATAGCGACCAGCCCAAGCACGTGGATGCCGCGGATCACGCGCGGGTCTGATGTTCGAGTCGGACGAGCAGGACCCAGCCGAGTAGCAGGCCGAGGCCAGGGAAGCCGAAGAAGTCGTAGGCGCCGATGGCCGAGCCAATCTGATCGGCGAACAGGCTGTTGTGCGCATTGTCGGTCACGTTCAGCAACCAATTCAGAGGCAGAATCCGCGAAAACAGATTCATCGGTACGAACACCCCGATGAACAGTGCCGCCACCCCACCCAGCGCGGTTTGTCGCATGCTCCACGGCGCCGGTAGTCGCTCGGACCAGAGATACAGCCACACCGCCAGGACTGGCAACGCGGTGACGAGATAATCCTGGGCCGTGTGCGGCGAAACCAGCAGCATCGTTACGATTGCCAGGCTGAATTCGATTGACCGCCGAGCAACCGAATCGCGGCCCCGCCCGCGCCAGGCGACAAACAGCAGAACCCCCACCAGCGCCGCCGATAGCCCGTAGGCCAGCAGGTTGAGTGCTCCGAACAGGCGTGGGTCGAGGATGTATGTGGTGGTATCGCCCTCTAGCCGGAACGCAGCCCCTAGCTTGAACAGGAGACCCCGGATCGAATTGTTCTCGAAGTGAGTCGACCAACGCGAGACGGTATCAGCGCCACCCGAGAGTACCGCCAGCGGGTATCCAAAACCCATCAGCGATCCGTACAACATCTGACCGATGCCGAGAAGGACGCCGATGCCAGCCAACCCTATCAGGCCGGCGCGCCACGAGCGGACGAACAGGTACACCAGCAGCAGCGCAGGCAACAGCTTGGTGAGCGTGGCCGCGGCGAGTGGCAGACCGGCCAGGCGACGCTGGCGGCTCGAGCCGGTGAACAGGAACAACGAGGCGCTGAGAAAACACAACTGCCAGGCATCGACCATGTGCTGGGCAATCACGTACAGCAGCGGAACAGCGCTCGCCCATGCCACCGCCAATACCGCCAGTCGCCCTGGCGACGCGCCTGAGGCGTAGCGGCGGGCGGTGACCAGGAACGCCGCCAGCGCTGCGAGTAGCGCGACCCAGGTGGCATACGCTGCCAGCGCGGCGAGGTTGGCGCCCACCACACGCAGCGCAGGGTCGAACACCAGGAACACGACAACCCCGTACTGGCGCGGGTCGATGCTCGAGATCGGCTGGCCCTGCGTGATCAGGCGAATGAGCGGGTTCAGCTCTTCGTCGAACCACGCCGGTACGCCATAGCCGAAGGCGGTAAGCAACAGGCGGCCGACCGCGAGCAGGCCGAGTAGAGCCAGAATCCCAAGCCAGGTTGCCTGCTGCGCCGTCCGCGTGGCGCGCGCCCCGGGCTGGGGATGGACAGCCACCGGCACTCCGGGCGTCGAGTGTTGAACCGCCATCTATTCCCGCGGCCCGAGTATACGCACGCACGGGACGGGATCTCTAAACGTGTTTGGTGCGGAATCCCGGCCGGTGTGTATCGTGGGCTTAGCCGAAGGCCTGGATGATGACCTCACGCGAGGCGCGCGGGCCGTCGAGCTCGACCAGGAAGATGCGCTGCCAGGTGCCGAGCAGCAACTCGCCGTCGGCGACCGGAATGGACTGGCTGGTGCCAAGCATGAGCTGCAGGCAGTGGGCGTGGCCATTCGGGCTCTCGTCGTCGTGCATGTGGACGGTGCGCACGCGAAAATCGTTGTGGCGGTAATGGGCGTGGGGCGGGGCGCTGCGCTCCAGGAACTCGCGCAGGTCTTCGAGCAGCAGCGGCTCGGCTTCCTGGATGCAGATAGCGGCCGTGGTGTGGCGCGAGTACACGTTGACCAGACCATCGCGAATACCAGCGGCGCGCAGGACGTCGGCCACCTCGTCCGTGATGTCCAGGAACTGGATAGGCGCGTGAGTCTCGACGTCCAGCCGCCGGAGCCGTGTCGCCACGCCCGGCGCGCTCGAAAGCTGCATCGGTTTATTCAGTCCTTTCCGAACACACCATACTTCAGATCCGCAAGGCGCGGCCAGGTACGTTCGTTGCGTCGTGCCAATTGTATGGATCTACTCATCGCAGACCAGCTGCGTGCCGTGCAATGTCTCGTACGCATAGCCTGCGCCACGCAGCAGCGGCTATCCTCCGCCAGAGGCCTTCGGTACCTGCCCCTGTGAGCGATCGAGACGAAGTCCAGGTAGCCCGCTGGTCGGCCATCAAGGTCAGGGTTGGCGCGAGCCTGCGTGAACTGCGCCAGGGCCAGCACGCCGGCGACGCGGGTGGGTTCGGTTCCCGCAGCCAGGCACGCTTGGCCGGCGATTTGGAAGAGCTGGGCTACCACGTTACCCAGAGCATGGTCAGCCGCTACGAGCAGGGGCTGCTCGAGGCGCCGCTGACCCTGGAGCGCATGGTTGGCTGGGCGCTGTGTTGCGAAGGGCTCGGTTCGCGGGCGCTCAAGGAGCTGCTTGTGCTGGCCGGGTACTACCTGCCGTGGACGACAGCCGACCTGGACGCCTTCGACGACCTGTTGCGAAGTTATCGGCGCTTGAGCCTGATTGACCAGGTCGCCGTGCGCGGTCGCCTGCTCTGGCACATCCTCGGCATCGAAGTCAGTCAACACTCGCATGGTTAGCCTCGTCCCGCACGCCGAAACGACCGCTGCAAACCTCGCGCGCGTGCTTCGTCTGCATACGCTGCCGACGGATCCCCTGGGAGCGCACCAGCGGGCCTCGGCGGCGCGCCGCCTCCTGGAAGAGCTCGGCGTGCACTGCGACGAGAGCGCCGCTCTGCATGACCTCAAGGGTTTTCTGCTCTCGAGTCCGCGTGGAAGCGAGATGGTCGTCTCACGCGACCTGACCGACGAGGAGCGGCTGGAGGTGTACGCGCACCTGATCGCGCATGCTTTGCTGGGTCCTGACGGGCCCGAGCTGGCGCTTGCTGCGCGCTTCGAGTACGTGCCAGGTCGCGCGCCAGGCGAACGGCCACCCCACGAGCTGCGGGAAGAGCTGCTCGCGGACGCGGTTGCGCGGGCCATCCTGGCCGGTCGCCTCGAGGCTGCGCCGCGCCTGATTTACTGTCGGGACCTGGGTCCCGGCCGTGGCCGCTTTTCGCAAGCCGTACTGCGGGGGCTGCATCGCGGCAGCCTTGCGCTGTATCGCCGATCTCGTAGCTACCAGCGTTTGCGTTCGTTGCCGGTCGTGACTGCCTTGACTGAACGGGTGCACTCCTTTTTGGGCAGTGCCGCCTGAGCGCTGGCAGCGCGTCCCGGCCAGCACCGAGATGCGCGACTACTTCGGATTGACCGAGATGGCCCACCCCACCGACGCGCGGGCGTGGTTCGAAGACGTATGGCAGCGGCAGCCATTCGAAGCCGAAGCCGTCGCCTATTTCCGGACCCTCCGGCTCGAGGTCGGGTCGCTGGACGAACCGCTCGGCGGCGGCTTCTGGTTCGGCGATCGCAAACTGGTCATGCTCCGCGGCGCCCAGGCCGAAGCGGCGGTCCACGAGCTGGCTCACGCGTGGTGGGAGCGCCAGCGCGGAGCGCAGCGTGATGCGCTCATGGAACTGTTGCGTGAGCTGGGAAACCACCCGCCAGTCGATTTCCCGCGCATCGCCGAGCTAGCGCGCGTCTACTGCCACGGCATCCCCAGCCAGAAAGACGACAGCTCGCCGACCGGTTACTGGCGCGGGATGCTGGCCGAAGACAATGACCACGAAACGTTTGCCGGCTTCTGCTCAGGCGTCATGGCCGACACCCGCCATATGCCGCCCCGCCTGCGCGCGTTCTACACAGGCTTGCTGAAGTAGACCCGTCTCGATCTTTAAGCAGCTTAGGCGTATGTGAGCAAACTCCCCAGCAGCTCAGGCGTATGTGAGCGAACTCCCCAGCGGCACGATTTCGACCCAGACCGGGCCGGGCGGGATGACCAGGGCATCGCCGTCGCTGTCGAGCCACTCCGAGGACGTGCTGGCAGCGTCCTTGCTCCATGTGCCCTCGCGGCGCGTGCCGCTGCTGAAGATGGCTAGCCGTCCGCTTCCGCCGACCAGGTCGACGTCCAGCCGCAGTTTCGGATCATTCGGAATCGCCTCGACGGTGGCGAACTGCACGACCACCGTGGCTGGCGCAATCTGCTCGCCCGTTTCGGCGTCGCGATGGGCCGTGCCCTCCATGAATCGCAGATACTGCTCTGCGTCGGGGTCCCAGGTGTAGCTGACGCTGTACGACCACGGGAAGAAGCCAAGGCTCACGCTGTGAGCCGCTTCCTGCCCACGTGCGGCGTCGGCGCTGAACCTGAGCGGTCCCCAAGCGTGGTTCCTCTGTCCGCCGCGCTGGGCCAGGAACTCGCGATCGGCGGCTGTGTCGGTGTACGCGTTGTGCGGCGGCGGGCGCGACCGTACTCGCCAGACCCCCGGGTCGCCAGCCGACTCGTCCAGGTAGGCCATCTGCATGGCGTCCCGCCAGGTGAACCCCTCGGGGCTGGCGCCAATGTGCACCACGTCCGCACCGTAGTCGGCCGCCATGAACGCGAAGTAGTGCCGCAAGCTGCGCACCGGGCCGACGACCGAGGCATCTCCTGACAGGAACACGGCAATGAAGCGAGTAATCCCACCCTCGGCCAGCGCCTCGTACACCACGTCTGCGCGAGGCAGTCCGGTTTGTGGTCGCGCGTCGGCCTGGTTCTCGATCATGACCGCCAGACTGGGCTCGGGCGGCGGCACGACGAGGTCAACCGCCTCGGTATCCGGCGACACGTCGGCTAGAGCGACCACCTCGCCGTCGACCAGTGCCGCCACCTGGTGCTGACCTGGCCCAACGCCCACCTGGCCCTGGTCAATGGTTCGGCCATCCAGTTGCAGCTCAGCCGAGCCGTTCCACAAGCGAACCTCGATACTGCGCTGTCCACCTGCCTGGCTCGGGATGGGTGTCTCAGGGGTGGCCGTCGCACTGGCTGGTTGGCTCGTGGCAGTCGGCCCAGCCGGCGCGGGTGGCGTCGCCGTCAGTGCAGCAGGCGTGAACGCTGGCGACGCAGGCGCCGGCTCGGGCGAGGCCGAGGGTAGTTGCTGGGCTGGGGCTGGAGCCAATTGCGGAGACGTCGGAGAGGGGGACGGGCCAGCGCACGCAGTCATCAAGCCCGCCAGTCCGACGACCAGCGCCCGCCGTCGCTGCATTCGGCGGCTTAGCTCAGCGGCCCTGCGCGCCAGGCTCGAGGAACGCACGCGCTGCGCTCTCGGGCTCAGCGGCGCGAACGATCGCCGCTCCGACACACACACCGTCAGCGCCGGCTGCATACAGTGACGCCGCGCGTTGCGGGGTGATGCCACCGATGACCACCAGCGGCAGCCGCGACGCGGCGCGAACACTGCGCAGCAAACCTTCCCCGGCCGCCGGGCCAGCGTTGGCTTTGGTCGACGTGGCGAACATCGGCCCGGCGGAGACGTAACTCGCGCCCTGACTCGCGGCTAGGTGGGCTTCGGCAGCGGTGCCGACGGACACGCCCACGATAGCCGTGGGGCCGAGCAGCCGTCGTGCATCGTGTGGGGAAAGGTCCTCCTCGCCAATGTGCCCAACATGCGCGCCGTCCGCCGCGGCAGCCAGGGCGACGTCGACCCGGTCATTGACGATGAATGGCACATCTGCGTCGTCGCACACACGCTTCAGCTCGCGGGCAAGCTCGAGCAGCTCTAGCGTTGTCGCGCCTTTCGCCCGCAACTGTACAGCCGTCACGCCCCCCCGCGTGGCCGCGGCGACAATGCCAGGCAGCTGGTCCGACGCAACGAGCCCAGCGTCTGCGAGCAAGTACAGACGCAACGCGGCGCGGAGACGCTCGGTATCCCAGGCGAGCATGGGCGTGTGGAACAAAAGGGTACCCTGTTGCCGCTCGCGAAACACACGCCTTCCAGCACCAGCCACCTCATCAGGTCGTCCTCGCGAAACGGGCCGCCTCCATCAAGGCCTGGTCACACGTGTGCAGCAACGCTCATTACACTGGTGGAGCCACCATGACTGCCCCGCTCCAGCCCTGGCAATGGGACGAATCAACCTGGCGCGGACACGTTCAGCACGTGCGGGCTGGACGCTCGCTTGCACCGACCACGTGGTCTGGTGGAGCTCGGGTGGCGGTCGCGCTGTCGTTTGACTCGGACCACGAGACAATCCCGCTACGGGACGCGGAGACCAGCCCGGGCAAGCTCAGCCAGGGCGAGTTCGGCTCCCGCGCCGGCACGCCGCGGGTCATGCGGTTGCTGGCAGCCAAGAGCATACCTGCCACCTTTTTCATGCCAGCCGTCTCGGCACTCCTGCATCCAGATGAAGCGCGCGGGTACGTCACCGCCGGCCACGAGGTCGGCATCCACGGTTGGATCCACGAGCGCAATCAGCAACTCCGACCGGAGGACGAACGCGAGCTCGCTTTCCGTGCGACCGACACGCTCGAGAAGCTGACCGGCGTCAGGCCCATTGGCGTGCGCACCCCGTCGTGGGACTTCAGCGCCTCGACCATGCGGATCATCCGCGAGCTCGGGTTGCTGTACGACTCGTCACTGATGGCCGACGACGAACCATATGAGATCGTCGAAGACGGCCAGCCAACGGGGGTCGTCGAAATCCCGGTGGAGTGGATCCGCGACGATGCGCCGTACTTCAGCATGGACCGCTACACCGCTGTGCGCCCGTACACACCGCCCCGGGGCGTGCTCACCATCTGGCGTGACGAGTTCGACCTCGCCTACGCCGAAGGCGGCCTGTTCCAGCTGACGATGCACCCCCACGTGATCGGCCACCGGTCGCGGATTGCCGTGCTCGAGGAGTTGATCGACTACATCAGCAGCCACGCCAACGTTTGGTACGCCACGCACGCTGAAATAGCCGAGTATGTGAAGTAGCACCCCATCAGTTTCGACCTCGGCGATACTGCCCGCCAAGTGGTCTTGGACCCTGCCGCTGAAGTGGCGGAGCAGGCACGCAATGTGCGATTCGGGTGTGGGCATTCGGGCCCAGGAGGACGGCATGGACGAAAACAGCCGGAAATACCTTGCAAAGTACGTAGCGGACCTGCACTCGCTCGTAAACCATGGGCTGCAACCGTTTTCTCAGCAGCTCAGGGAATCTCAGCTCGCCGATCATCCTGACGCCAGGCGGGCCATCGAACAGTTTCGCACGACCCTGCAACATCACGAGTCGATGCTGGATCAGCGCATGCACGCGCTCGGCGCGAGCTCCACAACCGTCATTCAGGACACCGCGGCCGCCGTGGCTGGCGTCGCCGCTGGTGTGTACAACCAGGTGCGCACCGAGGCCGTTTCGAAATCGGTGCGGGACGACTACGCCTTTCTCAGCCTGTGCAATATCTCCTGGCTGATGCTGCTCACGACGGCGCGCTCACTCGGCGACCACGAGACCGAAGAGCTGGCCGAGCAAGGCTACCGCGACAGCGCACGCATGACCATGGAGATCGACCACCTGATGCCAGCGCTGCTGTTCAAGGAGCTTCAGCAGGACCGCCTGCCTGGGCAGGACGTATCCGCATGGGCACGCGATATCGTGCATACTGCCTGGACGCGCGGCCCGACAGGCACGACACCCTAGCGCTTCGATCGATAGATTGCCCGCGGCTCTCAGGACTGCGCCGGACCGCAACCATTCGCTAGTCGTGCGCGTAGTATGAGCGTGGTTCATTCGTTTCGGTCCTGGGAGTTAGTGCTGTATGTATGACTATTCGCGGCGAGCCGGTCTGGCCGACTATTCCGCCGCCGTCCCGATCACCAGTCAACCCGGCGTTCTTGGCAAGGTCATGGGCCTGCTCGGGTTTGCCTTCCTGTTCACCGCCGGTGGAGCGGTCATCGGGCGCAGCCTTGGGCCAGGCGCGTTCCTGCTGTCCATTGTTGGCAGCTTCGGCACGCTCATCGCACTCCAGTTCTTGCGTGAGCGAGCGCCGCTGAATCTGGCCCTGCTGTATGGTTTCGCCACCTTCGAGGGGATGGCTCTGGGATTGATCCTGGAGGCGTATGTCGCCAGGGGCCTGGGTGGCGTCGTATTGAATGCCGCCGCGACGACAGCCGCGGTCACGCTGGCCGCCGGCGCATACGGCTATACCACCAAACGTGACCTGAGTGGTATGGGCGGCATTCTGTTTGTCGGCCTTATCGGAGTAGTCGTAGCCTCGGTGGTCGGCTTGTTCGTGCACCTGCCGTTGCTCTATATCGGGATCTCAGCCGTCGCAGCGGTGCTCTTCACTGGCTTCCTGGTGTTCGATCTGAACCGGGTGGCCAAGAGCCGCGGCGCGACCGAAGGCCAGGCAATTCTGTTAGCGGTGAGCGTGTACCTGGACATTTTCAACCTGTTCCTGGCGTTGTTGCGATTGTTCGGCTTCGCCGGTAGCAGCCGCGACTAGCGTTGGGTTGCACCAGGGGCCGCTTGATCAGCTCCCCAATTTCGCGTCCACTGAGAGCATCCGCCTGACCAGAGCGTCCAGCGTGCCAAGGTCAAAGGGCTTGCCGATGTAGGCATCGGCCCGGACCTCGGTGCTCGCCTGGCGGGCGGCAGCGCTCATGAGCACCACAGGGATAGAGCTCGTCGCCGGATTGCCTTTGAGGAACGCGCAAAGTTCAATACCGCCGATCACGGGCATCATCACATCCGAGATGACCAGGTCGGGCCGAAGCTGGCCGCCACTGGCCATCATGTCGAGCGCGTGGCGGCCGTCGGGGGCCTGAAGCACGCGGTGTCCCGCCTGCTCGAGAGCCGCCGCCAGGAACTCCCTGACCGGCTTCTCGTCGTCGACGACCAGAATCGTAGCCATCTCAGGCGGGGATGCCGATGCCGCGATGCTCTACGCCGAGCAGCGGCCCGGGGTGTAGTTCGAGCCCATCCACATGGGCTGCTTTTGCATGTCTCGCGCCAGCCCACGCCAATCAGCGCTTTATTAGCAGCTGAGAGCGCGTGCCAGGTGCGTGCTCGATCGATTCGGGACCAGCGCCACGAACACCAGCCGCGCACCCACCTCGCGCGCCGTTGCGGCTTCGGGCAAGCTGGCGTGGGTATAGTCGGCCCCCTTGACGTAGACATCCGGCCGAATGGCTCGCAACAGCTCGTTGGCGGTTTGCTCGGCGAAGATCACCGCGTGGTCGACCGGGCGCAGGGCTGCCACCAGTTCGGCGCGCTCGTTCTCGGGGACCAGCGGGCGGCCGGGTTTGAGAGCGCGCACGCTCGCATCAGCGTTGACCCCCACCACCAGCATGTCACCCTCGCTCCGCGCCTGGCGCAAGTAGCGCAGATGCCCGATGTGGAGGACGTCGAACACGCCATTGGTCAGCACCACCACCTTGCCAGCCGAGCGCGCCGCCGAAACCTTGCCAACGAGCTCCGCCAGCTCGACTACTCCGCTAGCCAATCCACGCATGCTACCGCCGGAGCTTACTGATCAATGACCGAGCCGTCGTCGTGCAGTCGCGTGCCGAGCCAGCGCAGCGCGTACGGGTGCAGCTTCGCCGCATCGGGGGCCAGTTCGACCCCGATGCCGGGCACGTCAGGCACCAGCAGCGAGCCATGACCGTCATACGCCAGCGCCGTCTTGACGATCTCACTCTTGGGGGGTCGGTCCTCGCCCGTCGGATACTCCTGAATCGTGAAGTTCGGGATGCACGCGGCGAGTTGGACACACGCTGCCGTGCTGACCGGACTCAGCGGATTGTGCGGAACCACGCCGACGTAGCTGGCCTCGGCTAGCGCCGCAACTTTCTTCGCGCCGGTGATGCCACCGCACAAGCACACGTCCGGGCGCACAAACTGGACTGCACCGCGACGCAACAACATTTCGAATTCCTGGATGGTGTGCAGCCGCTCGCCGGTGGCGATGGGAATATGGATGTTCTCGGCCACCAGGCCCATAGCGTCGAAGTTGTCCGGCAGAATGGGGTCCTCGTAGAACAGCGGGTGGTAGGGCTCGATACCCCGCGCCAACACGATGGCTTCGGCGGGGCTCAGCCGGCGGTGGATCTCGATGCACAGGTCCACGTCATCACCCACCGCCTCTCGGAATTGGCGAACGGCATCGATGGCCTGTCCGATCTTTGCAACATGTGTCTTGAAGTAAGGTTGGCTGCGCGGCTCGTCGGCAAACGGCGACAGGTGCCCCACGGCAGTGAACCCTCGCGCCCGGGCCTGAATGCAGCCCTCCACCAGCGTCTCAACTGTCTCCGCAAGTACGTGGTAGTAGACCCGCGCCTTGTGGCGCGTCTTGCCACCAAGGAGCTGGTAGACGGGCACGCCGAAGTGCTTGCCAGCGATATCCCACAGGGCGATGTCGATGGCGCTCAGGGCGCCCATGATGGCCGAGCCGCGAAAGTGTGTCGAGCGGTACAGGTACTGCCAGTGGTGCTCGATCCGGAGTGGGTCCTCGCCCACCAGATAGTGCGCCCACTTGGCAACCACTTGTTCGGCGGCCTCGAGATAGCCCCAGGTGCCAGCCTCGCCCAGGCCAGTAATGCCGGCGTCAGTATGCACCTGGACGAACAGATAGCGATCGATCGGGAGCGTCTCGACACGAGTAATACGCATGGCTTGTCGTGTGCAGGGTACTGTCCTGTACGCTGCCAGGCATGAGGTTCGACGGTCAGGTGGCGATCGTCACCGGCGCAAGTCGGGGGATCGGCAAGGGTATCGCCGAGCGGCTCGCCAAGGAGGGCGCCAGAGTCGCCATCACCGCGCGTGGCAGCGCGGCTCTGCTTGAAGTAGCGCGCGGGATCGAAGCGGAGGGTGGGACCGCCCTGGCCATTCCGGGCGACGCCGGCGTCAAGGCCAATGTCGATGCCATGTTCGCGCGGGTGCTCGAGACCTGGGGCAGCGCGTCGATTCTGATCAACAACGCTGCCTGGGCCTCACCCCAGGCGCACATTCTGGACATGAACGAAGAGCTCTGGGACACCGTCATCCAGGCCAACCTCAAGAGTGTGTATCTGCACTGCCACCGAATGGCCAACATCCTGGTGGATCAGGGCAGACGCGGCTCAATCGTCAACATCAGCTCGTTCGCGGCAGCGCGGGCGCACCGCAACATGGCCGCCTATGACGCCACGAAGGGCGGCATGGAGGCGATGTCGCGCACGATGGCCATCGACCTAGCGCCGTTCGGTATCCGCGTCAACGTCGTCGGTCCAGGCGCAATCCACACCGAGGAGTACGAGCCCGCTGGCGAGGAGGCCAAGCTGCGTCGCGGTCAGACGGTGCCCCTGGGTCGCGTAGGTTATCCCGCGGACATCGCCGGAGCGGTCGCGTTCCTGGCGTCCGAAGACGCGAGCTATATCACTGGCCAAATCCTGTACGTGGACGGCGGCATGCTCGCCCAGCTGCGCTCACCCCAGGTAGATACACCACTGCCCGACTCGGTGAAAGCTCGCATCCGATCCTCGGCTTAGGCGTCCGCCCCGCGTCAGGTTAGTTCGCGCGTCGGGAGGCGCTGAACGCCGCCAGGGCTGACGCCGGGATGCGAACCGGTCGTCCATCCGAGAGTCGAATCCATACCCACTCGGTTTGCATCTGGACCACCAGGCTGCCGTCAGGAACGAGCTGGATGACCGTGTTGCGGATGCCCCGCGCGCCGCGCATCTGCTGCACCTGGGTGGTGAGCTGTAGCTCGTCGCCATACGTCGCCGCGCGGAGGTAGGTGATCTCGTGGCGCCGCACGACCCAGGCACCCGCGTGCGCCTGGGTCCACCCACGTCCGAAACCAAGTGCCTCGGCGTGCTGGTTGGCGACCTCCTCCGCGTACGCCACGTAAACGGAGTTGTTGACATGGCCATTCGCATCCAGCTCGTAGCTGCGTACCCGCCAGGTGGTCGTGTATGAGGGCAGGCCGGCTTGATCCGTGTTCACCACCTCACACTGGTCGTCTAGCCTGCCACGGCTGAAGGCTCTCGAACGCGGCTGCCGCGCGCAAGCACAGCCCATCCTGACGCCATGGCGCCACAATCTGCAGGCCAATCGGCAGCCCTTCGGCATTGAAGCCACACGGCACCGACGCCGCTGGCCAACCCGTACCGTTGAACGGAAACGTAAATGGCAGGTGGTCGAAGATGGACTCGTGCGCCGATGGGGCGTGTTCGGCCGGCCACGCTACGCATGGCATCTGCGGAGTGAGGAGCAGGTCGTAGCGCGCCATGAAGTCCTGGGCCTGGGCATGGAATGCGGTCCGCGCGAGCTGCGCCCGCCCAACCTGCATGCCCGACAGTCCTCGGGCGGCCTCGATCATTGCTCGCAAGCTTGGATCGACCCACTCGGGGCGTTCCTCGAGTTGATCGGAGAACCGCGCCGCCATGTTCATGTGCCACAGCGTCTCGGCCCATGGCGCGGGGTCGTCCCAGTCTGGGTTGACGGATTCGACGGTGCAGCCCAGCTCCTCAAACCGCTGAGCGGCGGCCTCGGTGACCTGGCGCACCACCGGGTCCACCTTGGCGTAGCCAAGGTCGGCACTCCAGGCCACCTTCAAGCATGTGGGGGTGTCCGGTTGGCAGGCCGCCACGAAGTCGGCGTCGGTTGCATCCAGAGACAAGGGATCGCGCGGATCAGGTCCGGCCATCACGCCGAGCAGCAGTCCCGCGTCGGCAACGGTGCGGGTGATCGGGCCCGGGTGCGAACGAGCAGCCCATATGTCCGGGTTGGGCCAGTACGGGACACGCCCGAAGGAAGGCTTGAGGCCGAAGACACCGCACAACGCAGCCGGGATGCGGATCGAGCCGGCGCCGTCGCTGCCATGCGCCAGAGGGCCAGCGCCGACCGCGACTGCCACGGCCGCGCCACCACTCGATGCGCCCGACGTTCGGTCCGTCTTCCAGGGGTTGCGGGTGGACGGCATCAACAGGTTGTCGCATGAGTCTTTATGCCCGTAGCTGGGAGTGTTTGTCTTGGCGAAGATGATGCCGCCCGCCGCGCGCACGCGTTCCACCACGATGCTGTCGAACACGGGCACGTTGTGTTCTGAGAATTTCGACCCGTACGTCGTGCGCAGGCCACGGGTCGGGTCGAGGTCTTTGATCGAAATCGGGATGCCGTGCAGCGCCCCGAGCGGTTGCTGGCGCATGACCGCATCTTCGGCAGCCCGCGCCGCGGTGCGGGCCGCCTCGGCGCCGATCGTCACGAATGGGCGAAGCTGGGCCTGCACCTCGTTGGCTCGCGCCAGAACCGCATCCAGGATCTCGACAGGCGAGACCTGGCGCGTGCGGATCCAGTCGCGTAGCTCGGTTGCCGGAGTAAACGTGAGGTCGGCGTGCTCGGCCATGGCGGCACAGAGTACATCAGGCAGCAGCGCTGCACACGTCCAGCACGCTGGCAGAGTGGTCTTGTGCTTATTACATTGGGGCACGCGCAGGCTGGCGTATGATGCTCAATCACGTGATCCTCGTCAGGCTCGATCCCCGCTCCGCAGGCGCGACCGTGCCCGCCCAGAGCGTGATCTGCCACGACGTTCGCGACCCGAACCAACTCGGCGAGGTGCTGGTGCGCAAGGGCAGTCGCCTCGAGGCCGCTGACGTTCTGGACCTGCTACGTCTCGATGTCGCCTACGTGCATCTCGCCGTCGCCGAGCCGGGCGATTTGACCGAAGACGAGGCTGTCGCGCGACTCGGCGCCGCGGTTGCCGGACCTGGAGTCCACGTGGAGCCGGCCCACTTGGGGCAGGTGAGACTAACCTGCGACACCCGCGGGATGTTGCGTCTACATGCCGCCGCGCTCGAGCGCGTCAACGAACACGACGGCGTGCTGGTGCTGACGGCTGAGGCGGAGCGAGCCGTCGACGCCGGCACTCCGGTAGGCCTCGTCAAGTGCGCGCCGCTGTTCCTGTCCGAGCGCGTACTCCAGACAATCGAAGCCATTCGTTGCGACCTGGGTCCGGTCTTGCACGTCGAGGCTTTCCGGCCTCATCGGGCCGGGTTCGTCGCGCCTCGCGATCGACTCCGCGGCAACGCCTTCGACCGTGCCGCGGCTAGCTTGAGCACCGCCCTAGCGTGGTATGGGTCGGCCCTTGCAGTGATCGTTCCAACTGCGACGTTGGAGGACAGTCTGGCAGCCGGATTCCGGCAGGCGCTGGCCGAGGGTGCAGAGTTGATCATGGCAGCCGGCGCCACGGCGACCGATCCGGCTGATGTGGTCTTCGAAGGACTTCGTCGCGCCGGTGGGACGGTGGCGCAGATCGGCATCCCGGCTGAGCCTGGCACGGCGTGTTGGATTGGCCAGTTGGAGGGACGGCCGGTGCTCGGGCTAGCCTCGTGCGAATTGTTCGGGCGACCTGGAGCACTCGACCTGCTCCTGCCGCGGGTGCTGAGCGGCGAGTGCCTTGATCGAGCCTTGTTGCAACGCATTGCGTGTGGCGGGCTGCTGACGGGTGGCCCGGCGCGGATCGCGCCGTACCACACTCATCCCGACGGCGCCTGAGAGCCGCCATCGCACTCGACGGCCAGCGCGAGCAGCACCAGCGCCGTCGCGCCCCGCTAGGGGGGCGGGTGAGTGCCGGGCCGTCGGCCTGGCCGGGCATGCTCCTGGCCGTCTTTCTGGGACTGCCGCTGGTCGGCCTGCTGGTGCGCGCGCTGGGCGCCGTTGGGCTGTGGGGGGCGCTGCTGCGCCCGATCGTGCTCGAGGCGCTGCGGCTGAGTCTGCTGACCAGCCTGGTGGTTGTACTTCTGGCGTTGTTGCTCGGCTCGCCGCTGGCGCTGTTCTTGGCGCGCCGCCGGTTTCGCGGGATCGGCCTGCTCGACTCACTGGTCGACCTGCCCATCGTCCTGCCACCGGCTGTGGCCGGCCTGGCGCTGCTGGTCACGTTCGGTCGACGTGGCGTGCTTGGGCCCCCTCTCGGGGCGGCGGGAATAGAGCTTCCATTCACGACGGCCGCGGTTGTACTGGCAAGCCTGTTTGTGGCGGCGCCGTTTTACGTGCGCGCTGCGCGTTCGGGATTCCTGGCTGTGCCACCCGAATTCGAAGAAGCTGCGCGGGTCGAAGGCGCCACCGAGTGGCAGGTGTTTCGTTACGTGACCGCCCCAGTCGCCGCGCCCGCGCTGGTTGGGGGTGCGATCCTGTGCTGGGCGCGGTCTCTGGGCGAGTTTGGAGCCACGATCATGTTCGCCGGCCAGTTTCCTGGTCGAACGCAGACGATGCCGCTGGCGATCTACGCTGCCCTCGACAGCGACACGGACGCCGCGCTGGGGCTGTCCGTGCTGCTGCTGACTATCTCGTTCGCGCTACTCGTCCTCTTCCGCCGCTGGCTGCGGACATACGCTAGCCCCGCACTGTGACTCGAGCCCCCGCCGTCGAGGGCGCACTTACTTCCAGTACTGATCGGCGGCCTGGCGGGCCATTGGTTCGGGTACAAAGCCGAAACCCTTCAGGACGCGGTAGATGGTCTCCTCGGAGACCAGATCCTTGCTAAAGGCGCCCACCCGGACGATCTCCACCGAGTTCCGCTTCTGGTCTCGCATCAGGTGTTGTGCGGGCATGCGGAAGTTGGTACCGACGTGCACGGCGTCAGCAATGGTGCCTTCCAGGTCGCTCTCGGCGTAGATGCGACTGAACGCGCGGTAGCCGCCACCGTGGTAGGCCTCGTCTTGCGCTATGAGGGCCATGATGTCGGCCGCGGTGGGCGCGCCCTCCTCTACAGCCCGCTTCGCCAGCGCCCGGTAATTGAGGCTGGTGAGCTGCTCCTGGAACGCGGCGTACAAGACCATCTGCCGCGCCGTGGCGAATGGAGGTTCCCAGGTCTGGGCCAGGTTCGCATAGTAGTCCTCGTGCAGCGCTTCGCGGGTCAGGTGCCCGGTGCGCTCCAGGATCAGGGCGAGCGCGTCACTGTGCTGGTTCTCCTCGTAGCTCCACTGGTGATACGAGTTGTTGATGCCCCAGACATTGCGGAACAGGTCATAGCTGCGACCGCTGAAGTCGGCCAGCTTGTCCTCGATACGCTTGAACGTGAACATGACCGACGCGAGCAGAGGCGAGATGGTCTCATTTTGGAGCGCGTCGGTGGAGATCACCCGTGACGGGGCGAGCGGTGGAAGTGGCGGGGCTAAGGGCTCGGCTTCGCGCGGGCCGGGCGCCGTGGTCGGCTGCAGAATGCGGATCTGTGCATTTTTGATCAGCCAGGGAGTCGTTCGCTTCAAAGTGCGGTCGAAGTAGGCCTTAGTCTGGATTCCAATCCAGCGCTCTTCGGGCGTGATAGCGACTTTACGCGAGGTTTCGTCAAAGTCGGGCGGCGGCGCGGCGTGCCTGGCCTCGGTGAGTGCAGTAGTGCTCGTCATGCCAACTCCATAAGTATCAACTAGTTGCCGGGAACCGGAAGGCCCTCGGTAGGTACGGGCGCAGGCGCAGGCGCTGAAGCCGGTATTGGACGGGGACCGGGTCTGGCGATGCGGAGCGGGTAGCTCGAGCCGAGCACGATCCCGTACACCATGTGGCGAACGACCTCGCTGCCGATCACCAGCAAGCCGATCGATCCCTCCCACGGCAGCGCTGCCCCGACCAGGGCTGGGACCGCCACGAGGGCAACTCCTAAGGGCAGCAACGTGAACACGACCCCGCTCAACCAGTCGGGCAGCCGGGCCAGGCGAGGTTCCGCCCAAGCGCCATATACACCGCCCCAGACCATGCCCACGGCCGCGAACGCTGGCAAAACCACCAGCAGCAGCGGGCCCAGCGCACGCCCGATCGCGAAGGCCTCCAAGCGCGCTTGCGTATGTTCGACGATTCGGCCAGGCGGCAGCACCGTGGCATCGCCAATAAGATGCACCAGCACGTTCATGAGGAGCGTTGAAGCGACGGTGGCAATCAGGCCCGCCACAGCGCCATCCCGCAGCCTGTGGGCCCTATCTACCACACTCGCGTCATTGGCGATACGCAGCTTCAGACCGCGACGAGCCCTGACAATCCAAACCAGTAGCAGAACGAGTGGAATGAGGGAGCCCAGTAACCCCAGGGGTAGGTGAATACCCTCGACTGCGGTCAGAATCGGCGGCCCGAAGAAAAACCCCAGCAGCGTATACAGCAGGATATACAGGAAAGACCCAACCGCGAGACCAGGCAGAAACCGGTACAGCGGCACGCCCAGCACACCACACGTGATGACCGTGGCCATCCGGAGTCCGGGCGTCAGGCGCCCCGCAACGATGGCTAGCGCTCCGTGGTGCACCAGCCAGCGCTCAGCCTTGGCCAGCCGTTCCGGGGTCAGGTGCATGTACCGCCCGTAGCGGTAGACCAGGCTCCGACCGCCGTAGGAGGCAGCCCAGTACAGCACGGTCGCTCCAATCAGGGTGGCAAGCTCCATGACCAGCAGCGCTTGCCACAGCGGGACTCGGCCCTGGCGGGCGTGGACACCGAGCAGAAGCATCAAAAAGTCGCCCGGAATAGGCACTGGGACGCCGGACTCCTCGATCAGAATAAGCACAAAACCCGCCACCACGCCGTGCTGGTCGAGAAACCCAGTCAGGCCCGCGCGGACCGTGTCCCACCACTCCATAGGTTGCTGTCCGTTTTACCTTGACGGAGATCGCAGAGGCATCTCTCGTGCCAGAGCCTTCTGGGCCTGACACCACACCAGTACATCGGCGAAGCGTCGCTCCTCCAGGAGGCCGAAGAGCGGCTGTCGGGACAGGCGGGCCTGGGTAAAGGCAGGCCCGCTGAGGCCACACAGAAAGCGCGCTTGTTGGCGGGCGTTACCGAGCGCCGTTGGGTGAGCAGCGCACACGTCCGAGAGAGCGTCGACGTCGACCACGCTTCCGATGGGCGCTGGGGCAGACACATCCGGCAGCGTCTGAGCGCAACCGCTCTGGCAGAACGTGCACTGCCCACATGGTGCGGCGAGACGCTCGCCGAAATAGGCAACCAGCGCAGCTGATTGGCAGCCGGGTTCCTGCACCAGCCGCAGCACGTGCTGCAGTCGCTGGATGTCCAGCTCCTCACGTCGATGAAAGCGCTGAGCCAGTGCCGTGACCAGCGTGGCGGCGTCGTTGATTCCGGCATCGGTGCGGCTAAAACGCAAGCGCGGCTCACTTGCTCGCAGCTCGACCAGGCCCTGCTCCTCCAGGTACTCCACAGCCCGCACGATACGCTCCCGATCCGCGCCCAGCCGCACTGCCAGCTCAACCGGCTGGAGGCTGTACCAGGTGCGTCCCTTCTTCGCCGCGGCGAAGATGCGCCCCACGAACTCGCGCCGTTCGCCAGCGAAGCCAGCCATGATCTGGCCGAGTGGCACAAGGGGTTTGGCCTCATAGCCGGCGTAAAACGGGGTTCCCTGTCGGAGCACTCCCAGCAACTCCAGATACGTCAGGACGGTCCGCAGGACCAGCGGTCGGATATCGTAGCGAGTGGACATCTCGAACAAGCTGACGTCGAACGTCGGCCCGGCATCCAAAAGCGCGCCCACGACCGCCTCGAGGGCATCGAGTGTGGGCGTGTCACCGTAGGCAAAGTTCTCGAGCGTGGGCACGTCCGCCGGGCAGGCCAGCAACTCCACGATGGATGGCTGGTCATCGCGCCCGGCCCGGCCGATCTCCTGGCTGTAGCTCTCGAGGCTCTTGGGCAGGTTGTAGTGGTAGACGTAGCGGACGTTCGGCTTGTCGATGCCCATGCCGAAAGCAATCGTCGCGATCACGATCGCCCGGTCCGAGGTCATCCACCATTCCTGCGTCTCGGTACGTGCATCCGCCGCCATTCCAGCGTGGTACGCACGGGCCGGAAAGCCCGCCCCGGCCAGTTGTTCGGCTACCTGCTCGGCCGTTCTCTGCAGAGTCACGTAGACGATGCTGGGTCCAGGCGGGCGGTTGCGCAGCCGCTCACGCAGCGTCAGTTCGCGTTCGCTTACCGAGACCGGAGTAATGTACAAGCTCAGGTTGGGCCGATAAATACTGTTATCTAGAGCGGGACCCCGAACCCCGTTTAGCTACGTTGCGAGTATGTTCACAACGTAGACCGAGGCGCAGTTGAGTCGGCAATTGCGTACGGTGAATCGACTCGCTTTGTGTACAGCTCGCCGTAGAGGAATTCGATCCGTTGCTGGAGCTCATCGATGCGTGCGAGCAGCAGTAGCCGTTCCTTGTCGAGTGTGCCCACGCGCTGCCGAAGTGCACGCACGATGGCGTCCTTGGAAGCGTCAGACGCCCGTTCAGACGGTCGACGCGCCATGTCAAGCGTCTGTCCACGCAGGCGTGTAATCTGCTCCTTGACGTCTGGCTGCGCATAGAGCCAGCCGCTGCTGACGCCGGCTGCGGAAGCCACGCGACGGAAGGTGATCGTCTCACCAGCGCGGAGTAGGGCGCGAATCGCGTCGCCAACCTTCCGCTCGGTTTCATGGTGTTTGAGTGCTGAGGCGGCGCGCAGGCCATCGACGTTGCGTTGGTGTCCGACGCGTCGCCGGCTCATAACTGGTCCAGGGGCACGAAGCTCGCCGCGGAGTTGGCCGGACGCCGACCGCCTACAACGTTAGCTTCGTCGTCCGCCTTGAGAGTACTGATAACGGTGAGCAGGTTCTGGTGGACGCGTTGATTCATCTCCGCCTGCCGCGCCCAGCCTTGTGCAACAGCAGCCTCGAGGATCCGATCAGTCTGCACCAGCTGTTCCTTGAGCACCGCCAGGTACTTGCTGCTCGTCCCGAAATGTACGCATGTCAAACACGCGTTTGCGTGTGGGCACTCACCCTGCTGGATAGGTAGCCGGCAAACGCCATTTGGCAGAGCCTGGGCCAGGATGTTCCGCTTGAGCCAGAGAGCGTCGCTGGAGATTGGGGGACCATCTCCCTCGACGACCTTGCCGGTGATGTCGATCACCTTGCCGCGATATTCGGCTAACTTCCGCTTCATGGTTGCGTCGTGGATGTGGGCATACCTGGCCGTCATCGACGGGCTCTCATGCCCCAGAAACTGCTGCACGACGCGCTGTGGGACGTCGTTGTTGATCATCCGCGTGCCGACCGTGTGACGGAATCCGTGTGGGTGCACGCGGAACAACGCACCGGTTGCATCGCGCACTCGGTGCCGATAAGCCAGTTCGTTGATTGCAATTCGGTAGCCACGCGGCGTGACGGGACCGCCCTTTCGATTGGGGAACAGCCACGTGACGCCGTCTCCCCATCGGTCGCGGACGGCACGCTGTTGTTCCTGGATGGTCATCGCCAGTTCGCGCGAGATCGGGATCTGCAACTCCTTTCGCATCTTGGGCTGGTGGTAGCGCAGGAAGTAGTCGCCCTCAGCGTCACGGGAGAGGCACTCAAGGGGTATGGAGCACGCCTCGCCGATTCGCATCCCGCACTCCTCAAGCATGAGCGTCATGCTGCGGTACACGGGACGCAGATCATCGAGATGGGCGTTCAGTTGCCGCAACACGTCTTCGGCAATGAATCGCGGCAGCGGATGCTCCTGCCGCGGAAAGTCTTCGCGGTAGACCAGCGTCCGCTCTGGGACCGCCGCCCAGCCTTCACGGGCGCACAGCTCGAAGAACGAACGCAAGGCGACCAGCCAGACCCCGACGGTCGCTGGCGCCAGGCCGAGGGTGTGGATGTGCGCCAGGTACGCGACCATGAGGGAACGGTCAACTGCGTGAGGTTCGATGCCCGGCCGAACCTGTGCCAGGTACGCAGAGAAGCGTTTAAGAGCCCCCAGCCTGCCCTTGGCGTTTCTATAGGACGTGGTGACGATGGTGTGGCGGATGAAGTGCTTCGCGGCAGTGCGCAGCCAGGGTTGTGCAAGCGTGACAAAGCTCAACGAGTAATCCGAATGAATGGGGCTCCCGCTGACGCCCATTCGACGTACATCCCAAACGTCCTTGGCGAACTCAGGCACGACTTGCGGCGGCCGAAACAACACCAGCAGCTTGGCGTACAGGCTCCGCAAGATCACGATCGTGGGATCGCGCGCCGGCGATTGGAGCTCTTCCTGCGCTCGACTGAGTTGTCGTCGCATGGGCTGCCGCAGAAGCCCGTGCTCAAGAAGATGGCCCTGCAAGTCCAGCGTCCAATTCTCGATTGATCGATCAAGCAGTGATGTACTGGTGGAGTGACGCATGGCAAGCCACGCCACGATCCGATTGACCAACGACGCGTGCTGGGTTTGGAGACTCCACTCGTTCGCCGTCAGCTTCGCCCGAACGGTGAGTTTCAACTCATCACGCAACTTCTGCGTAGGGCCGCCAAATCGGAAGATGCCGTGGCCCGTGCCGAGCGGGCACATGGCCATGACCCACGTATCGTGCGCCCAGAAACCCTCGAGTGGACTAGCGTCGGCCGAATGTTCATCTGTCGTCGATCTGACGAGCTCAGGATGCACCGGCTCTGCCCTGCCGTCGTGCTGCATAGTCCTTGAGGGCCGCTTTCATGTCGGCGTTCTGCAGGTGCAGGTAAATGCCCGTCGTGCCGATATTCGCGTGACCTAGCCGCTCGGCGACGTAAGCCAGGTCCCATTTACCCGTGCGGATCAAGTCGGTCGCGTGAGTGTGTCGGAACATGTGCGGACGCGCATAGATACCGGTCCGCGCCTGCAAGCGCCGAAAGAACGCCACGACGGTGGCGTACACCATCGGCTCCCCGATGCGACCTTCCCAGAGATTGACAAACACGTAGTCGCTGTCCAGTTCGCCATATTCCTCGAGCAAATACCGCGTGTAGAGGGCCATCAGGCTGGGGAACACGTCGACCACCCGCTCGTCTGTTGACTTGGTCCGCGCCTGGTTGGTGTTGTCCCTGGGCACGATACGGATCAGGTTGTCCCAGCTGACCATGTCCGCATGACGGAGGCCGAGAACCTGGCCGATCCGCATCCCTGTATCTCGCAGCAAACACAGCAGCAGCTGGTCGCGGACGTGGGTGCACGCCCCGAGCAGCGCTTCGATATCCTCCGGCGCGAGCGTGCGCGGCAAACGCCGTTGAGATCGTGCTTTGACCAGGCGCGTCCGAACCGTTTGGCCTTTGGTGATGTGGTGCAGGAATGGCTTTGTCGCACTGCTCGGTCGCACACCCAGGCGATAACGCTCGAAAGGAAGTAGCGATCCGAGGCGTTCGTGAAACTCGTAGAAACTATTGACGGCCGCGAGGATGGTATTGATCGTGGACTCGCGCCTCGTGGTCTTGGCTTCTCCGAGCGGCACAACATCCGGGTCGTAGCGGCGCAGCCAGGCCATGAACCGTGCGAGCTGACCAAGCCCGACATCGGTCCAGGCCAGCCTTGCCCAGCTCAGATAGTCCCAGAAGAGTTTGAGGTGATGGGCGTACGCCCGCAGCGTGTTCGGCGAGCGCTCCACGTCGTCGAGATACGCAAGGTAGCGACGTACAGGCTCTACCGGGAGGTGGTCATCTCCGACAACCAGCCAGACCAGTCGGTCAGACCCTGGTAGTCGCGCTCGCTGAACAACCGTCACACTCTGCTCCCACGATGGAGAATCGCTACGGTTTATCAGCCTACATCGAACACGTGTTCTAGTCTAATCGTTCCTTGCGTGCGTTGAAGACGCCACCCAGGACCGCCCCAGATAAA
>JBPCIO010000134.1:0-28521 GCA_051006215.1 Chloroflexota bacterium
GGCTGGTGCTGGCTCAAATGGAGCCCATAGCGCGCGGGCAAATCGATCTGGAATGCGCCGTCGCGCGGGTCGTCGACCGACTGGGCGGAGGCAGCCCCAATGGGTTGGCAAAGGAGGACGACGCCTCGCCAGGCGTGCCCTCCGCTCTGGCGAGCTTGCCGACGGATCAGGCGACGGCCATCGCCACGGATATTTTGAGCCGCGCCAGTCTGCCGCTCGAAGGCGGGTCTCGCCAACCCCACCAGATCATCCAACGCCTGCTGGCTAAAGCCAAACGCCCAGATCCAACTGACCAGGTCCGAGCCGCATTCGAATTCGTAGCCGAGCTGCATTCAGCCGCCGGCCAGCCTGTTCGCCTACAGCGCGACCTGCCGCCTGTTCTCGAAAGGCGAGGGCTGAGCACCGCTCCGGTCGAGGACGTGTCGGCAGCGCTCGATTTCCTACACGCGTACGGACCGCTGTCGCACGAAATGGAGATCGAAGTCGACCTCAGCCTGGCCCGAGGCCTGCGCTATTACACGGGGCTCGTATTCGAGATCTACGTGGATGGACCGGACGGACCGTTCCAGGTGTGCGGCGGAGGACGCTACGACGATCTCGTGCGCGCTCTGGGCGGACGCGAGGCCGCGCCAGCGTGTGGGTTCATGTATGGCCTGGAGCGGGTCGACCTGGCCCTCGGAGGCGCCGCCGCGCCTCGCCCACCGCACGTGCTGATCGTCGGCGTGGATGCGCCCGACCACGCGCACGCGCTGGCGATCGCACGTGACCTGCGGGAGATTCCGCGCCTCGTCGTCGAGCAGGATGTCCGACTGCGTGGGGTCAAAGCCGCTCTTCGCTACGCCGACCGCGCCACCCTGGACATGATCGTGATTGTCGGTCAACGCGAGCGGGAGGACGGCACCGTCGTCGTACGCGACATGCGCTCTCGGCAGGAGAGCGTGGTCCAGCGCACCGAGCTGATCGATGTCTTCACGAGACGGTTCGGGTGAGCGGGCTGAGAATCGCCCTGCCCTCAAAGGGGTGGGAAGACGACACGTTACGTTTCCTGGGCCAGTGCGGGTTGCGGGTCGACCGGAGCAATCCCCGTCAGTACCGTGCGCGCATGCTTGGATTGCCTGGCGCGCCCGTCGAAGTCGTGTTCCAGCGGGCTACCGATATCTTCGAAGAGGTCAATGCCGGCACCGTCGATCTGGGCATCACCGGGTACGACATCGTGGCCGAGCACCGCTCAGAAGAAGACGACATCGTGGTCGTCCATGGCGAGCTTGGCTTCCGGCGGTGCGCGCTCGTGCTGGCGGTGCCCGAAGGCTGGGTGGATGTCACCTCAGTCTCCGACCTGGCCGAGGTGGCAGTCGAGCTGCGATCCGCGGGTCGGGTCATGCGGGTTGCAACAAAGTATCCCAACTTAGCACGCCAGTTTCTGTATGACCGGGGAATGACGTACTTCGAGTTGGTCGAAGTCAGCGGCGCGATCGAAGCCGCCCCGGCGCTCGAAACGGCGGACATTGTCTGCGACATCACCTCGAGCGGGGTGACGCTGCGCGAGAACCGCCTCAAGAGCGTTGCAGGAGGCGTGGTCGTACAGTCGCAAGCATGCCTGATCGGCCACCGCCGCGGGCTGATGTCGGACCCCGAGCGTCTGGAGGCGACACACGGACTGCTGGAGTTCATCGAGGCGTACCTCCGGTCGCGTCAGCAGGTCTCGATCACGGCGAATATCCGCGGCGAAAGCGCGGAGGGCGTGGCCAAACGGGTCCTGACCAGTGGTGTGGTGGCTGGTCTCCGCGGGCCGACGGTGGCGCGTGTGTATCCGAAGGACGTCAGCGAGGGCGACGACTGGTTCGCTCTTACGGTTATCGTGGGCGAAGACGTCCTGCTACCAGCAGTCGAGTCGCTGCGCCGATGCGGCGCGAGCGAAGTCACGGCTACCCAGGTCCGGTATGTCTTCGAGCGCCGCTCGTGGACGTGCGAGCTGCTGAAACACCAGCTCGACGGCACCCATCAGCCACGCTCGAGCACAACCGCCACACCGTCCTCATAAGCGACGTGCCAGCCGTCGGCCTGCCGAAGGGTCTCAATCAAGTCGTTCTCCTCAGCTCGACTGAGCACGGCGCACGTGATGTTGTACTTGTCCAAAAGGGCGCGCCAGTTAGCGGTCGGGAAGGTGATGTCTAGATAGTCCAGCCAAACCTGGGCAGGGTGAATCTCAATGCGTCCGTCGACAAACGCCTGGTGCCGCGGCCAAGCCACCCAATTCAGATAGCCGCCCCAGAGCTGATGGTTTAGCATCCGGCCAGGCAATGGCGGGTCGTTGGATTGAAGAAAGCGGCCGGCGCTGATCGGAGTGTCGTCGCTAACGAGGGCGCGCTTGTCTGGCGGTAGGATCGGGAGCGCGTTCTTGGTCCACGGCAGGCTCAGCGCCGCAACCAACACAACTGCTGCCGTGAGTATGAGGTTCAGCCAGCCGCGTTCGCGTGCCTGCCGCAGACGCCCGAGACTGAGTCCCCCCAACAACCGAGCGGTTGTCGGCGCAACCGCCATGCCCCACCACACGACGGACCGCACTGACGACAGCGCCAGGCAGCCGAAAACAACAAGGATGAGCGCTTCGCTAGCTGTCAATCGTGCGCGCGAACGGAGTGCCAGAACGCCCAGGCTCGCCACCGACAGGAAAAATACGATACCCTCGCCTCGGGTGGCCGTGGTCGGCGCCCATTCGGTGACCAGGTCTCGAATCACGAGGTTGCTGCCGATGCTGGCGACATACGCTAGCGATCCGGACCCGTACGGCGTGGCCAGAGCTGCAAGGCAGCACGCAAGCTCCGTGAATACGTATGGATAGGCTGGCCTCAGCCTGCGCGTGCTGGCCGCCCGGCCTACAGCGCAGCACCCAAGCAGCGCCAACCCCGCAACAAAGGACCCGGGCAGGTTGGCCCACACCATCATCGCGGGTGGCAGCAACCACAGCCACCGCGTGTCCTTGCGCCATTCCGCGCGCATAATCGCCAGCAGGAACAACCCAAACACCGGATAGGCAAGCGTCTGTGGCCGGGCGGTGAGATTTGAGAAGCCCAGCACATACCCAATCCACACTGAGACGCACGCCAGGCGAGTGTGCCCGCTGGCCACCACGCAGGCCGCTAGTACCAGCCAATACGCCGCTGCGACGGCGAGCGCGGTGCCGAGGATCACCAGTTCCAGTCCGCCCAGCCGCTCGAGCACGTAGTACACCAGCTGAGCTAGCCACTGGGTGTTCAGAAAAGGCCCAGCAGCGGCAGGCGCGCTCGTAAACGGATCGGACCCCAGTAGTGCGTGATGCTCGGCCATCCATTTACCGCTGGTGAGCGTCCACCACACCTCCAGTCCGACCGGAGAGCTCGCGGGACCGATGAATGCGGCCGCCACGGTCAGCAGTACCCACACCTCGCTTAGACGTGGAAACCGAATGGGCAGCGACCGGCGACTCACGGGGGACGTGTGCGCTCGGCGACCAATGCCCCATCGCTGTCGTCCAGCACGCGCCAGCTCGGGGACCTGCGGATGAGCTCCCCGAGTGGCAGCTGCGTTGCTGCCGCGTCGACCACGACCACCTCAACCCCAAGGCGATCGAGGACGCTCGCCCAGGCGGCATGACCCTGCGACGCGCGCAGATAGTCGGCCCAGTACTCGGTTGAGGCGGCGTGGAGACCAGCAGCGCCTGGCACCGTTCGGCTCGGGCCTAATTGGCGCTGCAACTCGCCAGCCCACTCCCAGTCGGCGAACACGCGCTCGCCATGGCTGGCCATCGCGGCTGCCGTGGCCGATGGGGGCAGCTCAGGCCGCCGGCTGTGCGTCAAGTTGGCAACACTCAGGCCAATCAGCGCCAGGCCAACCCCGACGACGAGCGGACGGGTGAGGTTGAGGCCGCGCACCTGGCGAGCGAGCGGCAGCACCATCGCCAGCGCTTCGACCCACGCATTCCCGGTTTGCACGCTAGCCAGGGCGGCCCCGAGTAGCACCAGGGGGGTTTCCCATTGGGCTGGGCCCTTGCCTGTGTAGGCGAGCCCAAACCAGATCACGGGCAAGCCCAGTGCCCAGGCGCCCGTGAGTGTCCGCACCGACATCGATTGCTCGGTGGGTGACAGCTGGGCCAATACAGCGTTCGATGCAAGCCGGAAATCCAATCCCGCAAACGGCAGTCCCGCCAGCAGCGGCCCCGTCGCAAGAATCGCCAGGCAGGCCGGAGCCACCGAGCCCCAGCTCAGTCGCATGCGAGGCGAGTTTGGAAGACAACGGCGTTGCCGCTGTGGAACGCCTCCTGCAGTCCGGGCGACCGAGCGAGTACCGCTGGCGGTGGAAAGTGGTGTTCTTCGTACCCATACAGATGCGCCCCGTAGTACACATACCGCACGCCCAGGTGGCACGCCTCGGCCTCGGCTTCGGGCGCCGATTCCAGGTCGGCTATCTGGTTCAGAACGCTCTGGCGCCGGTCCGCGTCTTCGCCCGAGGCCGAACGCGGCAGCACGAGCGGCACGCCTGCCTTGTAGGGCGCCCAGATCCCAGCGTCGACCGCCGAGTCATTTGCGAGGATTTCGCCCGGGCGTGCGTGTTGGTGCAGCCACTCCATCACACTGCGGTCGTCATGGGTGAAGGTGCTATCGCTGGCCAGGGCCAGCCGTTTGTAGATACTGACTCCGCTGCCTTCGGCCAGGAACAGCGCCAGTAGCCCAGCAGCAATCGACACCCATCGGGCGCTGCGTCGGTGGGACAACGCCATTCGCTTGCGTAAGTTCGCAAGCCCGTCGAAGGTGGTCAGGAGGCCGCCTGCCGCGAGTAGGCTGGCAAAGACGCACGCGACCTGCAGCAACCGCTGATCGGCAAGCCATGGGTACGTAACCACGAATACTCGCTCCAGGAGCGGGTTGCTGACGAAAGCAAAAGTGAGCAGGACCCCCACCACGACCAGCCATAGCCAGCGCGCCAGGCCAGCCCAAGCCAGCCGCATACCGATCGCGATCAGCACAGCCCGAACTGGCAGATCGACAAACGACGTCGCGCCAACCGCGCCCAGCGCGAGCTGCACCAGCAGACCGCCGCCTTGTAGCTCGGGGTCCGCGACGGCGTTCAAAAGCTGACTGCTGCCGACCTCCGAGGCGCCGCCGCCGCGCGCCCAGCCCACAAGCACCTGCAGGTACGGTGAGGCTAGGGCAGCGCCGAGTCCAACCGCGAGTGGTAACTGGATACCCAGCTGGCGCCACTTGATGTGCCGAACACGCGCCACAGTGATCACCACCAGTCCGAGACTCATGCTGTAAATCTCGGTCCCGTGAGCGAGCACGATGGCGCCCCCCAGCAGCCCGACGACGGCCGCCAGCCCAGCGCTGGGTCGCTCCAACCAGGCGAGCACGGCTGTCCACACGCCTAGCAGCAGCACCACCCCCATGCCGAGTGGCCAACCGCCCCAGATGTGGAAGTCGTACGGGTAGATGAATGTGAGCGCCTGAAAGATCGCCGCCACGGCTGCCAGCCGGGGTCGAGCGCCGAGGCTTCGCCCGAGCCCGAACACCGCCAGTGGCGCCAGGATGGTGATCCCCTCTGAGGCTTCGGCGGTGCCACGGGCGCTGTCGACCCAGGGTGTGAAGCCGAGCACGGCGGCCACGCTCGCGTGGTACCCGCGCGGGTACCAGGTCTCGAAGCCCACGCCGCGTCGTAAGGCATCCACTGTCTCGACGTGGAAGACGCCGTCGTGGTTCGAAACGGGCACGTCGAGCCCGGCGAAGGCGAATCCGAGCAAGGCCGCGGGTACGGCCGGGGCAATCGCCAGCAGTCCGAGCGTCAAAGGCTCGGCGCGGCTTGGCGGAGGGGGGCCGGGACGGCGGAGCGCGATGACGGCGGCTATGCCGACAACCGCGGCCACTGCCGCTGACAGCGGAAGCCCGAATGCCATCGCCCAGCTCGCGGCGACCGCTACAAGCGCTAACCCGGCAGCTGGCGCTAGCGTGAGCCGGATGCCCAGCACACGACACACTGCCCAGCCTGCCACCAGGGCGATCAGCGCGAACAAGACTCCCAGCATCTCACTCGGACCTGGTCGGAACCCCTGTTACCATCCCGAAACACTATGCAACACGCGCCGGCACCGCCGCGTATCGCACAAGTCCGCCGCGAGACACGCGAGAGTCGAGTCGAAGTCGTACTCAACCTGGATGGGCGCGGTCGCGGCGAGATCGCCACGGGGATTGGTTTTCTGGACCACATGCTCGACAGCCTGACACGCCATGCTCGCTTCGACCTGACCGTGCGCGCCAAGGGCGACCTGCATGTCGACCAGCACCACACCGCTGAAGACATCGGCATCACCCTCGGCCAGGCCCTGGATCAAGCCCTGGGTGAGCGGCGTGGTATTCGCCGGTTTGGGGACGCGGTGGTCCCATTAGACGAAGCCCTGGCGCAGGTCGCCCTCGACCTCGGAGGCCGTGGCTGGGCCAGCATCGACCTGCCATTTCGGGGGGCCATGATCGGCGGCTTGAGTAGCGAAATGATCCCGCACCTGCTGCAATCTTTCGCCATGGACGGCCGATTCAGCCTGCACGTGCGGCTGCTGGCGGGCGACAACGACCATCATCGCGCTGAAGCAACCTTCAAGGCGCTCGCCCGCGCACTGGACGATGCCACCCGCCTCGACCCCCGGCTCGGCAGCGACGTCCCCTCGACCAAGGGTGTGATCTGATCGATCTCCACGTGCACACTACCGCTTCCGACGGGCGACTTTCGCCTGGGGAAGCGGTTCGTATGGCGGCGGAACGCGGGCTGGCCGCGGTCGCGATCACCGATCATGACGTGCTTTCCGGGCTCGAGGAGGCGTGTGCTGCCGCGCCAAGCGGGCTCGAAGTGGTAGCTGGAATCGAAATGACTGCCGGGTGGGAAGGCCCACGTGCTGTCCACGTGCTGGGTTACTTCGTAGATCCGGCAAACTCGTGTTTGTTGGGCGCCCTGGATCGGGCCAGACGCTTGATGGCGCAGCATGTCGACGGCGTGCTCGAGCAAATCCGAACCGCCGGCGGAACGCTCGAGCTACACGACCTCGACCGTTACCGCCACCGCTACGCTGGCGGTGCGGCGCTGGTGCTCGGGATGCTCGAGCACGGCGTGCTGCGGGGTGCACCAGCCGGGACGGGCATGCGACTCTTGCGCCTGGCCGCCGCCGAGCCCCGCGCCTACACGCTGCGTGACGCCGTGGCACTCATTCACCAGGCCGGCGGCGTCGCTTCGCTGGCTCACCCGGCTAGGCTCAAGCGTGGACAGCCGCTCCTGTCGCGCGACGACCTGGCTCCGTTCATGGCGTGCGGACTGGACGCCATAGAAGCCTGGCAGTGGATCCCGGGCGGCTGGGGTAGCCAGCACTACCTGGGCGTGGCCGTCGAGCTCGGTGTGCTGGTCTCGGGCGGCTCGGACGATCACGGTAAACGTGCCGCCGACGGCCGCCTGCGGCTGGGCGCCCAGCCTGTTCCGCTGGCAGTGCTTGACGCACTCAGGGAACGCGCGCTGGCACGTCGTCGAGGGTGAACGAAAACGTCTCGATGACCGGGTTCGCCAGTAACTGCGAGCCCATCTGCTGGACGGCTGCCTCAGCCGCTTGGCGGTCGACAGCCGACAGTCGCACCTGGATGAGCTTGCCGGCGCGCACGTCCGCCACCCATCCGAAGCAGAGGGTGCGCAGCGCGTTGCGAATCGAGAGTCCCTGCGGATCGTTCACTGACGGTTTCAGCAGGACTCGGATTTCGGCCATCCATTCGGTCTGCAACTGAGGACTCACGCCGTGAGGCGCCTCAGGGCTTCGGTGTAGCGCTGGGCGGTGCCGTCGATGACGGGCTGCGGAAGCCGCGGTGGCGGGGGTTGCTTGTTCCAACCACTGGACTCCAGGAAATCGCGCAGGAACTGTTTATCGAAACTCGGCTGGGGCCCGCCAGCTCGATACAGGTCCGCTGGCCAGTATCGAGACGAGTCTGGTGTAAGCGCTTCGTCGATCAGGATGGCCTCCTCGTCCAGCATGCCGAATTCGAACTTGGTGTCCGCCAGGATCAACCCGCGGCTGAGCGCGTGCTCAGCCCCGGCCGCATACAACTCCAAGCTTAGGCGTTCCAGAAGCCGCGCCCGCGGCTGACCGATGAGCCTGGCCAGTCTGGCTCGCGAGATATTTTCGTCGTGTCCTGAGTCGGCCTTGATGGCTGGCGTGAAGATGGGCGTGGTCAATCGCTGCGACTCGACCAGGCCGCCAGGCAGCGGTTCACCAGCCGCGCTACCCAGGCGCTGATACTCGGCCCATGCGCTGCCCGAGATGTAGCCGCGCACGACGCACTCGACGTCGATCCGCACAGCCCGCCGCACCAGCAACCAGCGGCCGTGAATCGACGCCTCTTGTTCCTTCACCTCATGCGGCAAGTCGTCGACGCGGTCGGACAACAAGTGGTTCGGCACCAGGCCGGCGGTCTTGCGAAACCAGAACGCCGAGAGTTGGCTAAGCACAGCTCCCTTACCCGGGACGGCCTCGTGCATGACCACGTCGAAAGCCGAGACGCGATCCGAGGCCAGCATCAGCAGTCTGTCGGCCCCAATGGCGTACATCTCGCGCACCTTGCCGCGACGAAACAGCGGCAATGGCAAGCTGGGCGCTCTCAGCATTGCCAGGTCAGTCAGACCAGCCCCAGGCGGGCGAACGCCACCTCGATGCCACGCAGGTGGTAGCTAGCGTCGAACAGACGGTCCAATTGCTCGGGACTGAGTCGTGTGCTGACACGCGGATCGGCGGCCAGGTGGGACCTCAGGTCGCCCTCGCCAGCCCACACCCTGCGCGCCGCGGTCTGGACGAGATCGTAGGCGTCGCCCCGGGCCATGCCGCTTTCGACCAGGGCGAGCAGCACCTGGCCCGAATAGATCAAGCCGCGAGTCAATTCGAGATTGCGGGTCATAGCGTCCGGACACACTTCGAGCTGCTCGAAAATCCCGGTCAGGAGGTCAAGCATGTAATCCAGTGCGATGCACGCGTCTGGCAAGATCAGCCGCTCAGCCGATGAGTGGCTGATGTCTCGCTCGTGCCAGACCGCGACATTGTCCAGCGCGGTCACCACGTATCCTCGCAGTAGACGGGCGAGCCCGCAGATGCGCTCGCACAGCTCGGGATTTCGCTTGTGGGGCATGGCGCTGGAACCCTGCTGGCCGCTCGAGAACGGCTCAAACGCTTCGCCGATCTCGGTGCGTTGCAGTGCCCGAATCTCGGTGGCCTGTTGTTCGAGTGTGGCAGCGATCACGGCAAGGCAAGCCACGAACTGCGCGTGGCGATCGCGCTGCAGGATCTGCGTGGCTGCCTCGGCTGGACGCAGAGCGAGCCGAGCCAGCGCGCTTTCTTCGACGTCGGCAGGCAGGTTGGCGTGCGTGCCAACCGCGCCTGACAGTTTGCCTACCCGAAGTTCATCCCGAGCTTGCTCGAGGCGCAGGCTATCGCGGCGCGTCTGGGCGACGAATACGGCGAGTTTGTGACCAAACGTCGTTGGTTCAGCATGGATGCCGTGCGTCCGCCCGATGGTCAGCGTGTGCTTGTAGCGCACGGCCAGCTCGGACAGGATCACCTCCAGCTTGCGCAAATCCTCGGCCAGAATGTCGGACGCTTCCTGAACCTGCAGCGACAGAGCCGTATCCAGGACGTCAGACGAGGTTAGTCCCAGGTGGATCCACCGGCCGGGCGCCCCGAGCTGCTCGGCGATGGCTTTGGTGAACGAGATCATGTCGTGGTGTGTTTCGCGGAATAGTTCGGCGGAGCGGTCGGCCTGCACCGTTGCGCGGCGAATGGTTGCCATATCGGCCTCGGGGATCACGCCCGTCTCCGCCCACGCCTCGCACACCCCCACCTCTACCTGGAGCCACAGCTGCATGCGGTGCTCATCGGACCAGACACGCCCCATTTCCGCGCGGGTGTAGCGCGGAATCATCCGATGTCCCGCCTGAATTGCATGCCCTCGAAGCCGATCGCGGCTGCCGCGTTGTAGACGTGGTCCCGCTCGGAGCCGACGATCGTCAGCACGCGGCCGCCGGCGGTTACCAGGCGGCCCGCCTCGTCTCGACGTGTACCCGCCTGGAACACGAGCACATCCTCGGCCGCGGCCTCCAACCCGAATATGGGTTCGCCGAGGTGAGGCGCCTCGGGATACCCAGGCGCAGCAAGCACCACCCCGTACGTTCGCCCGTGTTTCCAGACGATCTGCTCGGTTTGCAGTTGACCCGAGACAACCGCCCCGCAAATGTCGGCCAGGGAACTGTCGAGCAATGGCATGATGAGCTGGCACTCGGGATCGCCGAACCGGGAGTTGAATTCGAGCACGCGCGGGCCGTCGCGGGTGATCATCAAGCCTGCATACAGTACCCCACGGTAGGGGTGTCCTTCGGCCAGCATGCCGGCTAGCGTGGGCTGAAAGATGCGCCGTGAGATCTCCTCGATCAGGTCTGGGGGCGCATAGCTCGGGCGCGTGTAGCCACCCATACCCCCGGTGTTCGGCCCCTGATCATCGTCCAGCAGCCGCTTGTAGTCGCGCGCTGGAGGCATGACCCAAAAGCGCTCGCCATCGGTGAAAGCCAGCACCGACAATTCGGGCCCCTCGAGGAACTCCTCGATCACCACCTGTTCGGCGGCAGAGCCTAGCGTCCCGCGCCGGAAGAGTTGGTCCAGCGCATCCTCGACATCACGCTGCGTGAGCGCCACGAACACGCCTTTGCCCGCCGCGAGGCCATCGGCTTTGATCACGACGGGCAGGCCGGCGTGGCCAATCACTTTTCGCGCGTCGGATTCCGAGGCGACTACTTCGGCACGTGAGGTTGGGACGCGGTGGCGGCTCAAGAAGTCCTTTGTCCAGGCCTTGCTCCACTCCAGTCTGGCGGCGGCGCGCGTCGGACCGAAGGCGGCCAGCCCATGTTCGGCGAATGCATCCACGATTCCAGCCGCTAGCGGCGCCTCGGGCCCGACAAGCGTCAGGTCCACCCGTTCCCGGCCGGCGAGAGCGATCAGTCCCTCCACGTCAGTGGCCTGAACGTCGGCCGAACGGGCTATGCCCGGGTTACCGGGCGCGACGAGCACATCCACCCCTTCGCGACTCAATTGCCACGCGAGCGCATGCTCACGCCCACCCGAACCCACGACCAGGACCTTCATCTGGCCTGGGCTATGTCGTGATGGCGGCTGTTCTGCTGGTGGGCCACGCGCAGAGCAATGGCGGTGATCAGGCACAGGGTTGGGATTGCTCGGTTCAACGTATCGCTGGCGGAGTGGGCGTCGTGGTCGGCCCAGGCGAAAACGGCTACGGCGAGTCCGAAGGCGCCCAGCGCGGTGGCCCAGCCCTGCAGCGTGACCGGCCGCCAGCCTCGGAACCAGCCGCCGCCAGAAAGTGCAAATCGAAGTGGCAGCGTCAACGCTGCCGCGGCGACAAGCAGTACGCCAATCTGGACGAGCGTGGAGGACTCCTGGCGCACCACCACGAAGAAGCGCGCGTAGTACAGGGTCAGCACGGCGAACGCTATGCCGACCCACCGCAAGGCTTGCATGTGTGCCTCCCGTTTCAGAAACTCAGGCCGCATACCTCGGAATGCCATGCTGCGTGAACCTGGGCTGCAAGGCTATTCCCATTCGATCGTGCCCGGCGGCTTGGACGTGATGTCGTACACGACTCGGTTGACGTCTGGCACCTCGTTCACGATACGGCTGGACAGTTGTGCCAGCAGGTTGTACGGCACGCGCGCCCAGTCCGCGGTCATCGCGTCCTGCGAGCTGACCATGCGCACGGCGACCACGTTGCCATACGTGCGGTAATCGCCCATCACGCCCACTGTACGCACCGGCGTGAGCACAGCAAAGCTCTGCCAGAGCTGCCGATACAAGCCGGCCGCGCGGACCTCGTCCATCACAATCGCATCCGCCGCTTGCAGCGTTTGCAGCCGTTCGGGGGTCACTTCCCCGAGCACCCGGATACTGAGGCCTGGTCCTGGAAATGGGTGGCGCCACACGATTTCTTCTGGCAAACCAAGGGCGGCGCCAACTTCGCGCACTTCATCTTTGAACAGGTACCGCAGCGGCTCGATCAGCCGAAACGGCAAGTTCTCAGGCAGCCCGACGTTGTGATGCGTCTTGATGCGGCTGGCGGCGCTGGTGGTGTCATGGCTGGTGCTCTCGATAACGTCTGGGTAGAGCGTGCCCTGGGCCAGGAAGTCAATGTGCCCGAGCTTGCGAGCCTCCTGGGCAAAAATGCGAATGAACTCGTCGCCCACGATGCGCCGCTTCTCTTCGGGATCGATCACCCCTGCCAGGCGCCCCAGAAATGAGTCCGCGGCGTCAACGTGCACGAGTCGCATGCCCAGGTTCCGCTCGAAGGTCTCGACCACGCGCTGCGGCTCGCCCCGACGCAAGAGGCCGTTGTCGACGAAAATGCACGTCAACTGCTTGCCGAGCGCCCGATTTGCGAGCGCGGCGACCACAGCCGAGTCGACCCCGCCCGAAAGCGCGCAGATCACCCGACCCTCGCCCACCTCGCGGCGAATGGTCTCCACCGCCTGATCGACGAACGACGCGGTCGTCCAATTGCCAGTGCAGCCGCACACCTCGCTCAAGAAGTTGCCCAGAAGCTGGGAGCCGAAACTGGTGTGGACTACCTCGGGGTGAAACTGAATGCCGATCAGTCCGTCGCCATTCGACATGGCCGCGGTGGGCGAGTTGTCGCTGGTGGCGGCTGCGGTGAAGCCTGGCGGGAGCCGTCTGACGACATCCCCGTGGCTCATCCACACGCAGAATTCAGCTGGCAGTCCGCCAAAGATCGCAGCCGGCGGGTCGCATACCTTGAGGACGGCTGGTCCGTACTCGCGTTTCGTGCCCGGCTCGACTTCGCCGCCGAGCTGATACGCCAGCAATTGCATGCCGTAACAGATGCCCAGGACGGGTTTTCCAGAGTCCAGCACGTAGCGCGGCACCAAAGGCGCACCCGGCGCATACACACTGGCTGGCCCCCCCGACAGAATGAAGCCACGGGGTCGGAGCGCCCGCACTCGCTCCTCCGGCGCGTCGTGTGGAATCAGCTCACAATACACGTGATGCTCGCGAACGCGGCGCGCGATGAGCTGGCTGTACTGCGAGCCGAAGTCGATAACTGCCACCGCGTCCCGCTCCGGCGTTGGACCCGTTCGATGCCCAGCGATCGACGCCGTCGGCTCAGCGATCATCGCCTGTTGAGCCTCCGCGATCTCGAGGTAGGTATTCACCTCGACATCGTCGGACGTCGAAACACGGTGCGTTTTGGGGCGCTCGGTCACGCTCCGCTGAGCTGCCAGCTCTTGCCCTCGGTCTTGATCGCGGGCGCGATCACCATCTCGACAGCGTGCATATCCTTGATCGTCGCGGCCCCGCACACGCCCATACACGTTCGAAGCGCACCTACCAGGTTCTGGGTGCCGTTGGTGAGGCTGGTTGGTCCAAACAGAATCTGCTGCAGGCTGCCGCCCACGCCAACCTTGATGCGTGTGCCACGCGGGAGCCCGGCGTGGGGTGTGGCCATGCCCCAGTGATGCCCGCGGCCGGGTGCCTCTGACGCCTGAGCGAACGGCGAGCCGACCATGACCGCATCGGCGCCACTGGCAAACGCTTTGCACACGTCGCCTCCGGTCCGCATGCCGCCGTCGGTAACGATTGGGACGTAGCGCCCGCTGCGGGCGTAGAACGCGTCACGCGCCGCCGCGCAATCCATCGTTGCGGTGACCTGGGGCACGCCAATCCCGAGCACCTCACGGCTCGTACACGCCGCGCCAGGGCCAACGCCGACCAGCAAACCGGCGATGCCGGTTTCCATCAATTCGAGGGCGGCCCCAAACCCGACGCAGTTACCAACCACGACCGGCAGCGGCAGCGTGCGGCAGAAGCGAGTGAAATCGAGCGGCGGGGTGCCGTGGTGTGATCGGAACCGACGCGAGGCAACCGTCGCTTGGACGACGAAGATGTCGGCGCCAGCTTCGGCGGCGATCGGGCCAAGCCGCTCCGCCAGAGCGGGTGTCGAGGAGACTGCGGCATCGACCCCCGCGACTTTGATCTCCTGCACGCGTCGGGCAACCAGATGATCGCGAATCGGCGCTCGATACAAGCGTTGCATGAGTTCGGTCACGGTCTCGCGCGACGCGCTGGCGATTTCGGCCAGCACCTCCTCGGGCTGCTCGTAGCGGGTCTGCAAGCCTTCCAGATTCAGCACCGCCGATCCGCCATATCGTCCCAGGGCAATCGCGAACGGGACGTCCACGACGCCGTCCATAGCCGAAGCGATAAACGGTATGGAAAACCGTCGGCCGCCCAGTTCCCAGCCCAGGTCGACGTCGTCGGGGTGCAGCGTCTCGACGCCGGGCACGATTGCCACGTCGTCAAAGCCATAGGCTGCCCGCAGTCGGCTCCTGCCACGTTCAGGTCGATCGAGCGGGGAGGCCCGCATCTCGGCCTCGAAGACTCCGAAGTCGCCAATGGTGGTCTCACGCAAAGTTGTCGTCATCGGTACTCCACCTGGATACACAAGCGCCCCGGAGTGGAACACTCTCGGGGCGCTGCTAGCGGACGGGATCGGGCGGGCGGAGCACTTGGGAACGGCTCGACGCGCCAAGCGCGGCGGTCAAGATGGTGAGTTTTTCTCCACCTCCAGCCGCCGCGGTCCATGCTTGATACTACCAGTAGGCGTTGCCCGGGCAAGCGTCCGGCCGGCGAGGTCTCGGGCCTGCTTCGCGTGCCGCTGCCGGGCTGGCCGAGAAAAGGTCTGCCGGTTGGGCTGTTGTCATATCATTCAGGAAGTTCCGAAGGTCGATAAAACTACGTGGGGACGCTGTTCGTCGTGGCCACGCCCATCGGCAACCTCGAAGACATTACCTTGCGCGCTGTGCGGATTCTCAAACAGGTGCCGCTCGTGGCCGCTGAGGATACCCGTGTGACCCGCACGCTCTTTCGCGCCCACGACATTCATACCCGCCTCGTCAGCTTCCATGAATTCACCTCGCCCATGCGCCGCGGCCAGTTGATCGAGCGCCTGGCCGAGGGCGACGTGGCGCTGGTGTCCGATGCTGGCACGCCAGGCGTATCCGATCCTGGTTTTCCGCTGATCCGGGATGCTCTGGTGGCCGGACACGCCGTCGTGCCGGTGCCCGGGCCCTCGTCGGTCATCGCCGCGCTCGTGGCATCCGGACTCCCCACCCACTCCTTTTGCTTTCTCGGCTTCTTGCCGCGGACCACCGCCACTCGCCGAAAGCTCTTTCAGCAGCACGTCGACGGCGAGCTGACCCTGATCGTGTTCGAGTCGCCTCACCGCGTCATAGCAGCCCTGAAAGACATAATCGTGACGCTCGGCGCGGACCGACCGGTCGCCATTGGACGCGAATTGACCAAGCGGTTCGAAGAGGTATTTCGCGGCACGGCGGCGTCCGCTCTTGACCATTTCGTGGAGCGCGCGCCACGCGGGGAATTCACGTTGGTGATTGGCGGTCGGTCGGCCGTGGCGCGGAGCGCGAAGCCAGTTGCCGACAGGACGCAAGCGGAATGACTGCGCCTGGACTCTTGGACACGCACGCTCACCTGATGGAGCGTGCCTTTGATGCCGACCGCGACGCTGTGCTAGCGCGGGCCCTGGCGGCGGGGGTGGCGGGGCTGGTCCTGGTCGGCTACGACTTGCCCACCAGTCTGGCCGCTGTCGAGCTGGCACGGCGGGTGCCATGGGCCTGGGCCAGCGTTGGCGTTCATCCCAACTCGGCTGGGGCTACGTCCGAGCATGACTTCGGAGCTATAGCGGAGCTGGCTCGGGCTCCCGAGGTCATCGCCATCGGCGAGACCGGCCTGGACTACTATCGAGACCACACCCCGCCAGATTGTCAGCGGCGAGCCCTAGCATGGCATCTGCGTCTGGCCCAGGACCTAGGCCTGCCGGTCATTGTCCACAATCGCCAGGCTGAGGCCGATGTTGCGGATGCGTTGTGCGACGCTGCGCCGTCCGTTCGGGGTGTGCTGCACTGCTTCAGTTCGAGCGATCCGATTTACCTCGACAGAATGCTGGCGGCTGGCTACTGCGTTTCTTTTGGTGGTCTGCTCACCTTCAACAACGCCGCCGATCTGCGGACGACGGTCACTCGCGTGCCGCTCGAGCGGGTGCTCGTTGAAACTGACTGCCCGTACTTGAGCCCGGCGCCCCATCGTGGGCAACGTAACGAGCCCGCCTTCGTACGCGACACGGCCAGGTGCCTGGCACAGGTTGTGGGGCTGGCCTATGACGCGCTCGTCGAGCAGCTGTGGGCCAACAGCGTGCGCCTCTTTCCCGCGTTCGAACGGCCGCGAATGGAGGCCGGGTGAGCCAGATAGCCGTTTCGCCACACCCCCAGCCAGACGCCATTCGCGCCATTCTGGCGCTGGTCCAGCCGGGTCTGGCGACGACAGAGGCGACGCTCGCAGCGCTGGCCAGTACTGACGACCCGGTCCTTGGGCCAATGCTCTCGACGGTGCTGCCGGGTTCTGGCAAGCGCCTGCGGCCAGCATTGGCGTTGTTGATCGGGCGCATGTACGAGCGGGTCGATCCGCAGGCGCTGAACCACATGGCCGTCGGGGTCGAGCTGCTGCACACCGCCAGCCTGGTCCACGACGATATTGTCGACGAATCAGACACACGCCACGGCGGAGCCACCCTGTACGCGCGAGTGGGGAATGCGCTGGCAGTCCTGGTCGGCGATTACCTGTTCTCGCAGGCGGCTCAGGAGTGTGTCTCAACCGGCAATCTGGACGTGGTGCGGCTGTTCGCGGAGACGCTCGGCGCGATGGCCCAGGGCCAAATCAACGATGCAAATGGACAGCTCGGCGGACGCCACCAGTGGGCCACGCTGAGCAGAGACCGCTACTACCGCACCATTGCGGGGAAAACCGCGTCACTGTTCGTGCTGGCGTGCCAGGGCACCGGCCTGCTCGAGGGCATGAGCCAGCCACAGGTCGACGGGCTACGGGCGTACGGGGAGAGCTTGGGCCTGGCATTCCAGGTCGTAGACGACATTCTCGACTTCACCAGTACCGCCGAGCAGCTGGGCAAACCCGTAGGAGGCGATCTGCGCCAGGGCACCATCACCCTGCCGGTTATCCTGATGCGCGACGGCGACCTGGCCGACGGGCAGATGCGAGCGGCCTTCGAGTCAGATGACGTGGATCTGCAGGTCCGGCTCGTGCAGCAGAGTGGGGCTATAGCCGCTGCCTATGTCGAAGCCGAGGCGCTGGTCGCACGCGCGCAGAGTGCGCTGGAAACCCTCCCGGCCGGTGTCGAACGCAATGCGCTCGCCACGCTTGCGAGCTACGTCACCCGCCGCGCCCGCTAGCGGCCGCGGAACATGCGCCGCAGGCGGCTCAGCCAGCTCTGGCCGTACGGGCTGCCATACGCGATCCGTTCGCCACGCCACATCCGCCCGCCGCCCCCCGCGCTGCCACCAGCACTACGCCCGCGCACGAGTGAGCTGATCAGGCCGGCGGTAAGTAGCAGGATTCCCAGTCCGAGCACAGTGGGCTGGACGATCCCGATAAACGGCAAACGGTTGACGAACGGCAGGGTCAGCAGCCAGCTGATCAGCAGCAGCGCCAGTCCCCAGCCGCCGAGTGTCTCGGCCGGCGGCAGGCGCAAGTTGAAGTCCCCGATGGCGCTGCCCAGGCGTCGCGAGGACCGCCGCATGCGGTACCGCAACGACTGATGCTCGAGCCGACGTTCGGCGATGCGAATGATGTCGTCGATCTCGCGCTGAAAACGGTCGGGCGGCGGCGAAGACGGCATGCAATACCTGGGCGAGGGGCTCAATTATACGCCGCATGGTGGGCTACGGAAGAGTCGGCTGCAGCTGCACAAAATCGCCCTGCACCCAGCCCTTCAGATTGTGATCTTCGGTCTCGATTTCGCGCCACGGACGCGCCGCGACGGTCTGGTCGTTGCCGGTGAGCAGAACCCGCGTGCCTTCGCGCAGCACACCTGCGCGCTGCGATTGCGGCCCTGGCTGGAGGCGCACGGAAACGCCAAGTCCACTGGTATTGACGATGAGCGCTGACTGGAGTGAAGGGACCGGTGTTGGTTCTTCAGTTGGCGGCTGAGCGGCGGTGGGGGCGGGGGTTGGTCCAATCGGTGCGGCCACCGACGCGGGTGTCGCCGTGGGCGCGCTGCCGCCACTCACGCGCGGGGTGACAACTGGAGTGGGAACGAGCGTGGAGACCGGCGTATTCGTGGCTGTGCTGGCGCGCACCGGCGGCAGTGTGCGGCCCTGGTTGAGATACGCCAGCAACCCGACGGCGCCGATCAGGCCCAGCAGGAGCAGGCTGCTCAGCAACTGCCAGATGGTGAGTCGCAACTGGCCGCCTGTGGACACGAACGGCCGCCCACACCAGTCGCACTCGCTCGATCCAGTCGGATTCTTGCCTCCGCAGCCGGTACAGGTGACGATCGGCTCGGTAGGCGGCGTCGACATCAGGCGGGCCGGGTGGTTGTACACCATTCACGCCGACAACACGGAACCGACACATAATCGGTCAACTAATTGAACCGTGGTGGGGGCCGTGTTAGGATGCCGCGGCGTCGCGGAGAAGCCCACAGCCATACATGGCGACCGTTATCGCCGTTGCCAATCACAAAGGCGGGGTAGGCAAGACCACCACGACCGCCAATCTCGGTGCAGCCCTGGCGCTCCGCGGTAAGCGCGTGCTGCTCATCGATCTCGATCCTCAGGGCAACCTGACCAGCGCATTCGGGCTCGAGAAAGAGGGCCAGCATACGGTAGCCGACGCACTGCTGGATCGACGCGTGCCGTTACCAGTCGTCGGCGTGCCGAATGGATCGGTGAAGGGACTCGATGCAAGCCAGCGGCTGGCGGTGGTACCCGCCGCGGACGGCCTGGCGGCAGCCGAAGCGCAGTTGATGAACAAGCTCGGCCGCGAGCTCCGCCTGCGGGATCAACTGCTTGGCATCGAAGATCACTACGAGTACGTCCTGATCGACACGCCGCCATCGCTGGGGGTGCTCACCATCAATGCTCTCGTCGCCGCCACGCGCGTCATCATCCCAACCGAAGCCAGATACTTCTCCTTGCAGGGCCTCAAAATGCTCGAGGACAGCGTCGAGGAGATCCTGTATGTGAATCCTCGTCTGCAAGTGCTCGGCATCTTGCTCAGCAAGATGGACCGTCGTCTCAAGGAGGAGCGTCAAGTGGCCGAGTATGTGCGCAAGAACTGGGGCGTGACTGTATTCGCAACCGAAATCGGCACGAACAGCAAGATTCTCGAGGCTGGCTCGGTGGGGGTATCCGTATTTCACTATGTCGGTGCCGAGAAGGCCATGGACACGTATCTGGCACTTGCCGACGAGGTGATCTCGCGTGGCTAACGGGCGTCAGCGGGGCGGCTTCAACCCCGATCGCATGGCGGATTTGAGCCGCGCAGTCTCGGTCGTGCCGCAAATCGTCAATGCGCCGCACGAATCGGTCGCGCGTGGGTTCACCGAGGTAAAGATCGTAGGCGTCGGTGGTGGCGGCACCAACGCGGTCAATCGGATGGTTGAAACTGGGGTTCAAGGTGTCGAGTTCATCGCCGTCAACACCGACGCGCAGGCGCTTCAAATGTCCTCGGCCATGCGCAAAATCACGATCGGCGGTCGGAGCGCCAAGGGCCTCGGCGCTGGTGGCGACCCGCAGCAGGGCGAACGAGCAGCGGAGATCAGCCGGGATGCTCTGGTCGATGCGCTGGAAGGCGCGGACATGGTCTTCATCACCGCGGGCTTGGGAGGCGGCACCGGCACCGGAGCAGCCCCGGTCATCGCCGAAATCGCCAGGCGCGCGCGGGCGCTGACAGTTGCGGTGGTCACTCTGCCGTTCACCTTCGAGGGATTTCAGCGGCGTCGGTCGGCCGAAGAAGGCCTGGCTCGATTGCGGGGCAACGTCGACGCCCTGATCATCATCCCGAATGATCGCCTGCTGCAGCTGGCCGATCGCCAGATGAGCGTCATCGAGGCCTTCCGCGTGGCCGACGACGTGTTGCGGGACGGCGTCCAGGGCATCAGCGATCTTGTCACCATGACTGGACTGATCAATTTGGACTTCGCCGACGTCAAATCCGTGATGCACAACGCTGGCACGGCGCTCATGGCCCTCGGCGAAGGCCGCGGCGACGGGCGGGCCGTCTCGGCCGCCCGAGCGGCGATCAGCAGCCCGCTCCTGGACGTTTCGATCGAAGGCGCCAAAGGTGTGCTGCTGAACATTTCGGGCGGCCCGGATCTGACACTCGCAGAGGTGACCGAGGCAGCCGAGACCGTTCAGGCAGCGGTGGACCCTGACGCCACCATCTTCTTCGGCGCGGTCATTCATCCGCGTATCCAGGACAGCATCCGCGTCACGGTCATTGCCACCGGCCTGAAAGAGGGCAGCCGAGCGCAGCCGGTGACTCGCCGCGCCTCGACTCCGGTCGTCGTACCACCCCCGCCGGTGCGGGAGGCGGAACCACGGTCACGGCCAAGCGAGGCGTCGACCCGAGAGCGCGACGTCGAGCCCGAGCGCTCCCGACGACCCGCGCCAACCGAGTGGGAGCGAGCCCGCCCGCGGAACGAGCCACGCGGCGTAGCGTCGACCGACGCGAACGATGACTACGAGGTGCCAGCCTTTCTGCGGCGGCCACGCCGCTAAGAGGGTCGTAACGGGCGCTCGCGACCCCGTTAGAATCCGCGTACGTGACCCCCAGCCTGGAGCGACTCGAACCAACGCCAGCGGAGCAGCGGCCTCGCACGGCGACCTGGTTTTTTCGAGGCCTGGTGCTGGTTCTGTTCGGCGTCCTCAGCGCTCGGCTGTGGGGCATGCAAGTCGTCGAAGGCCAGGCGTACACCAACCGTTCAGCCGCGAACTGGCTTCGGCAGGCCGTCATCCCGCCCCAGCGCGGAGTGATCTACGATCGCAACAAGACGCTGCTGGCCACCAATGCGCCGATCTTCGTGATCTCGATCACGCCTGCCGACGTACCTAAGGGCCGCATGCGGGAGATTGTGATCCGCGTGGCCAACGAGCTGCGAATCCCGCCTGACGATATTCAGCGGCCGGTAGACGCGCGCCAGGCGCGCAAGGACTACAACGCTTTCAACCCAATCCCGGTGAGCTCAAACGTCGCCCGCGACGCCGTCATGCGACTGTCCGAGCATCAGCTCGAGATGCCAGGTGTGCAGGTCGGGGTGGAAGCGACGCGGAGCTACATCGACGGCACGCTGATCTCGCACATCATCGGCTACATGGGCGCGATCTCGCCTGAAGAGGCCGAACAGCTCCAGCAACAAGGCTACGGACTTGACGATCACATTGGAGCGGCCGGGATCGAAAAGGCATACGAGCAGGATTTGCGGGGTGTCGCTGGCCGTCGCTCGTATCAGGTGGAGGTTACGGGACAGGAGGTCGCCGAACTCCAGCGCGAGCCGGCCAGGCCGGGCAACAACCTGGTGCTGTCGCTCGACTTCGAATTGCAGCGCGACGTTACGCGGATCTTGCAAGAGGGCTTGCGAAATGCGCCTGGCGGCGCAGCAATCGTCATGGACCCGCGTAGCGGAGAAATACTGGCGATGGTCAGCACGCCGAGCTTCGACGCCAACATCATCGGCAACCCGGCCCGTGACGACGAGCTTCAGCAGCTGCTCAACGACAAAGAAAAGACGCCCATGTTTCCTCGCGCCTACTCCGGTCAGTACCCACCCGGCTCCGTATTCAAGCTGGTGGTGGGCTCGGCGGCACTCCAGGAAGGCGTTGCCAATCGTGATACGGTCATCGACTCGAAGGGCGTCATGTACGTGGAGTCTGACGAGTACCCGGGCGTGCGCCAGCCCTTCAACGACAATGCCGCGTACGGACCCCAGACGTTTTTTCAGGGTATCGCCAATTCATCGAACATCTATTTCTTCTGGCTCGGAGGCGGATTTCAGGAGGGCAACAAGACGCTCTTCGAAGGTCTCGGCGTCGACCGTCTGGCAAAGTACGCGCGCGCCTTTGGCTATGGCGCCCGCACCGGCCTGGACATTAGCGGCGAGCAGGACGGGACCATTCCCGATCCTACCTGGAAGCAGTTTCACAAGAACCAGCCGTGGTTCAAGGGTGACACCTACAACATGAGCATTGGCCAGGGTGATGTCCTGGCCACGCCGCTCCAGGTGGCCAACACCACCAACGTCATCGCCAACGGCGGGACGCTGTACCAGCCGCATCTTGCCCGAGCGGAGCTCGACTCAGATGGCAGCGTGGTGAAGGACCTGTCTCAAACTGAGATAGCGCAGGGTCGCCCAGTACCGGTTTCGGCTGCCAATCTCTCGGTCATGCGCCAGGCCATGGAGTGGGGCTTCGAGGGCCCGTGGCTGCAGTGGTTCAAGGTGCCCGGGCTACGCGTCGCCGGCAAGACAGGCACCGCCGAGTACCAGGGTCCGCCCGACAGCCATGGCAATCTGCCCACGCACGGTTGGTTCACCGGCTTCGCTCCGGCCGACAGTCCCGAAATCACCGTCACGGTCTTCGTCGAAAGCGGAAGCGGCACCAACGACGCATCGCCGATTGGCGCGCGCATCATTCGACGCTACTTCCACCAGCCAGACATCTCGCCCGACCCGCCGAAGCTCCCGCCGGTCACTCAGCCAGCCCCCAGGCCACCGACACAATAGGTGCGTCGTTCGGCATTTACTCGAGGGTTGCGGTCCCGCGGCCTCGCGCCTCACCGTTCAAGAACGCGTGGTTCAGCGGCACCACTCTGTACATCACCCACACGGCTGGTCCGTCATGGTCAGGGCGTAGCGCCAGGCTGATGCGTTGAGCAATCACGCGTCCCAGCCGGTACAGCTGCTCGTCGGTACTCAGTTCGATCCACACCTCGATTTCGTCGCGATTGTCATCGGTGACGATACGCCGCACGGCCACCTGCTCTGCGCTTACGCGCATCGCCGCGCCGACCTCACGCGCCACGATGGTCTGCACCTGCGTGAGCCGTGCTGCCGGCCCGAGGTAGTCGACGAAAATCATGGGCGGCCCATGGTAGCATCGTCGTGCGTGGCAGCTGCTCCCGATGACGTGACCCCAGCTCTTTCGCCAATCATGGAAGCGCTGTACCACGGTCGCGCGGAGGAGGTGCAGCGGCTGACCGCTGGAGCGCCGCCGGACAGTTTGACCGTTCACGAAGCGGCTGCCCTGGGTAGCGTCCCGCGTCTCGACCAGCTCCTGGCCGACAACCCGGCGGCGGTCAACTCCTGGGCTCCAGACGGATTTCAGCCGCTTGCTCTGGCCGCCTTTTTCGGTCGAGTGCAGGCAGCTGAGCTCTTGCTCGAGCGCGGAGGCGAAGTCAATACGCACGCCCGCAACTCGTTCAAGGTCGCACCGCTGCATGCCGCGCTGGCCGGGCCCGAGCATGATATCGCCCGGATGCTGGTGGCCGCGGGGGCGGACGTCAACGCCCGCCAGCAAAACGGCGTCACCCCGCTGCACGCCGCTGCTCAGAATGGCGAGATTGCGCTGGTTCGCCTCTTGCTCGATGCTGGCGCCGACCCAGCCGCGGCCGATGAGCGTGGACGTACCTCCGTCGACTTCGCCCGAGAACACGGTTTTACCGAGATCGTCGAGCTCCTGGAAACACAGCCGCAGGCGCGCTAGCGGGTCCAGAAGCCGCGCGGATCGGCCTCGCGAATAAGATGCAATTCGTCGGTCGTCGGGGCAGCCGTCGGAGCGCAGTCCTCACCAATGCGGAGTTGCCACCCCGTTGCGGCCTGGACTGCTTCGATTGTCGTGAACGGGTGATACGACGCCAGGTATGCCTCGCGCGTCCGCCGATCGAAGCGCAGGACGGCGAGCGTGGTGATCACTGCCGACGGTCCGCCGCGGACGAGACCATGTTGCGTGCGCCAATCGGCACTCCCAGTGCCATAGCCAGGCGAGGTAATGAAGTCGACCCGCTCGCGCAAGCGGCGCGGCTGGTGCTCCATGATCGAGACCAGCCGCTGGGCGAGGCAGGCAATGTCCGCGCCGCCGCCGCTGCCGGGCAATTTGATCTTCGGCCGCTCGGGGGAGCCGATCACGCTCGTATTAATGTTGCCGAAACGGTCCACTTCAGCGCCGCCAATGAACCCCAGGTCGACGTCGCCGCGCTGGAGGAGCTGCATGACCTCCAGCAGACCCGTCGCCCAGGCCGCCTCGGCCACGTTCGGCGCGTCGCTCATGGTGTACAGGTCCGGCGGCGGCACACGGTCGCGCACCAGTCCGTTCTCGAACAGTCCAATCGCGGAGGGTGCGTGTGTCCGCTTGGCGAGACCAAACGCCAGTAGCGGCAAGCGCATGCCTACAAACACCACCTCGCCGTCGGCGATCTCGCGCGCCGCGGCGACGACCATCAGCTCCTGAGGCGTGTACTCCAGGGACATTGAATTTAGGCGTAGTCGACCGCGGCAGCGAGACGCTGCCGGCGAGGTCGCAGCTGGGTGAAGCGCGGCCCCAATTTCGCGACATATGCGTCGCGGTCTCGGACCTCGAACACCCACTCCTGGAGCCAGTCGAGGAATCCCTGGCGTTGTCGGGTCGCCTCGTGGTACTGGTCATAGGCTGCATGGTCGCGACCGTAGTAGCCCTGGACGGGCGAGGGGTGCGCTCCACCGGGCGCATGTACCACCGCCGTGACGCGATGCGGTGGCAGCAAGATGCGATTCGGGTCGCTCAGGATGACAGAGGGCGCCACGATTTCCTCAGCCACCAGAATCACCCGTTGCGCTGCCAGCCCGGCCTCCCTCGAAATCCCAAGATTGCCCCAGCAGTGGGCGTGGCCTTCGGCGTCGGCGCGCTGAACGTGCAAGATCGCTACGTCGGGTTGAATTGCCTCGACGTGCAGCAGGCCGGGCTCGGCTGGGTGCACGCGTGGGTTACGCTGCGCCAGATCAGAGCCTAGCAGGGTGCGGGTCGGCAGATACGGCACACCCATCGCACCGGCCAGGAGTCCAAGCCCGACCGAGAAGTTCGAGTGCTCCTCCAATTCGAGCTGGCCGGACGGGAGCTGCTGCTCGACAGCCCGGCGATAGTTGTGGCCGAGGCCGGCGCTGACATTGCCCACCCAGGCCGCGGTGACCCGCCGCACACAGCTAGCTCCGATGAGTTGGTCGAACAGGATGTCCGAGATGGGGCCGATCAGCTCAAGGCGCCGACGCTGCTGGCGGATGAGCTCGTGGCCCGCGGCGAACGGGATCAACGCTTCGAGCGCGGTGCCGAGAGCAATCGAGGCCCCGTCAGGTACCCAGCGCTCGACCGCTTCCTGGAGCGACAGGAGCTTCATCGGCCGCCAGATGGTACCGGGTGCGACGCCTGTCCCTGCCCGGCATTGGTATGCTTTGCGATCACCGCATAGAGGGCGGATACAAGCTATGAGTCAACATCAGGCCCCGGCTGAGCCTTTCGGTAGGCTCACCGCGCACGAGACCAGCAAGCGTCTGGCGCAGGGCCAGCTGAAAGTTGTCGACGTGCGCGAGCCGTGGGAGTATGCCCGCGATCACATCCCGATGGCCACGCTCACGCCGCTCGGACAGATCATCGCCCGACCGCAGGAAGCCATCACCTCAGACAACGTCGTGTTCGTGTGTGAGGTGGGCCAGCGCAGCGCGGTCGCCGCTGAGATAGCCGCGGCGGTCGGTATGCAGCATGTTTTCAACCTCGAGGGCGGCATGCAGGCCTGGCGCACTGCCGGATTGTCGGTCGAGACGTAGCCGGATTGGTGGTGAGTGGCCGGTGACCGAGACACGCTACACCGCCACCACCATCGACCACTTTCAGCAGCCGCGGAATGTAGGCAGACTGCAAGCTGCCGACGGATTTGGTCGGGTCGACGATGCCAGCACCGACACCATGGTCGAGATCTACCTGAAGCTGCGTGCCGGCACGGTCGTGCAGGCCACCTTCAGAACATTTGGGTGCAGCGCCTGCATTGCCGCGAGCAGTATGGCTACGGAACTGCTAATCGGCCGCACAGCGGAGTCGCCGCTCTCGGCGCCCGAACTGGATCTGGCGCTTGGCGGACTGCCTGAAGATAAGCGCTATTGTGCTGAGGTCGTCGCCCAGGCAACTGGCCAAGCCCTTAGCTCTGCCAGGTGAGCCTGATCGCGTGCGTACTCCTCGAGTGCATCAGCAGCGCGGCGCGGGCAAGTCGAGGCAGCGCCACTTGCCCCTGGACGTGCCCGCTGTCGTCTACGTAGCGCTGCCGGTTGAAGGGCTCGAGCTGCTGGCTGGGCTGGTGGCGTCGCTAGCAGTGCTGCTGCTGGGAGTGGTGCCGCTCGAACCGAAACTGTTCGCCGTGGAGCCACCGCTGAACCCGCCGTAGGTCGTTTCCTGGTCGCTGCCCATGCCTACGAGATCGCGCCCGAACGACTGCCAGGCCCAGTACCCAGCGGCACCGAATGCTACGCCGAAGAGAAACTTGAACATTCCGCTGTCCTCCAGGGATGAATTGGTCGACGGGACTGTGCCCGCATCCACATCAGGCTACGCCAGGCAGTCCCGAAACGCCAGAATGCGCTGAATGCACGATGCGTTCCGCGCCGACTGGAGAGTCGGTGCGCTGGCCGGCTGTCACCGACAGCCGCACCAAATAGGCCAGCCCGGCAAACAAGAGCGCCATGATCCCGGCGTGGGCGAGGGTGCTGAACAGGCCCAGCTGGGACCATACCACCGCGCCACCGCTCAGCGCCTGGAGCACACCCAGGCCGAGCGTTACGACGGCCGCCCGAGACCCGATGCCCACCACTCTGGCTTGCCGGGCTAGCCAGATCAGCAGCAGGATTACCCCGAGCGCCGCCAGCCGGTGGGTAAACACTATGCCGCTTGGGCCGGCCAGACTCGGGACGAGCTGGCCATTGCAGAGTGGCCAATCCGCGCACGCCAGGCTTATTCCTGCGTGGCGGACGTACGCTCCCAGGTACACCACGCCCAGAACGTATAGACTGACGCCGATCACCCACTGCCGAAAGTTGCTGGGGACGGCCTGCCGCCGAGGAGCCGCGGCCTCTCGAGTGCGCTCGAAGGCCACCGCGGCACTGAGGAATGTCGAGGCAAAGGCGACCAGCGACACGCCGAAGTGAGTGGCTAGCAGCAACGGCGACTGAGGCGCTAACACAGCGCCTGCACCCAGCCCGGCCTGCAGCGACAGCGTGAGGACCATGAGCAGCGCCAGGACGACGACTTCACGTTCCTTACGCCAGAGGCGCAGCATAACCGCGGTCAGGGCCACGACCAGGAGTCCCTCCAGGCCGGTGACGGCGCGGTGGCTGTACTCGATAGCCGTCGCGACAGTGAACTCCGGCACGAACTGACCGTTGCACAACGGCCACGATCGCCCGCATCCCTCCGCTGAGCCGGTGTTGGTCACCGCCGCGCCCATCACCAGTACCAGGAACATGCCAATCGTCGTGGCTACCGCGAGCCACCGCACTCCGCGCATGGGCAGACTCCAGTGTAGACACTTGCTCCAGGCGGCCGACCAGAGATCGAGGCTAGCTGGGCCGCGGCGGGCGAGCTGACTGGCCCTGGGCGGATCTACCGCTTGACGGTTTGAGGCCCTTGTCGGACGCGGTCAACTCTAATCAGCACGGCAAGGCCTTTCTTTTCAGGATCGCGGCCTTGTTCCTGGGGCACGACTCGCTTGTAGACGTCCTCGCGTTGGTCGGCGTCTTCAACCACGTGGGCCTCGCCGTAGAAGCGAAGCGGCGGCGCGCCCTTAGGTCGGACCAGCACCGCCACGTGCGGATTGGCTCGGATGGCTGCCAGGGTCTCGTTGAGCCCGCGCTCCCAGTACGCTAGGTGGTCGGAGTCCCACACCATGAAGCTGCCCTTGAGCGCGAGGTCGGGTTCACCGTCATTGGTGGTGGCGATCACACACACCGCCTGGTTGTACAAGGCGTTATTCACCGCGTCCGCGTACGCTGTCATGTCCAGCGTCAGGGGCGCAGGTGCAGGAGTGGGTGGTGGCGTGGCTTCGGCCATGGGTCGTTCTCCCGTTCCGGCGGATGAGGTGGCGCCAAGGATAGGCGGTCAGAGCTGCACAGGCTAGCCATATCAGCCTCAGCCACAGGTGTTCATCGGCCTGCAGCCCGCCCACGGCTGATAACCGCAGCGCCCGCGCTTGACAGTTGGGGGTCAAGAGTATTCAATTCGAACACAAATGATCGCCACGTCCGATCAGAACCGACCAGAGTCGGACACTATCGCTAGTCGAGGGGAGCGTCGGGGTCACATTCTTGATCGTTTGAGAACTGCCGGCAGCGTGTCAGTGGCGGACCTGGCTGCCCACCTGACGGCCTCTGAGATGACCATCCGACGCGATCTGAAAGCCCTCGAGGCCGAGGGTCTGGTCCGCCGCATTCACGGCGGCGCGCTGCTGGTCCCCAGCCGCGCCTACGAACCCACCTTTAGTGAGAAGGCGGGCCAATTTATCGAGGAAAAGCGGCGCATCGACGC